>JAEZHY010000274.1 GCA_023416335.1 Pseudomonadota bacterium | reverse complement strand
ACTATCATCTCCCCCATGCTTCGCGACATCCCTGCCAGGACCGAACTCGCCGTGAAGATTACAATCGCCGCAATATAGAGCTTCCTTGTGCTCAACAGATCGCAGAGCTTGCCGAAAATTGGCAGAGATACGGCACGGGAGAGCATGTATGCCGAAAAAACCCAGCTATAAAGCTGCAGTCCTCCGAGATCGGCAACTATCGTGGGCATCGCCGCCCCGACCACGAGCGCATCCAGCGCTCCCAGAAAAAGCGCGAGCAGGGCCGCGGAGATCAGAAAAATCCTTGTCTTGCGATTGATACTCTTTCCTTTCGATTTCGAGTCGTCCGGTATGAATACGATTTACGGTTATTCACATCCCCCCTACCCCCAAACGTATAATAAATCAACGATTGTATGAAGGGAGCCGGAGAGATCGGGCGACCTCCCGTCATGCGACTGCCTCTGGGCACGGAAGTGATTAACATATCGAATAGATTAACAAAACCAGGAGTGAGAAGAAAGGAGGAAAAGACATGGCCATGACGGGACTGGGGAGTTTCGATACTACCGTGCAAAAGAGCAATATCTGGCTCAAGAAGATCATGGACGAGGAAGGTTGGCAGGACAGGCACAAGGCATACATGGTCCTCCGATCCGTACTCCATGCATTGAGGGACAGGCTTACGGTCGATGAAGCCGCCCACCTCGGCTCACAATTGCCGATGCTCCTGAGAGGCATGTACTATGAAGGCTGGAATCCCTCCAATACTCCGCTCAGACTCAGAACCAAAGAGGAATTCCTCGCCCTGATCGCCCTGGGATACGACAGGGCTCAATTGGACGTCGATCCCGAGGAAGCCTTGAAGGTGGTGGTAAATCTGCTTTCCAGCAATATATCCGAGGGAGAAATGGAGGATGTGAAGCACTCCCTGCCGGCGGATATTCAGGAGATGTGGCCCGAAACAACGGTCCATTGAAATCGGGGCGCGGTTGCATGCCGAACGGCTTTCCCAATCGCGCTCCATTCGTATGGAGTCGATATTCCACGAGAAGAAAATTCAGGCTGGCAAAAAGGGAAAAATAGTGCTAGCGTAAGGGATGATGGTGTATCCCCCCCTGGAGCCCCCCAACCCCAGGGGAGGGTAACACTTAGGAGGTAAACGAACGATTGAGACAATTAGTACAACATAGACCCTCTGTCAAGAAATAATGCACAATTTCCCGGGTCTGCACCGATTTTTTTTCGAGCTTGTACTTAGCGCGCAGGCCCGCGCTCAGAGCTGTTCTCACTTCAAATCACAAGCTGCCCGGCCACAAAAAAAACTTCAGCCGGCAAGCAGGACGTTTATTTTCCGATCCTTCAAAGCCATCCGGCACATTTCGACAAAGGTGACTGCCGCCCGCCCTTATTTTTCTCGAAGTGTTTATTTTCACTTAGCTTTTGAATATTTTATTTGAAACCGTCCCTGCAATCCTTTACATTCGGGGCTAAAAGGTTCTATTCTGTCCCAAAATCCTCCCGTATAGACGGAAAGGGAGGATTTTTATTTCTATGAGCGGGGTATGCCATGAGCGAAAAAGCAAATATCCTGGTCGAGGCGCTCCCCTATATTCGCCGCTTCTATCAGAAAACCATCGTCATAAAATACGGCGGCCATGCCATGGTGGCCGAAGACCTCAAGGAGAGCTTCGCCAAAGACGTCGTATTGATGAAATACATCGGGGTAAATCCCGTAGTTGTTCACGGGGGTGGTCCGCAGATTGGAGAGATGCTGCGGCGCATCGGCAAGAAATCCGATTTCTGCGAAGGGATGCGGATAACCGACGCCGATACCATGGACATAGTTGAAATGGTCCTGGCCGGGAAAGTAAATAAAGAGATCGTTTCCCTGATCAACCGCCAGGGCGGCCGCGCGATCGGCATCAGCGGCAAGGACGGCCAACTCATCGAGGCACGTAAACTCAAGATAACCCGAGACATGGGCGAGGACCGCCCGCCCGAGATTATCGACATCGGCCTCGTGGGCGAGGTGGACAAAATCAACCTCGATATTCTCGAAACGCTCGTGAAAAGCGACATCATACCGGTAATTGCTCCCGTAGGCGTAGGCCGGGGCGGAGAAACATACAATATAAACGCGGACCTCGTCGCAGGCGCCCTGGCCGGCGCTCTTGGGGCCGACAAACTCCTCCTCATGACCGACGTGCCGGGAGTGCTCGACAAGCAGGGCGAACTCATATCGAGCATGACCGTTTCGGAAGCCGAGGAAGCCATGCAGAATCAGACACTCCGCGGAGGAATGATCCCGAAGATACAGTGCGCGATCGACGCCCTCCAGGCGGGCGCGGGTAAGGTTCATATCGTTGACGGCCGCCTCCAGCACGCGATTTTGCTGGAGATGTTCACCGATGCGGGAATTGGGACTGAAATCCTGAGGAGCCGGGAACTGGAAAAATGAAAAACCAAATCCAAGACGTAAAGCAAGACTGCCGCGACCACATTTTCAGCACCTACGCCAGATTTCCGGTGGCCTTCGTCAAGGGTGAAGGGTGCAGACTATGGGATGATACGGGCAAGGAATACCTGGACTTTCTGGCCGGCATCGCAGTTTGCAGCCTCGGCCACTGCCACCCGGAACTGACCCGGGTCATTAATGAAAATGCATCGAAACTGATCCACGTTTCGAACCTTTTCTATACATACCCGCAGGTGGAACTGGCCGCGGAATTGACACGCCTCTGTTTTGCAGATAAGGTATTCTTTTGCAACAGCGGGGCCGAAGCCAACGAGGCCGCCATAAAGCTTGCCCGCAAGTATAGCTGGGACCGCTTCGGTCCGGGCAGATATCAGATTCTGACGATGAAGGAGTCCTTCCACGGCCGCACGATGGCTACGCTTTCGGCCACGGGGCAGACCAAGGTGCAGAAGGGTTTTGAGCCCCTGGTGGATGGATTTTCCTATGTCGAATTCAATTCCATTCCGGCCGTAAAAGCCGCCATCAATGACAAGACCTGCGCGGTGATGGTCGAACCGGTCCAGGGCGAAGGCGGGCTGAATTTCCCTGCTCCGGGATACTTCAAGGAATTGAAAGCGCTTTGCAGGGAAAACAATCTTCTTCTCATTTTCGACGAAGTTCAGTCGGGACTGGGGAGGACGGGTACCCTGTTTGCCCACGAACAGGAAGATGTTACCCCGGACATCATGACGCTTGCCAAGGCGCTGGCAAACGGGCTGCCCATCGGGGCAATGCTTGCCGCAGATGAAGTCGCGGAGGCATTCACTCCCGGAACTCATGCCACGACATTCGGCGGAGGACCGCTCGTTACTTCGGTGGCGCTTGCAGCGCTCAGGATTATTTCGGATCCGGATTTTCTCCGCAACGTGCGGGAGACCGGCGCCTATTTCATGAATTGTCTGGAGGAACTCAAGCAACGTTACTCCTTCATTGAAAAAGTTCGCGGACGAGGTCTCATGATCGGCCTGGAACTCAATGTTCCCGGCGCGAAATTCGTTCAGAAGTGCCTCGACCGCGGTGCAGTCATAAACTGTACGCACGATACCGTTCTGCGGTTTGTTCCGCCTCTTATCGCCGGTCGATCCGAAGTGGACAAGATGATCGGAATCCTTGACGGTATCTTTAAAGAGGAAACTCTATGAAACGCGACCTGCTCTCAATTCGGGATCTCTCTGCAGGGGAAATCCAAAGCATGATTTCAAAAGCGGGGGAAATGAAGCGCGAGCTTGCCGAAGGGAGGCTCAAGCAGACCCTCACCGGCAAGATAGTGGGGCTTGTGTTCCTCAAGCCCTCCACCCGGACGCGCGTCTCTTTCGAAGCCGCCGTTTATCGTCTGGGCGGCCAGTCCATGTTCATCACCGCCCAGGACAGCCAGATTTCGCGGCATGAACCGCTCATGGACATGGCCCGCGTCCTGGAACGCTATATCGATGCCATTGTGATCAGGACATTTGCGCATAGCGACGTGGAGGAACTTTCGAAGTACGCCTCGATTCCAATCGTCAACGCGCTGACCGACATGTCCCATCCGGTTCAGGTCCTGGCCGACCTTCTCACGATCCAGGAAAAACGCGGCTCGCTGGACAACCTCACGGTTACCTGGGTCGGAGACGGCAACAACGTTGCAAACTCCTGGATTTATGCCGCCGCGATCCTTGGCTTTACGCTGAACCTTGCCTGCCCGCAGGGATACGAACCCGACAAAACCGTAGTCGATTGGGCTCGGGCTCAGAACAAGGGGCAAATAAACCTGACGTCCAATCCCGGGAAAGCCGTCTCGAATGCCGACGTGCTTTATACGGACGTCTGGGCAAGCATGGGTCAGGAAGTGGAAGCCGAGGAACGGAAGAACGCGTTCCGGGATTTCCAGATCAATTCGGAACTCCTCTCCTGCGCACCCTCCAGTGCGATTGTGCTCCACTGCCTGCCTGCGCATCGCGGTGAGGAAATATCAGAAGAAGTCCTGGAAGGACCCCAGTCGGTGGTGTTCGACCAGGCAGAAAACCGGCTGCATCTGCAAATGGCCTTGCTCGACTGGCTGATCGGGAGTAAGACTCTGTAGTTTTCAATAAAAGGGCGGGGACAAGACTCCGGTTGCCCGGCGGCGCCCGGGCGGAGAATATTTTTGTCATCGGTATTGAACTTTATCTCCGCAAAAAGATACAAACCGAAACCCGCTGCCCCTTTCAGCGCATATCCAACGAAATGGAGTCTATAATGAGTATCAAGAAAGTTGTATTGGCTTATTCCGGCGGACTCGATACATCCATCATCCTGAAATGGCTTATCGAAACCTATAAATGCGAGGTGGTTGCTTTCTCCGCCGATCTTGGCCAGGACGAGGAACTGGACGGCATTGAAAAGAAAGCGATCGCAACCGGCGCCGTCAAAGCGCGAATCGAGGATCTGAGGGAGGAATTCGCAAGCGATTTCGTTTTTCCCGCTTTTCGCGCAAATGCCCTTTACGAAGGCCAGTACCTGCTGGGAACATCCATTGCGCGTCCCCTGATCGCCAAGCAGCAGATCAAGATCGCTGAAGAAGAAGGCGCGGATGCGGTAAGCCACGGAGCAACGGGAAAAGGAAACGACCAGGTCCGCTTTGAACTTGCATACATGGCGCTCAAGCCCGACATCAAGGTCATCGCGCCCTGGCGCGAGTGGGACATGAAGTCCCGGACTGCCCTGATAGCATTTGCCAATAAGCACGGAATCCCCGTTCCGGTTACGAAGGAAAAACCCTACAGCAGCGACCGCAACATGCTCCATATCAGCTACGAGGGCGGCATTCTCGAAGACCCCTGGCTGGAGCCGGATCCCTCGATGTTCCTGCTGACGGTTAGCCCCGAGGATGCACCGGATAAGCCGGAGATCATCGAGATCGATTACGAAAGAGGCAACCCTGTTGCGGTGGACGGCGAACGCATGAGCCCCGCCCAGCTCTTGAAGCACCTGAACAAGATTGGCGGCAGGCACGGCGTCGGCCGCGTAGATCTCGTGGAGAACCGGTTCGTCGGCATGAAATCGCGCGGAGTCTATGAAACACCGGGCGGAACGATTATGAGGATCGCCCATAAGGCAGTCGAGTCGGTAACGATGGATCGGGAAGTCATGCATCTGCGGGACGGCCTGGTACCCGAATATTCGCGCATGGTTTATAATGGCTTCTGGTATTCGCCCGAGATGAAGTTCCTGCAAAACGTCATGGATCTTGCACAGGAAAACGTCTGGGGCACGGCGCGCCTTAAGCTCTACAAGGGCAACTGCCAGGTAATCGGACGCAAATCGGACAGGTCTCTCTACCAGCCGAATTTTGCCACTTTCGAAGAAGACGACGTTTACAGGCAGGACGAAGCGACCGGCTTCATCCGGCTGCTCGGGCTTCGTCTTCGGATACAAACGCTTGTAAAGCAAAGCCTCGCGCAGCCCGCAAAGTCGAATTGAGGAGTCTCACCGCATGGCCGAAAAGCTTTGGCAGGGCCGGTTTGACCAGCCTACGAACAAACTTGTGGAGGACTATACCGCCTCGATCCATTACGACAGCCGGCTGTACCGCTACGATATCGAGGGGAGCATAGCGCACTGTCGCATGCTCGCCGAATGCGGCATCATTTCTCACGAAGAAGCATCGCAGATAGTCCAGGCCCTCGGGGAGATCCTCCGCGACATGGAACACGGTCAGATCGCTCTGGATCCGTCCAACGAGGACATCCACATGGCGATCGAAAAAGAACTGACCGCCCGCATCGGCGAGACGGGAGGAAAGCTCCACACGGCCAGAAGCCGTAACGACCAGGTTGCCGTCGATATGCGTATGTATATGCGGGACGTGCTCGCCCAGGCCATTGGCCTGCTGCACGAACTCGAAAGCACACTGGTCTCGTTGGCGGAACAGAACCTGGGCGTCGTCATGCCGGGTTTTACGCACCTGCAGCACGCTCAGCCGGTGCTGTTTTCCCACCATCTCATGGCTTATTATGAGATGTTTTCCCGGGACAGCGGCAGATTCAAAGACTGCCTGGTCCGGACGAACGTAATGCCGCTCGGGAGCGCCGCTCTGGCCGGGACGACTTTTCCGACCGATATGGCGTGGACCGCCCGATATCTGAAATTCCCCAAAGTGATTGCAAACAGTATCGATGCGGTCAGCGACCGGGATTATATGATCGAATTCTGTGCGGCCTCTTCCATCCTGACGATGCACGTGAGCCGCATGGCCGAGGAACTCATCCTCTGGTCCAGCCAGGAATTCGCATTTATAGACATAAGCGATGCCTTCTGCACCGGGTCGAGCATCATGCCCCAGAAGAAAAATCCGGATGTTCCCGAACTGATGCGGGGAAAAACCGGACGCGTCTACGGCAACCTGATGGCTCTGCTCACCCTGACCAAGGGATTGCCTCTTGCCTATAACCGAGACCTGCAGGAAGACAAGGAACGCGTATTCGATACGGTGGATACGGTCCTGAGCACCCTGCGGCTTCTTTCCAAGCTTCTTCCCGAAATAACCGTCAACCGGGACAGAATGGCCCAAATGGCCGGACAGGGCTTTACCCTTGCCACCGACATTGCGGACTATCTGGTAAGGAAGGGAGTCCCTTTCCGCAAAGCGCATCATATTGTGGGCCAGATTGTTCAGAGCTGCATTCAGAACGGAAAAGAGCTGAACGAATGCACGCTCGACGAATTCAAGACTTTCCACAAGGCGTTCGACGAGGACGTCTATCCATATCTCGAGGTATTGAGCGTTATCGATCAGAGGACTTCCCTCGGGGGGACTGCCACATCCCGTGTCACAGAAGCAATCGACCGGGCCCGGAGCGATCTTAAGACTTCTGAATCGGATTCCAGCATTAACCCGAAATCGGAAAAATAGAGCCTATGCATACAAAGAAAATATCGGTCCGGCATAGAGACCTTGTGGGAATACTGCTCATTTGTGCTCTTACTGTGATCAGCGCCGGGTGCGGCAGGAAGATGTTTCCTAAGCCCTCGGGCGAAGAAGCGGCCCCTCAGGTAAAGGACCTCCAGGCACAGGTGATGCCCCACGCTGTCGAGCTGTCATGGTCGCTCCCGGCAAAAACTCCCGGGCACGATATGCACTATTCGGTCATGAGGGCCGAGTTGAAGTGGGAAAACCGCAGTTGCGCGGAATGCCCCGGAACGGCCCAGCAGGAAATTCAGGTGCTGGATCCGTCATCCGCGGCGGCAATGGTCTCGCCGGACCAGAGGCTCCGGTGGACCGATCCGAATGTAGCTTTCCACAGGGCCTATCGTTACCAGGTAGTACTCCAGGACAACAGGGGAAATGCCGTTTCGAGTTCCAACCCCGTCATTGCCAGTATGTTTCCCGGGCCCGCGGCGCCCGTCAACGTGGCTGCAGCTACTCAGACCCAGGGAATTCTTCTGAACTGGAAGCCGGGAACCAAAGACCTGGAAGGGAATAATCTCCAGGGCGATATCGCCTTCCGGGTCGAACGCCTCACCCAGAACAAGGGATGGGAGAAAGCCTCTCCAAATTCGGTTAAAGGCAATTCCTTCCTGGACCAGGGAGTCGCCTCGCAGCAGAACTACAGCTACAGGATCGTCCCGGTATCCATCATCGAAAACACACCCGTTCTGGGCGAGCCGTCGGCGGTAGTCCTGGCCAAGGCGCCGGAATCCGTCACCCCGCCTCCTCCGGGCAATGTCTGGATAGTGCCGGCCAAAGGAGCGCTTGAGATACGCTGGACGGAAAGCGAAGGGAACAATGCCGGCTACCACGTCTATCGCCGTGAGGGTAAAGAGATCATTCGCCTGACGGCCAGCCCGATCCAGCATCCGCCTTTTATGGACAAGGGGGCCAAGAAGAACGCAACCTACTTCTATGCCGTATCGGCCGTAAGCGCACAATCGGACCACAAGGAAGGCCTTCTTTCAAAGTGGTCGGAAATGAGAAACCTGCTGATGGAATAATCCGCTCCGGCCATGGTTTTGCGCACACACCCGAACTCTTCGTCGGAGGTCGGGTTATTTCAGAATTGAGGATTTCCCATGCATCATTTTCAATACAGGGGAGACGAACTCTACTGCGAGGATGTGCCCGTCCGGCGCATAACCGAGGAAGTCGGAACTCCGTGCTACATTTACAGCCGGGCCACCTTGCGCCATCACTTCAATGTCTTTGATTCGGCTTTCAAAGACGTTCCGCATATCACCTGCTACTCCGTCAAAGCGAACTCGAATATCGCCATCCTGAAGCTTTTCGGTTCGATGGGTGGCGGAGTCGATATCGTTTCAGGTGGAGAACTGTTCCGCGCGCGAAAGGCCGGCATTCCCCCGGAACGCATCGTCTACTCCGGCGTCGGGAAAACGCTTGAGGAGATCGATTTCGCCCTCCGTGAAAACATCCTCATGTTCAATATCGAGTCCACGGAAGAACTGGAGCAGATCGACCGCCGCGCTGCCGCGATGGGGATAAAGGCCCGCATATCCCTGCGCGTTAATCCCGATATAGACCCGAACACACACCCGTACATTTCGACGGGAATGAAGAAAAACAAATTCGGGATCTCCATCGACAATGCTTTTCAAGCCTACGAAAAGGCAAAAGGCCTCTCGAATATCGAAATCCTTGGAGTAGATTGCCATATCGGCAGCCAGCTTACGGAACTGACGCCTTTCGTTGACGCCCTCAAACGCCTCCGCGCGCTTATCGAACGTCTGAGGGGGATCGGGGTTGAGGTCCGCTATCTCGACCTGGGTGGAGGACTCGGAATCGTATACGACCAGGAAGCTCCCCCGCAGCCTCACGAATATGCCGGGGCAATCCTGCGCGAACTCGACAACCTCAAGTGCACCCTCATTTTCGAGCCCGGCAGGGTCATTGTCGGCAATGCCGGAATCATGGCCATCAAGGTCCTCTATACCAAGCGCACCCCGGCGAAGAACTTCGTTATAACGGACGGAGGCATGAACGATCTGGTACGCCCGAGCCTCTACGGTTCCTACCATTACATTCAGCCTGTTTTGCGGAACCGGAAAGAGACGGAAATCGTCGACGTTGTCGGGCCGATCTGCGAATCCGGCGATTTCCTCGCAAAGGACCGCGGACTTCCCATGCCGGCATCCGGCGAGTATCTGGCCGTTATGAGCGCAGGCGCTTACGGATTCAGCATGTCTTCGAACTACAATTCACGCCCGCGCGCGGCCGAAGTTCTCGTAAGCGGCGGAGAGTTTACCGTGATCAGGAAACGGGAAACGTGGGACGACCTGATCCGTCCCGAAACGATACCCGAATAGTAATATCGGATCCCGGGAGAATACTCCCGGCTAAATTTGCAAGGAGTTACAATTGTCCGCTATCCAGGAAAGAATCCGCTTCTGGAAAATGACCGGAAGCGGTAACGACTTCATTATCATCGATAACCGCGGGCTTGGAATAGACAAGGAACGCGGACGCAAGCTCGCGCAGATGGCCTGCAGGAGCAAAGTATCCGTCGGAGCGGACGGCCTCATACTCATCGGCAACGATCCAGATGTCGATTTCCAATGGCTCTTCTTCAATGCCGACGGAAGTGAGGCGGAGATGTGCGGAAACGGCGCGCGCTGTGCTTCCCGCTTTGCTTTTCTCAACGGGATAGTAAAAAAGGAACACATCTCGTTTCGTACGCTGGCGGGGATAATAGAAGCCGAGATCATGGGAGACCGTGTTAAGGTCCGCATGACTCAGCCGCACGGCCTGAAGCTGAACATTCCGCTCGAACTGAACGGCGGGCAGATGAACGTCGACTTCATCAATTCCGGTGTTCCTCACGCGGTACATTTTACCGACAGTGCTTCGCAGCTCGAAGACTTCGACGTTTTTTCCAACGGCCGCAGTATCCGGTTTCACCAGTACTTCCAACCCGCGGGCACCAACGCCAATTTCGCTTTTGTGAACGGTCCGCACGACATTACCGTCAGGACCTACGAGCGCGGGGTTGAAGACGAAACTCTGGCATGCGGGACCGGCTCCATTGCTACAGCCCTCCTCGCGGGAGCACGGAGCTTGGTGACGTCACCCGTCAAAATGCTGACCAGAAGCGGTGAAACGCTCGTTATTCATTTTGATAAAACGTCTCAGAACGATACAATTGCTTTTTCCGGTGTTTTCCTGGAAGGCGATGCCAAAGTTGTCTACGATGCCGAGCTTTGGGATGAAACCCTGCGGCGATAAAAGGAGGATGTATGTTTCACGGCGCTATGGTGGCGATCGTAACGCCTTTTAAAGATGGTAAGATCGATGAAGCCGCATTCAGGGAACTTATCGAGTTCCAGATTGCGAACGGAACCGATGGTATAGTCCCCTGCGGAACGACCGGCGAATCTGCGACGCTGACCTTTGCCGAACATGAGCGGGTTATCGAAATCACTGTCGAGCAGACCAACCATCGCGTGCCCGTCATAGCGGGAACCGGGTCAAACAACACGGAAGAGGCCATCAAGCTGACGAGCCATGCGAAGAAGGCCGGCGCCGATGCCGTTCTCATGATCAACCCTTACTATAATAAACCGACTCAGCAGGGTCTTTTCCTCCATTTCGAAAAGGTCGCCAAATCGGTCGATATCCCGATCATTATGTACAACATTCCCGGGAGAACGGCGGTCAATATGGAACCGGAGACCGTCGCACGCCTCGCGAAGATCGACAACATCGCGGGCATCAAAGAGGCCACGGGATCGCTGAAACAGGCAACCGACATCATTACCCTCTGCGGCGATGATTTTGCGGTCATGTCCGGCGAGGATTTCCTCACTTTCCCCCTCATGTGTGTCGGAGCCAAGGGTGTCATATCCGTCGTCTCCAATGTGGCCCCATGGGATATGTCGAACCTGTGCAAGCTGGTTCTCGACGGTAAATTCGAAGAGGCCCGGAAGCTCTACTACAGGCTGCTGCCGCTTTGTCACGCCCTCTTCTATGAAACCAATCCGGCGCCGGTCAAGGCAGCCATGGCGATGATGAAGCTCATCGGATCCGACGAAGTGCGGCTCCCGCTCGCACCCATGTCCGAAGGCAACCGCGAACGGCTGAAGAAAGTCCTGGAAGCTCATGGACTTATTCCCGAGCCGGTTCACAAAGCATTTTAGAGGGGTAGGAGATATAAAAGATGATTCGCGCAGCCGTTGCCGGAATCGCCGGGAGGATGGGTTCCAGGATCGCTCAACTTGTCAGCGAAACCGAAGGCATTGAACTCTCCGGAGGATTCGAGCATCCGAACTATCCCGGCATCGGGAAAGAACTCTCTGAAGTAATTGGCGGAAGCCCTACCGGCAAACAGATCGGAAACGGGATCGACAGCGTCCTCGATCAGGCCGACGTAGTCCTGGACTTCACCAGTCCCGCGGTATCGCTGGAGCATCTGAAGCGGGCGTCCGCGCGCGGAAAAGCCATGGTTATAGGCTCGACCGGATTTACCCGGGAACAGCTCCAGGAGGCCAGGGAACTGACGTCCGCAATTCCCTGCGTGATTTCGCCGAACATGAGCATCGGAGTAAATGTATTGTTCAAGCTGGTGGCCGACGCAGCCCGTCTTCTGGGTGAGACTTCCGATGTGGAAATCATCGAAGCGCACCACCGGTTCAAGAAAGACGCTCCGAGCGGCACGGCCGTAAAGCTGGCCCAGATTATCGCTCAGTCGCTGAACAGAAATCTCGATGAGGTCGGGGTCTATGGGCGACATGGGATAATTGGAGAGCGCACGGACGCAGAAATCGGAATCCAGACGATACGCGGCGGCGATATTGTGGGGGAACATACCATTATTTTTGCCGCCCTCGGAGAACGAATAGAGCTGGTACACCGTGCTCAGAGCCGCGACAACTTTGCCCGCGGCGCGGTCCACGCTGCAAAATGGATAGTAAAACAGCCCAAAGGGCTATATGACATGAGCGACGTGCTCGGAATCAAATAAGTTTTCTAAGAAGAATTTTCGCCACAGTTCCCCGTGTACCGCAGGATCGCAGGCCCGTTACGGCAGTCGCATCAGCCGCACTGCCGTACTTTAACAAAAACCCGGCCTGCATACATTGCCTGCGCTGGATTTCCGTGTTCCGGGCGATCAGGTGCTTTTCATAATAATCAATTCATTCGGAGGTTCGAATGGCATTCTCAAAAGCAGAACGTTTGCGGCAGCTCCCCCCTTACCTGTTTGCGGAGATTGACCGTCTGAAGGCTGAACTGGTTGCCAAGGGAGTCGATGTGATAAGTCTCGGGGTTGGAGATCCGGACCTGCCCACTCCCGCACACATAATCGACAAGCTTTCCGAAACCGCGAAAGACCCGGTAAACCATCAGTATCCTTCCTACTCGGGGATGAACGACTTCCGCGTGAGCGTCGCGAAATGGTATGGAAAAAGGTTCGGGGTCGATCTGGATCCGCTAAAGGAAGTTCTCACCCTCATCGGTTCGAAAGAAGGCCTTGCTCACCTGCCGCTCGCCTTCATCGATCCCGGCGATCTGGCGCTGGTACCCTCCCCCGCCTATCCGGTCTACCATATTGCCACCATGTTTGCGGGCGGGGAATCCTGGTTCATGCCCCTTCTGAAGAAGAACAAGTTCCTGCCGGACCTGGATGCCATTCCGGCAGACGTCGCCCAGCGCGCCAAGCTGATGTTCGTCAATTACCCGAACAACCCGACCGGTGCTACGGCCGACAGGGATTTCTACATCCGGGTCGTCGAGTTCGCGAAGAAATACGACATAATTGTCTGCCATGACGCCGCTTATACTGAAATGTCTTTCGGCGACTATCATCCGATGAGCTTCATGGAAGTCCCCGGGGCGCGCGATGTCGGAATCGAGTTCCATTCCCTCTCCAAGACTTACAATATGACCGGGTGGAGACTCGGGTTTGCAGTGGGAAATTCTGAACTCATTTCCGGACTCGGACAGGTAAAGAGCAATATCGACTCGGGTGCTTTCAACGCGGTCCAGTGGGCGGGCATAGCCGCACTGGAAGGCGATCAGGCCCCCGTTCTCGAGATGCAGTCGATTTACCAGGAAAGACGCGACATCCTGATCTCAGGTCTCAAGGAAGCCGGTCTCGATCCCGAAGTGCCCAGGGCTACTTTCTATGTGTGGTGCCCCACACCGCCGGGGTACACTTCCAAGGAATTCACTTCACTCCTTTTGCGTGAGGCCGGAATCGTTACGACACCCGGCAGCGGGTTCGGCGAACCGGGAGAGGGATACGTTCGCATGGCCCTGACGGTCCCAAAGGAGCGTATCCGGGAAGCCGTTGATCGCATACGAAAACTCAATTTCAAGAAGTGAAAAAAGCTGCGATCGGCATAGGAAGCAACCAGGGTGATTCCGTCCGGATTTGCCTGGATGCAATCGAGGGGTTGCGAAATCACCCGGCAATTAATATTCTATTGGCCTCATCCCTCTACAGGACTAAACCCGTCGGGGTCACCGGGCAGGAGTGGTATATTAATGCCGCGGTTTTATGCGAAACTTCGCTGGCCCCACCGGAATTGCTCGATTTCCTGCTCGGGCTGGAGAAGAGTTTCGGGAGAGTCCGGACCGTCAAATGGGGCCCCAGGACTCTCGATCTTGATATATTGTTTTACGAAGACCTCAAATTAGATATCCCTGGACTGACGGTACCTCACCCGTTAATGCACGAACGGCTGTTCGTCCTGGCACCTCTGGCCGAGATCGATCCGGACTGGATCCACCCGGGGGTGGGTCTTTCCGTTCGCGAGATGCTGGACCGACTTAAGCTGTCCGACCATCAGCAGGAAATATTCAAAATGGAATGACGAAATGGCACGCTTTTTCGTGTATGCAGTGCTGCTTTGGATTGCATATTTTCTTGTCAAAAAGATCGGAAAATCGCTTTTTGCACCAACCACTCAGCGAGAAGAGAGATCGCCTGCTCCACAGGGCGAAACCGAAATGATTCGCGACCCGCAATGCGGTTCCTACTTCATGATGCAAAAGGGGGTCAAAGGGGTCGTAAACGGCAAGGTCATGCATTTCTGCAGCGAGGAATGTTACGACAAATACCTGAAGGAACACAAACGATAGATTTTCGATTTACTTAACCGGGAGTGCCTTGATGAAATTCTTTATCGATACGGCAAATCTTGACGAAATTAAAGATGCATATGCACTTGGAGTCCTGGACGGCGTAACCACCAATCCCAGTCTGATTGCAAAGGAAGGGATCGCGAATCGCGATGCATTCAAGAAACATATCAAAGAGATCTGTGAAATCGTTCAGGGACCGGTAAGCGCGGAAGGGGTCTGCTGCGATCTGGACGGAATGCTGGGTGAGGCCAGGGAGCTTGCCGGAATCGATCCCAATGTCGTGGTAAAGATTCCCATGACCACGGTCGGGCTCAAGGCTGTTAAAACACTGACGCAGGAAGGCATACATACCAACGTAACTCTCGTATTTTCTCCCCTGCAGGCCCTTCTGGCGGCAAAAGCCGGGGCCACCTATATCAGTCCGTTTGTTGGAAGACTCGACGACATATCCCAGGAAGGGATGGAACTGGTTCGTCAAATCCTCGAAATCTTTTCGAATTATCTTTTCGAGACGGAAGTGATAGTTGCAAGTATAAGAAATCCGGTTCATGTTCTCACAGCTGCAAGTTTAGGCGCGGATATTGCTACAATTCCGTATAAAGTAATCGAACAGCTTGCTCGACATCCCCTGACGGATATAGGGATAGAAAAGTTCTTGCAAGATTGGAAAAAAGTAGAAAAATAGAACGAAAGCAAGCCGTGCAGTTGATGCAAGGAGGGGTCCTATGAAGCACCTGGCAAGACTTGCCGAATATTGTGTTATACTTCAATTACTTACACTATTGGCAATTCTTTACCCGGCGTCTTCGAATGCAGAAATCTTCAGATACGTGGACAAGGACGGCGTCATACATTTTACCAATGCGCCGACTGCGTCACAGTCCACTCCTGTTGCGTTGCCTCCTCTCAACCAGGCGAATTTTCAGAAATTTTTCCCGACCTATCCCTCGTATCGATATTACCAGCAGCGGCCTTTTTTCTCTGCCGACATTGCGGGTTCGGCAACTTACGAGCCGCATATCAAGCTGACATGCAAAATGTACGGTCTGGATTGCAATCTTGTAAAAGCTGTAATTCGAGCGGAATCCGGATTTAATCCTCAGGCAGTTTCGCCGAAGGGAGCAATGGGACTGATGCAGCTCATGCCGGGCACCTCGCGCGACCTGGGCGTTATGAACCCGTTCGATCCGCTTCAGAACATCGACGGCGGAGCACGATACCTCAAAATGATGCTGGATCGTTTTGGGAGTTTACAGCTGGCTCTGGCCGCTTATAATGCCGGTCCTGAAGCAGTGCAGAAGCACGGTGGAATTCCACCGTTTGATGAAACTCAAATTTATGTTAAGAGAGTTATGGACTTTTACAACCGCTACCGTTACTAATTGAAGTGGGGGTGTGGAGAAAAAACCTTATGGAAGTCTGACCTTATGCTTGCATTGAACCGAAGCGACCTTTCCCGGCAAAGCCTCACCACCTTGCCCAACGTTCTGACTTACCTGAGGATGGCCGTAATTCCGGTAATAGTGGTCCTCCTCATACCGCCGTCCTCCGACCTTTTGCGAAATCTCGCTTTTCTGGTCTATGTGCTGGCTTCGCTTACCGATTATTTCGACGGTCTGCTGGCAAGGCGCCGGAACACGGTAACTTCTATCGGAAAGCTGCTCGATCCGCTTGCCGATAAGCTCCTGACGTCAGCCGTGCTGATAATGCTGATTCCGCATGCAAAGGTGGAGGCATGGCTCGTCTTTCTGATTATCGGGCGGGAAATTACAATAACCGGTCTTCGCTCGATTGCCGCGGCTCATGGGTTGATCATCAACGCCAGCCGTATGGGGAAGAATAAAATGGTTTCCCAGACTCTGGCATTCATATTTCTCCTCCCAGCGATCCCCCAGGTGCAGACAACCCTCGATCTGATCGGTACCATTTTCCTTTGGGCCTCTCTCCTCCTGGGCTACGTCTCGGCTTTCGATTATTTCCTGAACTTTTACAAGGAGGCGAAGCACCGGGAAAAGCCTATCCGGTAACAGGACGGTCTTTTACATGCAACCTTTCGTTCTTCCCGAATTCCTTCCTCCCGATTTTACAAAACCCCCTCTGAACGATGCGGCCCTTGCCGTTTTCAAGAGGGTGGAACGCGCCGGCGTGGCACCCGAAGGATATCATGCTACCTCGATCTACCCCGAGTACTTCCAGGTAGCTGGAGGCAAATGGCTCCTTGCCGCAGAATCCAGGATGGATTGTGTCGTAGTGCTGCAGGAAAGCGGCGCTCTCGCCGTCAAGGAGTTCCGCCGCCTGGAACCGGGAGAGATGGTGGCATGCGGCCGACGCGAAAACGGTGAGGATGGAATCTTTGTTCATGCCTCTGCTTTTGGGTGGGAAAGAGGCTTCTCGGAAAAGTTCGCCTTCCGCACACAGGTATCCCGTGAAACGTCCTTTTCTTTCGACTACGATGAACTCTATCGGCTGCTCGAATACGATCGTGACAACGGCTTCATTCTCTGGGTCCTCGGACCTGCCGTTGCCTTCGACAAGGACGCAAGGGACGCCTTCTCCGGGCTCATCGACGCAGGGTACGTGCACGCAATTCTGGCCGGAAACGCCCTGGCCGCGCACGATATCGAAGCATCGCTCTTCGGCACGGCCCTCGGACAGGACATCTATACCAAGCGGCACGCTCCAATGGGACATTACAAGCATCTCGATGCAATAAACAGGATTCGCGGAGTGGGATCGATCGAAGCGGCAGTCCGCAAGGGGATCGTGAATGACGGCATCATGGCATCGGCCGTGAACCGGGGAGTTCCCTTTGTACTGGCAGGTTCCATCCGCGATGACGGTCCCCTGCCGGAGGTTATCGCAGATGTCTATAAGGCGCAGGACGCAATGCGCGTTTTCGCCCGAAAGGCCACAACCGTGGTAGCGATGGCGACGCAGTTGCATTCGATCGCAACGGGAAACATGGTCCCTTCTTTCAGGGTCATGGAAACCGGAATCATCCGCCCCGTCTACTTCTTCACCGTCGATATGTCGGAATTTGCCGTGAACAAACTCGCAGATCGTGGATCGCTTACAGCACGGTCGATCCTGACGAACACGCAGGATTTCATAGTAAACCTGCACAGGAAGCTGGCGGTCAGGACCGACAGGCTATAACACCTCCGTTCCCGAATTCCCGGAGACGGCCTCCTCGATGGAATCGATGGAGCAAATTACGGCTCTTTTGCCTCCGGATGCCTTGAACCGTACCGCAGCCTCAATCTTCGGTCCCATCGAACCGGGGGGAAATTCGCCCCGGGCAAGATATTGCTCCGCATCCCGGACACTCAGCGTTTCCAAGAATTTCGGGGCGGAAGTTCCATAACCGAGAGCCGCGCCGGGTACGTCCGTCGCCATTACCAGGATTTCCGCTCCAATTTCTTCCGCCAGCTTTGCACTCGCGAGGTCTTTATCGATTACGGCGTCCACTCCATGGAAGGCCCTACCGTGCCTTATCACCGGAATACCTCCCCCTCCGCATGCAATCACGATGAATCCGTTTTCTATAAGCCGCCTGATTTCACGTTTTTCTATTATCGTGATCGGCCGGGGGGAAGCCACAACCCTCCTGATGCCCTTCGGCGTTTGAATAGTCGGATAAGGCAATTCTGAAGCCATGTCCGGTGAGAAAGCCGGACCTATCGGCTTCGAGGGATTACCGAATGCTTCATCGTTCTCATCGACAAGAATATAGGTGAGCACGGTAATGATCGGCTGATCGTGCTCACCCTCCATCTCCATCAGCTCGTTATCCAGGGTGGATTCGATCATATACCCGATTTGTCCCTGCGTCTGGGCAACCAGGATCTCCAGAGGGAGACGGGGAATCAGAGAACAGCTTTCCTGTTGAAGCAAAAGATTTCCGACCTGCGGTCCGTTTCCGTGGGTAATCACGATCCGGAACCGTTTTGAAAGATGCGCAACCTGCCTGACCGGCACGGCCAGGTTGGCGAATTGCTCGTCGATGGTACCGACCTGCCCCTTGCGGATCAGTGCGTTGCCTCCAAGGGCAATCAGGAGCACCGGCGGTTTGTCATCATCGTATTGCAGCATGGCACCAGTATCCCAGTGTCTAATTCACTCACTGTCCGCGGTTCACTCTTACAAGGCTCCAATTTCCCTGAGTTTCTTCACTATGACATCCCCCAGGAAGGGAGGGCCGTGGTCCTTGTATTCGTAGCGTATTCTGAGTGCAGGTTTGTTGATTGCGAGCAGGCATGTGAGATCGGCGGGGGTTGAAAAAACGACCATGTCGCAATCGGCTCGGTTTATCGTTTTTTCGAGATCGAGTATCTGCTGTTCCGAGTACCCCATTGAAGGCAGCAGGTTGCCGATCTGGGGGTAGCGCTCGAAGGTTTCGAGAATAGTGCCAACGGCAAACGGGCGCGGATCGATGATTTCGGAAGCCCCCGAGTTCTTCGCCGCAATCGTTGCGGCACCGAAGGGCATTCCTCCATGCGTGAGGGTTGGTCCGTCCTCCACCACGAGCACCCTGCGCCCCCGGATGCGTTCGGGATTGTCCACGATTATGGGAGATTCCGCCAGGATGAGCACGGCATCGGGATTGCTCTTCTCGATATTGGCCTTCACCTGTTCCACGTTGACCCAGAGCGCCGTATCCACCTTGTTGATGACCGCTACGTCGGCCATGATCATGTTCGTCTCACCCGGGTAATAGAGCAGCTCATGTCCGGCCCGGTGCGGATCGAACACCACGATATGGATATCAGGAAAATAGAACGGCGTGTCGTTGTTGCCGCCGTCCCATATGATCACGTCCGCTTCGGCTTCCGCTCTTTCGAGAATTTGTCCGTAGTCTATGCCGGCGTAGACCACCGTCCCTTTCTCTATCAGTGGTTCATATTCCTCGCGTTCCTCGATCGTACATTTGTTTACTTCGAAGTCCTCGTAGGAGGAAAGGCGTTGAACGATCTGCCTCCGCAGGTCGCCGTAGGGCATTGGATGACGGACTACTACGACTTTCTTCCCCAGGTCCTGAAGAATCTTGCTCACCTTGCGCGTGGTCTGGGACTTTCCGCAGCCGGTCCGGACGGCGCACACCGCGATCACCGGCTTGCGGGACTTGAGCATGGTGTAGGTAGCGCCCAGCAGGATGAAATCGGCGCCTTCGGCCATTGCAATCGCCGATTTATGCATGACCTCCGCATAAGAGACGTCGCTGTACGAAAAGGCCACGAGGTCGATCCGATGTTGCCGGATAAGACCGGCCATCTGTTCTTCCGGGTAGATCGGAATCCCCTCGGGATAGAGTTCCCCTGCAAGCTCGGGCGGATATATTCGCCCGTCGATATTCGGGATCTGGGCCGCAGTAAAGGCAATTACCCGGTAACGAGGGTTGCCCCGGAAATAGACATTGAAATTGTGGAAGTCGCGCCCCGCCGCACCCACAATAATGACCTTTTCAATCATGGGCGCCCTCGGTGCTGCGGGGAAAATCGTTCCGGCTTTCCTTCCAGGCCGTTCCCCTCGTTTTTGGCGATTTCCTTCGACCAATCCCCTTCAAGTGCTTTGCCAAGCAGTGCAAGAAACTCCTTCCTGGGGATCTCCCTGGCTCCGAGACTCATGAGATGCGATGTGGTCGTCTGGCAATCGATGAACTCCAATCCCGCCTCCCTTGCAACATCAACCAGATGAACTAGAGCGACTTTCGATGCATCGGTCTTGCGCATAAACATGGATTCGCCGAAGAAGGCCTTTCCCATGGCAACTCCATACAGGCCCCCGGCCAGGCTTCCGGAATACCAGCACTCAACGGAATGAGCATACCCAAGCCGATACAGGCGCAAATAAGCGGCGATCATATCTTCGTTGATCCAGGTTTCCTGGCCCGTTTCAGTGCGCACCTCAGCGCAGGCACGAATCACTTCAGGAAAGGCTCTATCGATCGTTACCGAAAAGATCTTTTTGTTTATGACCCGTTTGAGGCTTTTGGAGACTTTCAGCTCGTCAGGGAAAAGAACGAGCCTGGGATCGGGGGACCACCACAGAATCGGATTAACGTCCGAATACCACGGAAAAATTCCCTGAGCGTAGGCAAGAAGCAGCCGACCCGGCGAAAGATCTCCTCCGACGGCGAGGAGGCCGCCGGGGTCGGCATAGGATGGGTGAGGAAATATCAGCTCATCATTTAATCGAAAAACCGGCATCTGCTTTAACTGGTCTGCTCAGGCGCCACTTCCTCCTCATGGCTCGCAACAATTTTGTCCGGAAATTCAAAAATCAGATTTTCCGTTCTGAGCACGCCTTCCAGTTCTTCCGGAGTCTCATCGGGCCGGGAAATTCTGACGCGTCCACCCCGAGTCAGTCTACCGAAAAGAATCTCGTCGGCGAGGATGTCTTTGACTTCGGCCTGAATGAACCGGGCAAGCGGCCGTGCCCCGAAGTTCGAATCGTATCCGGATTCGGCAAGCCACGTTCTGGCACCGGGGCTCAAATCGAAGCGGATGCCCTTCTCAGCAAGTTGCTCTTCCACTTCGACGATGAATTTGTCAACGATTTGTTCCATGATCTCTATACTGAGACCGTTAAACGGAATAATTCCGTCCAGGCGGTTCCGAAACTCAGGGCTGAAAAGGTTTTCCACAGCTTTCATACCTTTTGCGACCCTGTTGTCGGCCTCTTTGCCGCCAAATCCGATCGCCGGCGCATGCATCTCACGCGCTCCGGCGTTCGAGGTCATAAGCAGGATCGCATTGCGGAAGTCCGCCTTCTTCCCGTTGTTGTCCGTCAACGTCGCATGGTCCATAACCTGAAGCAGAATGCTGAACAGGTCGGGGTGCGCCTTTTCGATTTCGTCCATCAACAGCACCGTATACGGCTGTTTGCGGATTGCATCGGTAAGAAGGCCGCCCTGGTCGAACCCGATGTATCCCGGAGGCGCTCCCACAAGGCGAGAGACCGTATGTTTTTCCATGTACTCGCTCATATCGAAGCGCAGGAAATTCACACCCAGGATACGGGCCAATTGCTTGGCAACTTCGGTTTTTCCAACGCCGGTCGGGCCGATCAGGAGGAAAGAACCGACGGGCTTTTCCGGGGTCCGCAGTCCTGCGCGGGACCGCTTGATTGCCTTGACAAGCATCTCAATTGCAAGATTCTGCCCGAATACCTGGCCTTTGAGTTCCTCATCCAGGTTCTGGAGCCGCAGCTGATCGGATGAGGACACACTGCGGGGCGGAATCTTGGCGATTCTCGCTACAACCTGCTCGATGTCCTTGATCCCGACGATCCTGCGAACACGTTTGTCTTTCTTGAGCCGTAGGCTCGCGCCCGTTTCGTCGATGACGTCGATCGCCTTGTCCGGCAGATACCTGTCGTTGATATACCGCCCCGCCAGGTCTGCCGCCGCCTTGAGGGCCGAATCGGTGTACCTTACCCCGTGATGCTCCTCGTAGTACGGCCTGAGGCCCAGGAGAATGCGATATGTCTCGTCAACGGAGGGCTCCCGAATCTCCACCTTCTGGAAACGGCGGCTCAGGGCACGGTCCTTTTCGAAATGGTTCTTGTACTCCTCATAGGTCGTGGAACCGATGCATCGGACGCCGCCGGCAACCAGGACCGGTTTCAAAATGTTCGAAGCGTCCATCGATCCGCCACTCGTTGCGCCCGCGCCGACTACCGTATGAATTTCGTCTATAAAGAGTATTGCGCCCTTTTTCTTCTTTATTTCCTGAATTACGCCTTTCAAGCGGGCTTCAAAATCGCCTCTGAACTTCGTTCCGGCCAGGAGCGCTCCCATATCGAGGGCAAATATCTCGACATTGAAAAATGCCGGGGGGACCTCCCGTTTGTAAATCTTGAGCGCCAGTCCCTCAGCGATTGCAGTCTTACCTACACCGGGATCTCCGACGAAAATTGGGTTGTTCTTGCTTCTTCTCCCAAGAATCTGGAGCGTCCGCAGAATCTCTTCGTCCCGGCCGATCAGCGGATCGATATGTCCCTTGGCCGCCTTCTCGATCAGATTGACCGTGAAGCTTTCCAGGGCGGACGTTTTCTTTTCCCTGCCCTCCTGCGGGGAAAGAGTCTGAAAGTCCGTATCGTCAGGCTCCGCAACCTTTGAAATCCCGTGCGAAATGTAACTCAACACATCGAGACGCGTCACTCCCTGCGATTTCAGAAAATAAACCGCATAGGAATTCTCTTCATAGAACATCGCCGCAAGGATGTCCCCGGCGTCCACTTCCTTCTTTTCCGCTCCCTGCACATGCATGAGCGCCCGCTGGAGTACCCGCTGGACGGCAAGGGTCTGGATCGGGTCCTGCTCAACGCCCTCCGGCAGTTTTTCCGAGCGCTCTTCGAAATACTTCTCCAGGCGCGATTTCAACTTCTCGAGATCAGCCCCACAATGATATAGAATACGCCGTCCCGTTACGTCGTGGACGATGGCGTACAGGATATGCTCAAGCGTGAAGAACTCGTGCCTGCGCTGTTTGGCTTCCTTTATGGCTGCCGCGAATGTCAGTTCAAGCTCTCTGTTGATCATCTCTATGCTTCTTCCATGCTGCACCTCAGGGGGAATCCACTCTTCCTCGCCAGATGATGCACGATCTCTACTTTAGTCTCAGCCACATCTTCAGTGAAAATGCCGCATACGCCAAACCCGGTCTTGTGAACGAGCAACATTATGCGGGTGGCTTCAGCGATCGGCTTATAAAAAATTCTCTGGAGGACTTCGACTACGAACTCCATCGTGGTATAGTCGTCATTATGAAGCAGAACCTTGTACATAGCGGGCCGTTCAAGTTCCTCTTCAACCTGATTCTCCAAATCCTCCCTGTAATCAGGATGATAGTCGCTCATCCCCATGCCTCCGGACTGGATTAGAAAGGAAATTAGTCTGCCTCGTGCTCCTTTAATTATAATATAATATGAAAACTTTTCATCACAGTAATCGGCACAACACGTTTCCCTAACAATAAACACTGAATGGAGAGTCTGCTTGGCAGGAAACACTTTTGGCCGTCTTTTCAGAGTCACAACCTGGGGGGAATCCCATGGCCCCGCGCTCGGCGCCGTCGTTGACGGCTGCCCTCTGGGAATCCCGCTCGCCCCCGATGATATCCAGAC
>JAEZHY010000255.1 GCA_023416335.1 Pseudomonadota bacterium | reverse complement strand
ACCTAATGCAAGCACAGCAAGGCAGACTGTAAGAGCGGAATCGATACCGCCGCTCAAGCCCACCACGGCCTGTTTAAACGAACACTTGCGGGCGTAATCCCGCAATCCGAGGGTCAGTGCGCCAATGACTTCGCCCGCAGCATCGCTCTCTTTTGCCTGGAGCGGTTCACCGGGATCCTCTGTTTCATATACGATAAAGTCCTCCGCAAAATCGGCTCCGCGCGCCACCAGATTGCCGGATTCGTCCCAGACCATGCTGTGGCCCTGGAAGATCAATTCGTCATTGCCGCCGACCTGATTCACATATATCACCTTGGCTCCGGAGTTCTTCGCCTGCCCCTGCAGAAGCCGGCTTGCCCGCGCAACTTTTCCCACATGGTAAGGTGAAGCCGAAATATTGATGAGAAGGTCGATAGAGGCTTTTTGCAACTCACATACGGGATCGCAATGGTAGAGCGGACGCGGCAGGTAGTCGGTAACATTCCAGATATCCTCGCACACCGTAAGCCCGATTCTCTTTCCGCGAAATTCGACCCACACCGGAGCTTTTCCGGGCTCGAAATACCGCTCTTCATCGAAAACGTCATAGGAGGGCAGCAGCATTTTATTCGCGGAAGCGATCAGCTTTCCGTCTTCATAGAACAGTGCCGCATTATGGTAGGGTTTTCCGCTTCCCTCGTTGAATGACACCGCTCCGAAGATCACACCTATGCCGGTACTTGCAGCTCTGATACGTTCCCAGTATCTGATACTGTCCGCAACGAACCCGCGCTTGTCCAGGAGGTCCCGCGGGGGATAACCGATGATCGCCATCTCCGGAAAAACTATGAGGTCGGCGTTGCTTTTCTTAGCCTTGGCTATGAAATCGCACATTTTGCCGGCATTGCCCTCAAAATCACCGATAAAGGGATCGATTTGCCCCATTACGATGCGCATGCTCAATTTCCTTTCATATCTTCCAGATGCCGCTCTAAAATGTCTGCCGATCAAGTCTGAAAGGAATACATATTATATTTGAAAATCAAATACTTCAATTTGAACCTGACAAGAAAGGCCACGCGGGCGCCCTGATATCCCTTTTCGCACCTGCCGAGCAGACTCTTACATTCGCCCTTCGGGCAATCGTAACACGCACTTGGAGCAGTGAATAGTACAACACATAAGCAGAAGTCCCTGATGACGAAATCTCTTAAGAGATGACAAAGATAGTCCGAATATACTCACGGTGCGAGTTCCATCGAGAAATCGACCGGTCTTGCAGGCTCGACGGCGAATCGGGCACACAGGTGAGGGAATCACTCTCTCAAGCTACCCAAGTGCTTCCCGGGACCAGGACGTTCGGACCACCAGTCGCACTCAGGGCCGCCAATCGGTTTGTATCGACTCTGTGTTTATCACAGCATCTCCATTAGCCCCACACCCGAAAGGAAGTCCATGTTCAAAGCATCTTGCCCCAAAAACTCTTTGAAGGCCCTTCTGCTCACCGCGGTTCTGGCATCGGCTCTGGTCCCGTTTTCAATTGCTTCTGCCGCGCCCGCCGTCCAGTTCGAGCAGCCGAAAACCTATGAAGCAAAAGACCTTCTTCCGCCCGAACTGCTTTCCGGTCCGCATTTCAAGGTAAGGGACAGGGTGATCTCCTCCGGGTATATGCATATTTATACCGTGGATTCCGATTATGGCGTTTTCGAAGTAACGGGTGATTTCGCCCTCCGCAGAATGATCCGCGAAATCGGCGCTATTGCATCCCTGCAGGAAGCGAAGAAGGGTGAAGCCTACCTCGGCGGAATCAAGGCCGCTGCCATGCAGCCGATCGAATTCGGCCGCAACCTGGTTACCGACCCCGTCGATACTGTAAGCGGCGTTCCCAAAGGCATTGCCGCGCTCTTCATGAACGTGAATACAGCCGTCACAAAGAAGGCAAATCCGAGCGAGGACAGCAAAGTGGAACAGCTTCTTGCCGTGTCCTCGGTCAAGAGAATGCTCGCCAACAAGCTCGGAGTGGATGTCTACACCAGCAACAAAGCGCTCCAGAAAGAAATGAACGGCATGGCCTGGGCAGCCACCCTGGGGTCGCTGACCGTCTCGGCGGCACTGACGCCGGTGGGCGGACCCGCTGTGACCGCGGTGTCCATGACCTCCACGGCTCAGCAGTTGAACGATTACCTCGCAGAATATCCGCCGCAGAAGCTGCGTCAGGTAAATACCGAGAAGCTGACGGCAATGGGAATTTCCGAGGACCTGGCCAATCGCTTTCTCGACGCTCCCGGCTACACGCCCACTCATGAAACGGTCATCGTAAATGCGCTGGAAACTTTGTCCGGGGCCAAAGGACGTGATGCATTCATACGCTATATCCTCCCCGCAGAAGATGAAGAGACCGCCTTCTACTTTCAGTACGTGGCCGAAACGATGAGAGACTACCAGAAGAAGGTGGCTCCAATTGAGGAAATTACCGCTTACGGACTTATCGTCTTTGCACGGGCATCCAATGGAACCGTAATAATTCCCATGCCTCTCGATGATACCATCAAAACGGAAAGCGCACTTGAGGCAGTTTCCGACGCGATGCTTTCATACAAGGCTATGAACCCGAAGCTCAAGAAATACGAAATGTGGCTGACCGGGACCGCAAGCAAGCCGGCAAAAGAAGAAATGGCAAAGTTGGGGATCAAGCCGGTCGAACAGGTTGGCAAGCAGGTAGATCTTACGTACTAGACCGGTTGCCAACAGGGACTGCGCATCAATATTCAAAATGCAGAGTCAAAAAACCCTGGCGGGCATACCGCTCGTCAGGGTTTTTGATCTTATCCCGATTTCATGCATTCATATCACGAAGCGTGAACAGATTCCCTCAGGTCAACCGTACCCTTGAGGTACATCCTGCGTTCGGGCTCCGGGAACCTCTCTATCGCATACCGCAGCATTGTCCTCGGCATCACGCGGCAGTGTTTATTCAAAAACGCCTTTTCAGCTCCTTCCTCACGCTTCCCGATCTCGCGAAGCATCCACCCCGTTGCCTTGTGAATCAAGTCTTCCTTATCCGCCAGCAACATTTCCGTGATTTCAAAAGAAGTTGAAAACTCCCCGCATTTTATGAAGTAGAATGTTGCCAGCACGGCTATTCTGCGGTCCCAGAGGACTTCCGATTCAGCCAGCTCATAGAGAGGCGTTTTATCCCGCTCGGCCAGGAACATACCGACAATATTGGGCGCGGACAGATCCACGAGATCCCAGTTATTGATATACTTTCTGTTCCCCAGGTACAGGTCATAGATTTGCCGTCGGGTGGATTCATCCCCTTTGCCGAAATCCCTGACAAAAATGAGGAGCGCCAACAGTCTTTCCTCGTGAATGGGCGATCTCAGCAGAGGAAGCGCTTCCATGGCCGGCAGGTCCCTGCACTCCTTCAATACTTTTCTCATTTCGGGCACACGAATCCCTATGAAGATGTCTCCCTCTCCATACTGTCCGGGACCCGTCTTGAAGAATCTTTGCAGGCCCTTTGCGTGCTCCTCGTTTCCAAGTTCCCGCAGCCTTGAACGAACTTCATTGACCTTCATATTCTGTCCGCCTCTCACATGAAAATTCAATAGAGCAAACGGCAGGGGCGGCAGGCTGGGCAAGCTTCATCGTGCCCAGCGTCCATCCCCTTGTAACAAACCTCATCAGGATGCGCCGCTGCTCGTGTCCGTTGGTTCGAACATACATAAGGGCAAGGGGAGTTGTCAATTACGCGGAAGGCGAGGCCCGAGGCATGCTCTCTCAGCCGGCGGAGGAACAGGTCCCATGGCGATAGTGTCCGAATCGCTTGCCACGGGACCTGTTGTTCATATGCAGCATTACAATTTGAAGAGTTAAATCAGAAGGCCACCTGGATACCGAGTTCAACTACGCGATCCACAGGAATATTGAAGTAGGCCATGGCACTTTGGGCATTCCTCGACATTGCGGCAAAGAAATTCTTGCGCCAGAGCATCATCCCGGATTCACCACTCGTGAGCAGTGTCTCCCTTCCGAGGAAGAACGTTGTCGCACATGGGTCGGCCGTTAAGCCGCTTCCTGAGGCAATACGCATGATCTCCGGCACATCTGGTCTCTCCATGAATCCGTATGACGCAACAAGGCGATAGAAACCGCACCCAAGCTCATCGACTTGCAGCCTTTCTTTTCCGGGAATAACGGGCTCCTCAACCGACTTTATGGAAAGCAGCAAGACTTTTTCATGAAGAACATGAGCATGCTTATAGAAATGGAGCAAAGCCAGAGGGGTCACCTCCGAGGACACGGTCAGGAAAACCGCCGTCCCGGGTACTCGATGCGGCAGCTGACAGGAGACGTCTTTTACGAATTCCTCGATCATCATCCGCGTCTGAAGCATTCTTCGGGCAAGGGCTGCTCGGCCATCCCGCCAGGTGATCATGGCTATCGTAATGCAGATCGCAATTGCGATGGTAAACCAGCCGCCATCGAAGAGTTTCAGGAGATTTGCTCCAAAGAAGGCAAGGTCGAAAGCAAGGAAGAGGGCAACGAGAGGGACGGCCTTCCATAGCCCCCACTTCCATCCCCGCACTATGAGGAAGAAATAGAGTATGGATGTAATTCCCATGGTGGCCGTAACTGCAATTCCGTAGGCTCCGGCAAGTCTGCTGGAATCCCGGAAGACCAGAACCAGCCCGATGCAGGCGAACATGAGAGCCCAACAAACGTGCGGAACATAGATCTGTCCCCGGGTCTCGCTCGAAGTGTGAACAATGCGCACGCGCGGAAGAAATCCCAGTTGTACAGCCTGCTGTGTGAGCGAGAAGACCCCGGAAATCATGGCCTGCGAGGCTATCACTGTGGCAACTGTTGAAAGAGCGACCATCGGGAACAGGATTGACCGAGGCACCAGACCGTAAAAAGGGTTTGAGGCAAGCTCCGGGTTCCCCAGGAGCAGAGCACCTTGTCCAAAGTAATTAAGAAGCAGGGCGGGGAAGGCTATCGAGAGCCACGATATTCTTATTGCTTTACTTCCGAAGTGCCCGAGATCGGCGTAGAGGGCTTCACCGCCTGTTATGCAAAGGACGACGGAACCCAGTACGACCATCCCGTGCAGCTTGTTCACAAGGAAAAACTCAATTGCATGAATCGGATTAACCGCCATGAGTATTTGCGGATTATTTAGAACCTCGGTTAAGCCCAGCACTCCGATAACTCCGAACCATATTAGAACTATCGGCCCGAACAATTTGCCAACGCTTGCAGTACCGAACCGTTGAACCGAAAACAACAATAAGAGGACGATGCAAGTCAAAGGAATGACCGCCGGTGCCGCCGCTGTTGTCGCGACCTCCAGGCCCTCGATCGCAGACAGGACCGATATTGCCGGAGTGATCACTCCATCCCCGTAAAGCAACGCGGCCCCAAATATCCCTGCCAGAATAATCCAGGCATTGAGCCTGTTCGCGGACTTCTTCGCTCCCATCGGCACAAGCGCCAGGAGGGCATAGATACCGCCCTCACCTTTATTGTCCGCGCGCAGAATGAACCCGACATACTTTATGGATACCACCATAGTGAGCGACCAGAAAACGAGCGAGAGCACCCCTATGACATTTTGAAAATTTACAGCTATTGCGTGCATCCCATGAAAGCATTCCTTGATCGCATAAAGCGGGCTGGTGCCGATGTCCCCGTAGACAACACCAAGCGCGCCGAAAGCGAGAGCCAAGGTTTTCCTGAGATTTGAGTTAATCGCCGGTTTATCAGCAGCAGCGGATGTACCCAACGAGCCTGCAGCACTCGCTTCTTCAGTGACGCGGCAGGTATCTTCAGGTACTGAGGATGACAAAGACATGAGAACCCTTTCCAGTTTCTGCTCGCCAAAGAGCAGTTCGAGCACAGCTTTTGTATGAATTATCGTGTTGCCTTGAACGTAATGCTCTCCTGCACAGCTTTCTCCAGGCCCGAAAGAGCATCCAGGCACTGTGCGGTCGCGTTTCTCTTCCTGCCAAGGGATATGGCAAATGACCGAATGTTGCTGTTTTTCCGCGAAAGGTCGATTATCTGCGCATTTATCTTCCTGAACTCCTCATAGGAAGCCTCGGCTTTGCTGAGCAAAGCCCTGCCCCCTTCGTCCACTAACGACCTGAGGTCCTCAAGTGCACCGTTTACCTGCTCATCATACTGCTTCATAGACGCTTCGATCCTGTCCATCTCGGCATCCGCAGTCTCTGCAATGTGTGGGGCCTGCAGCAAATAGATGTTGAGTGCATTCACCTCAGCTACAGAACAGAGCCGCGTTATCTGGAGGGCTACGGGCAGCGAACCGCTCGCATTCATCAACTGGTTCAACGCCGCTTCCATTCCTTTTATTGCTTCACCCGCCGGCACGAACGAAAGCCTCATGGCTTTCAGGTTCGTATTCTGCACCGCTAGAGGAAGAATTTCCCCATCCACTTCGCGGAGTTTTTCCCAGCAGCTGTTGAACTGTTCAAATGCATTCATTTCCGGCCGACTGTTCCCCGCTTTCAGCAACGCCGACATCTCCCGCCGCGCTCGATCGACCGCATCCGCAGCTTTCTTCGACTGCTCTGCAAAAGCCTGAGAGTCCTCATCCGTATCCGCCATGACGGAACTCTTTTCAGCTTCAGCAGATGCAAGCAGGTTGGTTTTCATCGAGCTTACCAGTTCGGTTTCTTTGAGTGCCTTCTCATAGTTAGTTGTCAGCCAGTTACCGTTCCTGTAGTGAACTATTCCCCATACGCTCAGTCCCAGAACAGCCGCCAACGCAAAACCGACAAGCAGATACGCTGCATCTTTTCTTTCGCTTGTTTTCTTCACTTTAGAAAAATCTCCTTCGGCACGGAAAAATCGCTTCGGGAACCCTCATCACTTCCGTCCGGCCTTCCCGGCTGCTGTCTCGGCCTTTCTCAGTGAAAAAGTAAAAGTGCTCCCTCTACCTTTTTCACTCTCCACGCCTATCGTCCCTCCGTGCGCTTCAACGATTTCTTTTGCAATGGCCAGTCCCAACCCTTCCCCCGCTACCTCCGGCTGTCCCGGTACGCGATAAAAATGTTCAAATATCCGGTCCAGGTATTCTGAATCCATCCCTTCCCCAGTGTCCGAGATCGCGAAGCTGACCATATCGCCGCGAGGCTCCACTGAAATAGTAATCTTGCCGCCCGGGGAGGTGTATTTGAGGGCATTGGAGAGAAGATTCGCCAGGACGTGGCCGATACGCGACGGATCTGCAATCACTTCCGGAATATTATGGGGCACACTCATCCTCACATCTATTCGGCGATCATGCGCCACACTCCGGGCTGCCTCCACCTGCTCGAGCACAATTGCATGAGGAGATACGGGCAAAAAGTCCATCTGCACTTTTCCCAACTCAATGCGGCTGATGTCCAGGAGGCTGGTCAATATTGAACTGAGACGATCGCTCTCATCTCTGGCCGCGGTCAGCAGTTCGCGTTGTTTGGGTGTCAGTTGCCCCACCTTTTCCTCAAGAAGAAGATAGACCGCCATTCGGAGAGCAGTAAGGGGCGTTTTCAACTGGTGAGAAACGGTTGAAATGACCCCACCTTTCAGTTCGTTTTGCTGCAACTGGACGGTTATGTCTTTCAGGATCAAAATGACTCCCGTCGGGTTCTTCTCCTGGTCGAGGATAGGCACCGCCCCCGGACGAAAGAAATGTTCCTCCCCCTTGATGAATTGCTGAATTATTGCTTTGCGCCCGAGAGGCTCGACCGGGCGTCTGCTCGCCAGGGCCTCCCTGAAAAGCTCGTTCGGCCACTCAAAGGGGACATCCCTGATGCCGACCTCTGCCCTGAGCCCAAAGAATTCGGAAGCAGTCTGAGTCGACACCTCCACACGCCCATCCGGGTCCAGTATGGCTACCGCGTCCGGGAGGCTGTTGAATACGTGTCGTGTCGAACGCTGGATCAGTTCCATCCTGGTCTGTTCACTCCTCCGGAACTGCCGCAGACTTGAGGCCATCTCATTGAAGGCGGTGGATAGACGCCCTATTTCGTCTTGCGAATAGGTTTGAACCACGAGATCCAGATTTCCGCGACTGATTTCGTCCGTGGAGCGGATGAGCCGATTGATGGGCAGGAGTATCCATCTTCCGGTAAACAGAATGAACAGCACGGCTACTATGCCTCCGCTGATCAGCAGGATATACATATACTGCTTCGACCATCCTGCCGTTCTCCTCGCGTTTGCGTTCGCCTCCATCATATTCTGCTGGTTCATGTGAAGGATCTCTTCAGCCGAGGCTTTGATCTGGTTGAAAAGTGGCAAGAGTCTCACGAAATAAGCCTGTCTTCTGCTTTCATCCGCAAGTGTCAAATCGGTCACTTCGTGAAGCGCCGCCCTGTACCTGGAGAAAAGAACCCGGATTTCTTCCGCCTTCTCCTTTTCGCCGGGGAGGGTGATGTTGTCCAACTCGGCATCGAGTGCCGCATTGAAGAGAGCTTCGTTCACTGAAACGAGGCGCATACCCTGTCCCGTGTCGCCCAGGAGTGTAATGAGCGCGCCACTGTCCATTCTTTCGAGACTTTCCTTCATCTGGTCGCCGGCAATCACGCTCCTGTAATTTTCTCTCAGGATAACGTCTATGGAATGCCCAAGGGTGGTAAGCTGAGTAATGCTGTTAATGCCGATGACAATAATAATGAGCAGCAGGCCGCCAAACCCCAAAGAGAGTTTTTCACGGATACCAAGCATCTTTCGTTACCTCCTTTGCGGTCTTTGGCTAAGGCAATTCGCGTGCCGCATTGTTCATAATTTCTATCTATCGGAATTTATACATATTTCAAGACACTAAGATATTTATGATCTGAGATGGTTACCGGACTGGCATCACGAGGAATTGCAATTTGCAATGTTTTGGGAAGCGGTGGACAGGAAGATCTTAACTGACCGGCTGTTGAGAGTGTTCTTCAGGCAGGTTATGGAGCACTGGTTCCGCTACAATGCTCGCCTTGCAGAATGCAATGCCTCATAATCGGGAACCTTGCGCTTTGCAATGTTCGTAAAGAAGAGCCGACTAAGGATTATGCGGGAGCTCAGATTCCGTATTTTTTCCGCCGCCTCCAGAGGGTTGCCTGGTCGATGCCCAGTGTTTCTGCAGCTTCCTGCAGCGATCTGGCGGAAGCGAGAATCCGGCGGATGTGCAGCTCTTCCAGAATATCGATGCTAACGGGATCTCCAATACACGGAGCAGCAGCGGGAGCCGCTATGTTCTGCGGCAGATACTCGATTCCCACACGGTCTCCCGGGCAGAGAATCGCCGCCCGTTCTACAGCATTGTGCAGTTCACGTATGTTCCCGGGCCATGAATATCGTCTGAGCGCTTCGAGCGCCTCGTCGCTGAACCCCAGGAAAACATGGTGGCGTTGCCTGCCAAAGAAGGAGAGAAACCGCTCCGCCATGGGGACGATATCCTCGGGACGTTCCCTGAGCGGTGGGAGTTGAACCTCAAAAACGTTTAATCTGTAGAAAAGATCCTGTCGGAACAGGCCCTCTTTTACATGCTTTTCCAGGTCTGCATTCGTAGCCGCAATGATTCTGACTTCGGCCTTTCTGGTCGTATGATCGCCGATGCGCTCGTATTCCCTGTCCTGCACAAAACGCAGTAGCTTGGGCTGGAGCGACAACGGCAGTTCTCCGATCTCGTCGAGGAAAAGCGTCCCGCCCTCACATGCGGCAATCCGTCCCGGATTTTCACGCACCGCGCCCGTGAATGCTCCCCTGACGTGCCCAAACAACTCGCTTTCAAGCAGTTCAGGAGAAAGCGAAGGACATGACACCACGGCTATAGGCCTTCCGGCCCGCCTGCTCCATGAGTGAATCGCACGCGCAAACAGGGTTTTCCCGGTTCCGCTTTCCCCGCGGAGGAGAATTGTCGAGTCCGTGGGTGCAACCTGCCGGGCGAAGTTCACCGCCCGCTGCATGACATGACTCCTCGTTGAGAAGTCGGCCTCGGGATGAGCCCTGCTAACGTCCTCCTGCAGGACGGCAATCTTTTCTTCCAGGGAACGAACTTCGACGACCTTGCGGGTTGCCAGTTCCACCTGTGCGGGGGTAAACGGCTTGGGAAGATAATCCGCGGCACCCCGCCTCATTGCTTCAACGGTCGATTCGATGGAAGCATAGGCCGTAATTACAACGATTTTGAGCCAGGGAGTAGCGGCCAGCAGGGCGGGTATCAGATCGAGCCCGCTTGCGGTCCCCAGTCGGAGGTCTACAAAGGCGAGGTCAAAGGATTTTCTCGTCGCTTCAGTAACCGCGTCTTCGAAATTACTTACGGCCACGACCCTGTGCCCGCCCGCTTCAAGGCACATCGACAACGTCTTGCGTATGTTTAATTCGTCGTCCACGACGAGAATATTTAGAGCGCTATCCTTCATCGATTCAAACCAGAGAACCGTGCCCGCCGGTTGATGAAAAAGAAGACATTTAGCCTTTTGCAACCCATTAATCGCAACATTACACGAATATAACACGGGGCGTATTCTCCGCTCAACAAAACATCAGCTATGTCGTAAGTGCCGCGAGCACCCTTTTCCCTTCACTGAACTCACTGCGGGACAGTCGTCGAAGGAGCCTGCGCCCCTTTGATTTCCTCAATAGCTCGATATAGTCGGGATTTGGAGGAGTTCCGATTCTTTCATTGCGCGGAATCCGGCGACTCCGGCCCGATAGGAGGTCGCCCAACAATGGGTCTGAGCCTACCCCAAGTCGCCTCAGACATTCAAATGCGGATTTATGCGGTATGTTAATTGGTTTGATCCGGTCCTCTGTCATAAAGAAAAGGGAACTGGACCATGGACGGGGGAGAGTTTGATATTCGAACTAGTAAGCAACCTTTGTCTTTTTGTTCACGAAGATTCCGATTATCGCAGCACTCAGTTCGATGTATGCCGCCCTGTGGCGTGGGAGGGAATTTCTTCTCGGCTGCGTAGGAGCCTTCCCAGTTGAAGAACTGGCAGTCACAACATAGTCCGAAATGACCTCGTTCAGGATGCTTCTTTTCCTGTCGATGATCTGGGTGATCTACATCGAGTTTTCCGATTTGCTTTATTCTAATTTCCTATGTTATTGACCGCGACTGTGCGACGCTGCCCCCTTAAAGTTGACCCAAATTCGCCCTAACATTGGAGACCTATGAAAAGAATTTTTTTCTCCGTTTTGGTCATGCTGATCTGGTCTGTTTTATTGCCTGTTCCCACCTGGCCCGCAGGTTGCTCGGGTACGGTTTCTATGAGCTTTGACCTTTCCGCCCACGGAACAGGGCAGGAAGCAAAGCTCTGGGTGCCTTACCCCGTCTCTGATTCCGATCAGCTCATAAGCGACATAAAAGTCTCCGGAACTTTCACTTCCTCGGCCGTCTATACCGACCGAATTAATGGCAATCCTATCCTTTATGCATATTGGGACGCCAAAACTGGAGACAGGAAAATGGTGCTCTCATTCACGGCAGAAAGGCTGGAAGTCGCCAGAAAAGACATTCCGGCAAAAGAGGGCCGTTGGGATGCCTCCGATTACAGCCCCTATCTCGTCCCGACGAGCCGCGGGCCAATTGATGGCGAAGTGAAAAAACTGGTGGACAGGATAACACAAGGGAAAACATCCTCAGCCGCGAAAGCCAGGGCAATTTACGACTGGATCTGCGACAACATGGCGCGTGATCCGAATGTGCGCGGGTGCGGACAGGGGAACGTTTGCGCGCTACTGGCGGATCCGAAAGGCAAATGCACCGATATTTCATCGGTTTTTATAGCTTTGTGCCGCGCTGCGAATGTGCCGGCAAGGGAAGTATTCGGGATCAGGCTCGGCAGAATAGCGGAAGAGGATATCACCGGCTATCAGCACTGTTGGGCCGAGTTCCTGGTCCCAGGCTACGGCTGGGTGCCCGTCGACCCCGCCGATGTTCTGAAAGCAAGGCTTGTTGAAAATATAGGACCGAATGATCCCAAACTTTCAGGTTACAGGGAGTACTTCTGGGGCGGAATAGACCAGTATCGAATTAAACTCTCGACCGGCCGCGATATCGAGTTGAACCCGCCCCGGGCGGGAGAGCCGCTTAACAATTTCGGATATCCTTTCGCGCAAGTCGGAGGCAAAACAATCGACTGGTACGCACCTGATGCATTCAAATACCGAATTTCATTTAAGGCAAGGTAGTCTTAAACGGACCCCAATTTGGTATCTCCTCCGAAGCCAAGAAAAAGGCCCGCCTTGATATGCCGGCTCCCGCTATCGCAAAGGGGGCTGATGAGTGGGGAGGAAAGATATTGTCCAGTTGGAGCAAGGAGACCCAAACGGTAGCAACCAATAATAATCTGATTCATCCTCCAGACCTGATGGAATCGGCGTTGCCTTAACAATCGCGCCGAGTTAGCCAGAATTCCCGGTCAGGAAGATATTGGGCGGCTGCCGCAAGAATGGGCGGCATGCATCAACCGGTATTGATTCCCGGTAATGGAGGCTTGATCGATTATTGCTTGGCCGCTTACCAAAGAGGGATAGATAAAGTTTCTTTCGAGTCAAACGGGGGATACTTGAAGGGTGGGGGCTTAAAGCTCAACCGAAGACCGGTTCGGCAGCAATCGTGCATTCAGGCATTCACCGGCCTGACGCTCTCTATCACGGTCTGGGCACGGAGGAACCCCTCTCGCTGTTTGGGATCTCCACGATTCATCTGAAAGTGAACCCAACCGGCTTACTGACCTCACCAATAATTGAATCGACAAAGGAAAAAGACAGCGGAATCCGGAGCGAACTTCAATCGTACCGTCAAAGGATTTGATCTGCCGGGCAGTTACATGTAGGAATTAAAGCGTCTGGTTTTGAGCGTGTTCATCAGGCCGAGATCGTGTCTTTCGACCTCAGAAAAAATTACAGCAGAATCGATCTTGCAATTCTTCTTCTGGGCTTTTTCCGCTCTCTGAGCCCATTAGCAGTCATCTGGTCGGCTGCCGGCGAGCAAACCTCCTGTCCTTCAGGGAAATAGAACTGGCGGATAAATTCCTCCTGGTAGCTGAAACTCCAGTGCTTTTCCAGCCATACAGCCTGCAGTTGAGCCCGATCGCGCTTCTCGATCGCATCGATCAGCAGTTCATGCTCCTTGCAGTTCGCCAGCTCCCAATCAACGATATAGCCGCGCCTCGGGAAATCGTAGAGCCGCTGCTTCGCGGCATCCAGGATTCTGTGCAGCTTGATGTTGTCGGACAGATCCAGAAAAACGTTATGAAAAGCCAGGTTCATATCATAGAGCGTGTCGAAATCCTTACGCTCGACGACACTCATCAATCCCGAATTGAGCCACTTCATTTTGGCGATTCTATTTTCATCGATCTTTTCGAGATTATACAACAGCACGGACATCTCGAGGCCGCCTGCCATTTCGTAGCAGTGACGTATTGCATCGAGAGTAAGTTCGTTTACAAAAACACCGCTCCGGGGGGCAATTGTTACGAATCCCTCCTGCTCCAACTGAAGTATTGCATCCCGCAAAGGAGTCTTGCTGATTCTGAGCCGGTGGCTGATCTCGTTCAGATTGATGGGCATACCCGGAAGAAGATTTCCGCTGCTCAGTTCCTGCCTGAGAAACTCGTACACCTGCTCACGTAATGACTTAACATTGATCATGATTCAATCCGGTTTCGGTTCCCACCGCTGGAGAATATACCAGAAAAATTCTCAGAACTTGCATCAGAGACTCGCCGACACCGGCAAGTCCCTTGCACGGTGGTCCGCCTATTACTGCTTCTGTACCTTCATGATTCAAATTTTGCAAAAACTGCTCTGTGAGGCAGATTTGAATTCATATGTCCTTTGAATCGAGGACTACCGCATATATCCCTGAAATCGGCTCACATTGCAAACATTTCCTCTCGCGTCTATTTCACTGGCATACAAATACGCGAAATTCACCAATATCAGCTTACAAAGTCAGTTCGGAAGCTTCCGTAATTTCGTGCCTTAACCGGAGAAACTCCATTTCAGTATGTTCGCGGGGACGCGGCAAATTGACCTCATAAGTTTCATGCATGCGCCCCGGAAGCTTTCCTTTGAGAGAAATGATTCGGTCTCCGAGAAAAATAGCCTCTTCTATATTGTTCGTCACAAAGAGAACGGTTCTCTTTTCCGTTTCCCAGATGCGTGCGGTCTCCTTTTCCATGAAATACCGCGTTTGCGCATCGAGTTGTCCGAAAGGCTCATCGAGCAGCATTACTTCGGGACTGTTAGAATAAGCTCTCGCTATGCCGACACGTTGTTTCATGCCGCCGCTGAGCTGATGTGGATAGTGGTTTTCAAAACCTTTCAGCCCGACCAGCTCGATGTAGTGCCTTGCGATATCCCGCCTTTCAGCTTTAGGAACTCCGCGCAGTTTCGGACCGAGTTCCACGTTGCCCAGGACGGTTTTCCACGGAAAGAGCATGTAGCTTTGGAAGACGAGTCCGCGGTCCGCGCCGGGTCCGCTGACTTCCGCTCCGTCGAGGTATACGTCCCCTTTCGTCGGAACTTCCAGCCCGGCGATGATTCTGAGGAGAGTGCTTTTCCCGGACTGCCCCGGCCCCAGTATGACGAGAAATTCGTTCTTTCGGACGCTCACGCTTACGTCCTCGAGGACGTGAACCCGTTGCGTCCCTTTCTGGATGAAGGTCTTGCTTATGTTGTTGCAGACGATCTTATACCCGTTGTTCGTATCCACTGCGATGTTCCTCTTATGAAATTTCGGTATCCAAAAGCCGGTGTCCGCTACATCTGGACCGCTTCACGTTTCCAGGGGCAAAGGACTTTCTCCAGCCCGGTCACGAGCAGAGTCGTTCCCCAGGCAACGAAAGCAAGAACGACCATGCCAGCAAGAACAAGCGCCGGCCTGGACAACTGCATTCCCTGGATAATGATGAAGCCGAGCCCGGACCGCGCACTGACCAGTTCGGCCGAAAGCACGCATGTCCACGCAATGCTCACGGAAATCTGCAACCCGGCGAAGATGGCGGGAAATGCAGCGGGAAAGCCGACCTGAAGGATTTCATCCCGGCGGTTTCCTCCAAGCATCCGGATGACGTCGTAAAGTTGCGGTTCTATCAGCCGAATGCCCATGTAGGAATTCAAAAGGCAGGGCACAAAAGTTCCGACGACGATGATGAATATTTTCGAGGGCTCATCGATGCCGAACCAGAGAATGGCACAGGATATCCAGGCAAAGGGCGGCATGGGCTTAAGAAGGTCGAAAACCGGTTTTACGATCGCGTTGATGTATCTGTTGAGCGCCATCAGAATTCCAAGAGGAACAGCAATAACGGATGCGATGGAAAATCCGATAAGGACCCGGTAGGTACTGGCCCAGATGTGTCCCCACAGGGATTTGCCGGCAATCGTATCCGTCAGGAGCATATAGATCTGCACGACCACCGCGTCCGGTGCGGCTATGCCGTTGCCGAGGATCTTGGTGTAGTCTACGTACTTCCAGATTCCAAAGAAAGCGACAAGCGAAACCACATAGAGGAACCAGCGGTTTTTAATAAGTGCGATAATGGAAAAAGGTCGCCTTTCCTTGACTTCCAGTTGAATTTCATTGGCAATGCTGGAGGTTCCGACAGTCATTTCAGCTATCTCCTGATCCCGGCGAGGAGCCGTTTTTCAACTTTTTCAATTACTATCCCGATGGCAACACCGGTTAGACCGACACAGATCATTCCGAGTACAACCATCGGCGGACTGGCAAGCCGACGTCCCATTGTAATGAGATAGCCGAGCCCCTGGTCGGCTGCGAGGTATTCCGCGCCGACAAGAGTGGTCCAGCAATACGCCTGAGATATGGTCATTGCGCCGAAAACCATTGGCAGTGCCGATGGAATGCAGATTTTCTTGAAAATCTCCCAATCGGTCGCCCCGTAGGTCCTGGCCATCTGGATCAAGGTGGGATTCGTCATCCGGACGCCCACATATGAATTGATAACGCATGGGACAATTCCCGAAAGCCAAATGATGAAGACTTTCCCGGGAATCCCGATTCCGAACCAGAATATCGTCAGGGGGATCCATGCAACCGGCGGAATAGGCCTGATGAGTTCGAAAATCGGCCTGGCCAGACCTTCCGCAACCGTGAACCAACCCATCAGTAACCCAAGGGGGATACCCACCGCAAGGCTGAGAAAGAATCCGGTAAAAGCTTCCTGGATGCTCACCCAGGCATGAGTCGACAGAACGGCACCGTCGGGATTCGCTTCAAACAGCTTCTCCCAGAACAGGACCGCAACCTGGGTAGGCGAAGCCAGCATCGTGTTTGGAACAATCTCGAGTTCCACAATTGCCTGCCACACCGCAAAGAACAAAACGATGCTGGCTACAGGCAGGATTCGCAGAACCAGCGGTGTCTCAACTTTGACCTGTTCGTAAGCCATACTTATCCCCACTATCTGGCTGATATTACTGGATCGGGTCGGGGACCGGGTCAGACCCGGCCCCCTGTGTAGCGTTGACTTGGGTCGAGCGTTATTACCGTGGACTTACTTCGCGATCATCTTGATGTACTTGTCGGTAATGAAGTTGAGCTTGCCGTCCTTCAGGACCTTGTCGGCATCTTCCTTCTTGAGTCTTCCCTGCTCGGTAAAGAAGCTCAGAACCCCAAGTTCCCACTTCTCGGGAACGTTGTCGTTAAACATCTTCACCTGTTCGGCGAGCGTGAAAACCGGATGCATTTCTATGTCCTGCTTGCACATCTCGGGGGTCATATCCAGACCGCACCAGTCTTTCATGAACTTCTGGTACTGCGGAACAACCTGGTCGACCGGCGTGCTCTTCAGATAATCTATACCCTTGAAGAAAACTTTGAGGAACTTGGCAACCGTCTCAGGATTCTTCTCGCAGAAATCCTTGTCGCCGATCAGCACGATCGGAAGACCGGCACCGCTTGTGGATACGTTGCCGGCGATCTTCCAGCCCTTTTTCAGACCCGAGTACATGTGGGGGGCCCACAGAACAACCGCGTCGCCGATGCCGGACTCGAAAGCCGCCACGGCCTGGGCCTGGTCCATATTCTTGATGACTACGTCGCTGTCCTTAAGACCGAAAACTTTGAGCCAGTTGCTCAGGGCGAAGTGAGCGGAAGATACCGTCGTTACGAGAATCGTCTTGCCCTTGATCAGCTCGGGGCTGCCGAAAACTTCGGGGTTCTTCGGATTGAAACCCTTCGTTTTGAGCATCGGGCTGTCGGGGCGAACCATAACGACGTTTGTCAGCGACTCGTCATTGCCGATACCGATCATTTGAGCGCCGTAACGTGCAGCTCCCATAACCATCGGCGTTCCACCCGTACCGCCGAGGACCCACTGCTTCGCGGGAAGCGCTTCGAGCTGAGCCATACCCGATTCAAAATAGAGCAGATTGAGTTCGAGACCTTCTTCTTTATCCCATCCCTTTTCCTTGGCGAGCCAGGGGATGAAGGTCTCGTGCTCGGGCATCCAGCACGTATTCAACTTGATCACTTTGTCGGCCGCCATTGCAGGTCCTAGACCCGACAACAGAAACATAGCACCAAGAACCAATATCCCCGCCAAAACCAGCTTCTTCATTTCAGCTCCTTAAATTTGAGTCCCGCAAACATTCAACTTGAGCACCAGTTTATGAAAACCTGCCGGCTGTCAGTCCCACCTCCTCTCCGATTTCCTCTCCGGGGGAATCCTTAGAATTCTTAGCGCTACCACCACCTGATCAATTCGGTGACCTGCTTTCTGATTTCCACGAATTTCGGATCTATCAGGCTCCTCGGACGGGGCAGGTCAACTCGTATCTCCGCCTTGATCTTGGTGGGTTTGTTGCTCAGAATGAGAATCCTCTCAGCAACATAGACTGCCTCTTCAATGTTGTGCGTTACGAATACGACGGTCGAGTTCAATGTCTGCCACAGACGGACCAGTTCGTCTTCCAGGTAATAACGGAGTTTCACGTCCAGTTGGCCGTAAGGCTCATCCATCAGCAGCAAATCAGGGTCCACCGCAAAAGCCCGCGCGACTGCGATTCGCTGCTCCATACTGGCCGAAACCTGGTTTGGATAGAGGTTTGCCGTATCAGACAGACCTACCAGGTCCAGAATGTATTTGAGTCTCGACTCCAACTTGTCCTTCGGGAACTTCTTTACCTCCATCCCGTAAGCCACATTCTCCTTCACCGTCCTCCACGGCATGCATGTAGGCTCCTGGAAGACAAACGAGACATTGTGCTTCTTCGGGTTGGCTTCCTCTCCGTCGATGAGGATGTTCCCCTTCGTCGTGGGCAAAAGTTTCGACAGGCAGTTCAGGAAGGTGGTTTTCCCGCACCCGGTTGGACCCACTATGCTCAGGAATTCGCCGCGGGCGACGTTAAACGAGATGTCATCGAGGACCGTCAAATCACCGAAGCATTTGGTCAGGTTCTCAACCCGGATCTTCATTCCGTTGTCCCCATTGCCCGCTTCGGTCGATGTCTCCGTCGTCTTCAAACTGCCGGCACCAGCCACACCATTGCCCATATCTTCACCCGTTGTCGATCGAACCGATCCGTCTGAAATAATTGATTAAAACCTCTGCCGATTATTGCGCCACGCAGCTTCGAACAGCGCCCGTATTCGGACACCTTTCGACGCCCTGGGGTTCGCCTTTCCCCTCCGGGGCCTCGAAGCGTATGGTCGCGACTTTGCCCTGAGTAAAGAAATCGATCCCGCCCTTGCCCTGGACCTTATCCGTACCGAGCAGCGAATCCTTGATGCCCCCGAACGGCAGATAGGGATGAGGAGCGCAAACACCGACGTTTACTCCCACCATGCCGACATTGGCTTCCTGGATGAACTTCTCCGTGTAATAGAGGTTCTGTGTAAAAATGCAGGCGCCATTGCCGAATTCCTGGTTCCGGATCTGCGCAAGTGCCTGGTACATATCGTCAACACGGACAAGGGAAACCACCGGCCCGAAGATCTCTTCCTTCGCGATCCTCATGGTCGGCTCCACATCGACAAAAACCGTGGGACCTACGAAGTAGCCGTTCTTGTTCTTATCGGGGACTTGCGGATTGCGGCCGTCAAGGATCAGCTTGGCACCTTCCTTGATCCCGATATCGATATAGCGTTCGATCTTTTCCTTTGCTTCCTTCGAAATTACCGGGCCCATGTAAACGTCCGG
>JAEZHY010000239.1 GCA_023416335.1 Pseudomonadota bacterium | reverse complement strand
GAGACATTCTATTTAACCCTTTCAGGGTAACGCAATTCCGGATGTTCCGACATACCCAGGGTGATTACCCTGGGCTCTAATTATTCAGCGCCTTCAGCGCAGGTCGGTTGAAGCTGTTAAGTTGACGGCTATGAGGTCCGCCTTGGGAACCCCGCCCCGGCAGGCCGGATAGTATCCGTTACGTGCTGTACCGCTCAGGGCACTCTACCGCAGTCCTCTGCGCTTCGCACCCGGAAACAATTACGGCCGTCCGAGCGCTGATACGCACAGCCGGCAAATTTGTGCAATTTGTCCGAGGGGATTCAATATCAGGGGTGACCGCGGCCCGGTGAGCGCGGTCTTTCCGGACAGGTAAACCCGGTTATTCAGACTGGCACCGGGGGCAAAAATACGCTGTTCTTCCAGAGACTTTTGCCGTCTGGAGTTTCCCCCCGCACACCGGACAAAATGCTCCTTTCCGTCTGTCGCGGAGAAGGAAATCCTCAGGAAACTTGGAGGTGTCCGCATTCCGATCGACGGCGGTTCGAAGCACCGATTGGATCTTTTCGAATATGAGCCCGATCTGCCGGCCGGTGAGTTCGTTAACTTTTTTTCTGGGGTGAATACGGGCCTGAAAAAGGATTTCGTCGGAGTAAATGTTGCCTATGCCGGCTATAATGCTTTGGTCCATCAGAGCGGGTTTGATGTCGCCTCTGCGGTGGGCGAGCCTTTCCTTGAATTCCTCGCGCCGAAGATTCCCGGTCAGGGCATCCGGTCCCAGGGCTTTTGCGGCAATGAGTTCATCCGGATCCGCCACAAGGCCTACCCACCCGAGCATCCTCTGGTTCACATAGGCAAAGAAGCCGCCGTCTTCGAATTCTATGAGCAGTCGGGTATAGGGGGGTTCTTTCTCGCGGTTTTCGAAAGATTCGAGGTAGCCGGTCATTCCAAAATGCATGACGAGCCACGGGCTCTTTTCCACCTGCGCGAAAAGATACTTCCCATGTTGCCTCGAACCCGGGAAGGAACGGCCCTGCAAGGATTCTTCCAGTTCGCCGGCTGAGATCCCTCGAACGATTACGGGATTATGAGCCTGTGCCGAAGCAATTCGCCTGTTCAGGAAATGCCGATCGAAGAACCTTCTAAACGATGCCACCTCGGGCAGTTCGGGCATGGGGGGTCCTGCGCTTACCTTGTGAGTCGATTCTCGGGGATCTCAACCAACTGGTTACAGGAAAGGCACGCGCTCCGTTATGCCCTCCCGAGCGGGATGTTCAGCGGATCGGTCTTTCCCGCCTCTACCTGGTAGACCGCCTGGGTCGGATAGGCCATCTCGATTCCTTCCTCACGGAACCGGCGCATTATTTCGAGGCAGGTTCGCTGGATCCAGGACTGAAACTTCCAGTAGTCGGGAGGAAAATACCAGGCATTGACGGCGATATTCAGGCTCCAGTCGTTGAAACCGTTGAAATGAACTCGTGGGGGGTAGTCTTCATTGAAACCCTCATGGTTCCTGAGTATCTCCTCAATGATCCCGACTGCCCGCTCGACCCTCTCGGGTGAAGTCTCGCACGTAATACCCAGGTTGGTTTGCCACTTCAGGTACGAACGTTTTCCGATATTTTCGAGCGTCGAATTGATGATCTTCTCGTTAGGAATCGAAACCAGGTTTCCCGACAGAGTCCGAATCCTGGTGCTGCGAAATCCAACGCCTTCGACCAGGCCGTCGTGCTTTTCGATCACGATTCTTTCGCCCACGTGAAACGGCTTATCCAGCAGGATAGTAAGGCTGCCGAGAAAGTTTGCGATGGAATCCTTCCCTGCCAGGGCAAAGGCAAGGCCTCCAATACCGAGGGATGCTACAAGGGGCCCTATTTCGATTCCGGTCATATTCTGGATTATCATCATGCCGCCGACCACCAGAACAAAGCCACGAACCGTCTTGCTGACAAGGGGAACGAGCATGTTGTTGATCCCGTTGTCGCTTGCGAGGACCCATTTCCTGATCTGGAAGTCGATAACATGGATAAATCGGTAGACAAACCAGAACAGGGCCACCGTTCCACCCAGGTCGGCCACTTTCCCGGCAGCCTTGTGGACCGTGCTCACTGCACCCGCAGAATCACAGTAACTCCAGATTGGCGAGAGTGCCCAATAAATCCCGTAGACCCGTATGAAAAGCGTAAGCGGCTCGGAGATGGCATTCAGGAGCAAGTCACTCCATTTGGATTCCGCCCCTTCCGATGCTCTCTTTATCCTCAGCGCGATCAGATACCTGATTGCTCTTTCCATTGCGAGCACCAGGAGAACCAAGCCGATACAAACGATGATTTTAAGCCAGCTGATCTCCCCGAAAGCTTTGGCGTTGATCCACCTGCCGTACTTGACGGAAGCTCCCGCCCCTACGGCATCTATTTTCTTCCCGAGCGCCTGCCCGGCTTCATCTATCTTTTCGGCATTCACCGGAACCGGAACGTCTTCCATCTGCAGGGCCGATCCGCCCTGGTCGGTACTTTTCTGATCCGTGTTTTTCTGGTCGGCGGGCTTTTGAGTGCTGTCCGCTTTTGCGCTCTTAATCGGAATCGGCGCGGTTTGAGCAAAAGTTGAGGAAATGGGAACCAGGCTGATCATGAAGAACAGCGCGAGCCAGGGTATGATTCTTTTCCCGGAACACATACGGGATTCACTCCAAGTCTATGGTTTATCAAAGCGGGTTTTGACCGAAAAAGATGGGGAATTGTAAAAGAATCGGGGTCGGATTTCAAGGAAGGGGTGCTACAGGGCAGGCAACCCCGGCCCTCCTGCTCATGGACTCTGGGTTGATTCAGGTGGTGCTCGGGAAAGGAAGAGAGCGTCGGGAAGTTGCAGGAACAAATGAAAGGAGAACGGCAGCCGTGTAGGCGTCTTAAGAGCCGGCGCCCCACCCCCGTTTGGGAGACAGGTGCCCCAAAAGGGTGCATTTTGTATCGCGTCTCCTTTAGGAGGGCGGAGGTGCGAAGCGGGGCAACACTTCATCGTGCCCCACCGCCTTGCGCTCGGAACTAAACCATGGGTGACACGGGCAACGTGGTTTTGGTTGCCCGTGCCGCAGGCAAGAGGGACGGTAATTCCAAGCGAAGCCTCTTGTCCTCCGGACCCAGGCAACGATAAAACTTGTTGCCTGGGCCACCCCCAAACCATCGGTTTCTTGTGGGGTTCCCAGGCGGGGGGAGCTTGGGAACCAGGGGAAAAGGTGCATTTTTGCATCATGTCTCCCATAGGAGAGTGGGCACCTGCGTTTTGGGTGCCCACCGCCCGGCAATCCCGATGAGCCCTGATCCGAGGGGACGGACGGTGGGCACGATAGAGCTTTACCCCACTCCGCTCCCCCACCCTACACCGCTCACCATTTACTCTCATCGAAGTTTCATTGGAGCGAAGCGGCACACCTTCAGCCTGGTTTGAACGAGAATTCAAACCACGCTCTTAAATTGGACTTCCTCTTGAACCAATAAAAAGAGGGAGCCCTGGGGCTCCCTCCTCGTTTTAAACCTATGAATTTATCCACTTCAAATCAGGGAACGCCAACGCGGTTCCCGATCAATTCTTTCCGGTCGGTCCCGTCGGCTTCGGTTGCGGCTTTGCCGAAGGCGGGTTTCCCATGTCGCCCCCGCCCTGGGGAACGGTGATGACGGTCGGGCTGGCCCTGCCTTCGCTTCTCATCTGCTCCAGCATGGTGGCGGCCTTGGAGGCATTATCGACCGGCTTGGTCATAACGTTGTACGTAACGTTGCCGTTCGAGGACATGCCCGTGCAGACCATTACTCCATAGCCTTTCTTGGCGAGGTTTCGCTGGATTATCTCCGCCTCGCTCCTGTCTTTGAAACTACCGACCTGCACCGAGTACATACGTTTGCCGGACGAAGCCGTCGTTTTCTTTCCGGCTTCCGCAGCCGCAGGCTTTTGTTTCTGGAGTGCGGCAGCCGTTTTGCCCGGAGCTGCCATGCCCGGTTTCGCAGCTTTTTGTTCCGGCTTTGCAGGTGGCTGAACCGGTGTGGCCGGTTTCGGGCTTTCTGCAACAGGCGGCTCGGGAGCTGTTCCCTTTTTCGGGAAAAGGTCCTTAGGCGCAGGTTCCGCGGGCTGAGCAGGCGCTTTTTGGGGCGCAGGCAACTGGGCCGAAGGAGGGGGTTCAGGCGCTCTTTGCGGTGCGGGCTGCGGTTGCGGTTGAGGCTCGGGAGGACTCAAAGCCTCCGGAGGTCCCGCCGGCTGCGACGGTGCCGGCTCGGCCTGCTTGGGCGCCGGTTCGGGAGGCTTCGGGAGTTCTTTCATTACCATCCCCTTCTCGGGGACCGGCCTCTTGGGGATTTCCCTCCCTTTTTGCCTGATCAGGTAGGGCGTTACGAGTACCAACAGGATGAGGCAGATTGCAGCGAGCATCAAGTACTTGAGGTAACCAGATCCTCCGCTTCCACCGCTCCGGAGATTCCTTTGCAAAAATACTTTCTTTTGCATCTTCCCCCCCAATGAACTTCCTAGTTGGCTTTCGCGCGTTTGATCGCTCTTTCGAATCCCGGCAGAGCCCCTTCAATGATCCGGTCATCTACGCAGTAAGCGATACGGAAGTGGCCGGGACCGCCGAATCCGCTTCCGGGTACAACAAGTATGTTCTCTTCCTGGAGAAGTCTGACGAACTGCACGTCATCGGCCAGAGGGCTCTTGGGGAAAAGGTAGAAAGCCCCGGTCGGGATCGTCAATTCATAGCCCGCATCCATGAGCCCCTTTACGAGCCGGTCCCTCTTGTGCTTGTATATATCCACATCGACGCAAACGCCCTGCAGTTCGATCACAAGCCGCTGCATCATGGCAGGTGCGTTGACAAACCCCAGAATACGGTTAGCCAGTGTCAGGGCATTCATAACAGCACCAGGATCTTCGGCACTCGGACTTACTGCGACGAACCCAATGCGCTCTCCCGGAATCGACAGCTCCTTGGAATAGGAACTCACGATCATCGAATTGGCATAGTGCTGGAAGACGCACGGAACGCAGCAGCTGTCGTACACGATCTTCCTGTAAGGTTCATCGGAGACGAGGTAGATAATGTGTCCGTATTCCGCGCTCTTGCGGGCAAGAATCTCGCCCAGCCGCGCAATGGACTCCTCCGGGTAGATCTGGCCGGTTGGATTGTTCGGCGAATTGATCAGGATGATCTTCGTTTGCGGCCCGATTGCCTTCTCCATCCCGTCAAGATCGAGATTGAAGTCGGGAAGGGTTGGGACCGATTTCAGAACGCCCCCGTGGTTGTCCACATAGAACCCGTATTCGACAAAATAAGGCGCCGGGCAAAGTACTTCATTCCCCGGATCGAGCAATGCCTTGAAAACGATATTAAGCCCGCCTGCCGCACCGCAGGTCACAATTACCTGCTCGTGGGCCATCGAAACGCAATATTCCCGGCAGAAGTAGGCGGACATCGCGGAGCGGGTTGAAGTCAAACCGGCATTAGGCATGTAGGCATGCTTTCCGGGTTCTTCGCTCTTCGCCAGCTCGATCAGTTTTTCCCGGACCAGATCGGGGGGCGGAACATTCGGATTTCCGAGGCTGAAGTCGAAAACATTATCTTCTCCATGGATCTTCTTAAGACGCGCACCTTCTTCAAACATCTTACGAATCCAGGAAGATTTTTCCATAAATTGACGCATTTTTTCCGCAACGGCCATTTCTTCCTTACGACCTCCCGTTGAATTGAATTAAGGCCCAAATCTATGGCCATTCTTCGTCTTTTGCCACCCGGCACTATAAGAGAGATTTGCACCCTTATGCAAGCATTCTGTTCCTCAAAAGATTCTGAACTGCAACGAGAAGCAGAATTTGGGGTAGGATGTACCGAAATGGAGACAAATCTTGTTCCCTGCATTTTGCGACCGAGCCCCCCGATCCGTCATCCCGGCAGGTTTTTGAGCCGGGATCCAGGGGGGCCGCGGTTTGAACGAGAATGAAACTCCCATCCCGTTGAGTTCAGGCACGGTTTCCTGACCGTGCCGGCCGGGAACCGCGGAGAGTGGCCCCAAGGCAACGTCTTTTTGCCCGCCTGGGGCGGAAGGACAGGAGGGGCAGAGCTAAATTCGCTTCCAGGAACTGCAGGAGTGGAATCGAAACGGTCGAATCCTCTCGCCTCCGACAGGCAACAAAAAGACGTTGTCCGTGTCACCCATGAGAATTTGCCTTCGGTTTTGATTGAAGTTTCATAAGAAGCGTCGCTTCGCAAGAGGACAAACGCAGGAGGTGCCGGAGAGCGACTGAGTGAGTGCCTTAGAGCGGGAACCTGGGAGACGGCGGAGTATGAACAAGCACGTCCTGGTTGTCACAATGCAGGTACCGACTGTATCGTACCGGGATTAATAAATACGTGCAGTTCTCAGACAGGGAGAATAGCGATGATCGACCTGCCCTATTCACTCATAATCGAGGCCACTGAAGAGCCTGATTTTTTCGGTTTCTACTCCCCCGATCTGGAAGGTTTCTCGGGAATTGGACATTCGGTGGAAGATTGTATCTACAAAGCCCGATGGGGAATGAAGGAGCATATTGCACTCCTGAGAGAACAAGGATTGCCGATCCCGCCAACTAATCCGAAACCGAGGATTGTCATCCAAAACGAGGACAAGCGCGCGGTAGCATGACCGGCCGAAAGGTATGGCGCAGTACCGTTCATTTCCATCCGGAAGAGAGCACTCGCACATACTCCGCCGTCAACGGCATTCTTCACCTCACCATCCACAGATCACAGGTCACCGGAAAAGAAAGAGCCGGGGCTTTTCGGCTCCGGCTCTTTTTTCGAAAACTGATATTCAATACAGCGAAATTGTATTACCAGGTGAATTCGCCCTTGAGATAGCGGTCGATATCGGCTGCTGCGCGTTTGCCCGCACCCATGGCGCTGATGACCGTTGCCGCGCCCGTCACGACGTCTCCACCGGCCCAGACACCCTTCATCGTGGTGCGCCCGCTTTCGTTATTGGCTACAACCGTCCCGTGCCTGGAGCGTTCGAGGCCGTCGGCATTGAAGAACACCAGCGGGTTCGGGTTGGTGCCGAGGGCCATGACCACCTGGTCCACTTCCATGACGAATTCGGACCCCTTGATCGGAACCGGGCTGCGGCGGCCGGACTGATCCGGTTCTCCGAGTTCCATCCTGATACAGCGTATTGCGTTTACCTGGCCCTTGTCGTCACCGAGAATCTCGACCGGGTTCGTCAGGAAGTCGAAGATGACCCCTTCTTCCTTGGCGTGATGCACTTCTTCGAGTCTTGCGGGAACTTCGGCCGAAGATCGGCGGTAGACGATGTGTACCTCTCCGTCCTTATCGCCGCGGAGCGACTGGAGGCGAAGAGCGCAGCGCGCCGAATCCATCGCCACGTTTCCTGCTCCGACTACCGCAACCCTTTTGCCCACCTTGACCGGGGTATCGAATTCAGGGAACTGATATCCGCGCATCAGGTT
>JAEZHY010000186.1 GCA_023416335.1 Pseudomonadota bacterium | reverse complement strand
GGCTCAATCCGGCCCATTGGAGAAGTGTCCACATGACGGGAAAAGAGAAGAGAAGGGAGTCGAGCCGGTCAAGGATTCCGCCGTGCCCCGGGAGAAGATTGCTGGAATCCTTCTTCCCGAAGTTTCGTTTGAGCATGGATTCGATCAAATCTCCGATCTGGCCGGTTACTGCTATGAGAAAACTAAAAAGCGGCAGCAGGGCCGCATTCACGTTGCGCAGAAAGATCAGGCCGAAAACGGTCCCGATGATGATACTGCAAAGCAGGCCTCCGATCGCGCCCTCGATGGTTTTCTTGGGGCTGACCGCCTCGTACAGTTTGTGTTTGCCGATTTTCCGTCCTACCTGGTACGCGCCGGCGTCTCCGGCAATAATCACGGCAAGTACGAACACTATCCAGGACCGGCCCTGAGGCGCGGATCCGATAAGGAGCGCGAAGGAGAGAAGATAAGGCACATAGAACCAGATGAGAGACAGAGACGCGATTCTCGGAACCTGCCCTGAGTCGAGCGGAGAGGAGAACAGCATGACCGAGAAGGCGGCGAATATTGCGGCAACGAGCGCCGCGTTCAATCCTGTATGCCCCCAGATGCTCGATGCGAGCGGTATCGCCAGACCGGCGGCATAAGAAAGGATTTGCCATTTTCTTTCGAGCGGGTCGGTGAAAAGAAGGCCCTGGAATTCCCATAAGCCGATCAAAGTTGCTGTGGAAACAAGGAGCCACCAACTCCAAGGGGGACCGGCAACTATGCAGCCGACTACCGGCACGGCAATCAAAATGCCGGTTACCCAGCGCTGGGCGTGTGAACTCAATTTCGGAAAATCTGGCATGAAATTTCGGCTAGCTGCTTTCGTATATTTTAATCGGATGTTTCGAAAAAAGAGCGTGATCGAGATATGTACAGCCTACCCGATACTGCCTCGAGTTCTAAATCACATTATTCGATAAACCTGAATCGGAACTTTCGCGCGGCCGCGACCTAACCTGCTGCCCCGTACGTCCGAACCGGCGTTCTCTGCTTTGAAACTCTTTGAGCGCTTCGACGAACTCGGCTTCCCCAAAGTCGGGCCACAGCGTCTCAGTGTAGTAGAGTTCAGCGTACGCGATCTGCCACAGGAGAAAATTGCTCACGCGGATTTCGCCTCCGGTCCTGATGACGAGATCGGGATCGGGGTAGTCGGCCGTATAAAGATAGCGTGAGAAAAGTTCAGGAGATAATTCTCCGATTCCGTGCCGTCCGTTCATGACATCACCCAGGAAAAGTTTTGCCGCCCTGACGATCTCCTGCCTGCCTCCATAGTTGAGAGCGAGGCTGAGTACCATCTTATCGAAATGCGCGGTTTTTTCCTGGACGAAACGGATCTGTTTCAGCACGGAAGGGGGAATTCCCTCCGTATCGCCAATGTGGCGGAACTGTATTTCCTGGTCGATGAGTTCCTGAAGCTCCGATCTGAGAAAGCGTTCCAGCAGAGCCCATAGGGCTTTGACCTCGACGGCGGGTCGCTTCCAGTTCTCCTTGGAAAAGGCGTACAACGTGAGATACGGTATGCCGGTCCGGCGGCAGCACGTGACAATGGTGCGCACTGCGTCGGCCCCTTTTTTGTGCCCGAATATCCTGTTCCTCAGTTTTTCGAGGGCCCACCGGCCGTTGCCGTCCATAATTATGGCAACGTGCTGTGGAAGCTGCTGCAGATCGAGATCGGACATCTACGTTTCCAGAATTTCCTTTTCCTTGGTACCGTAAACGGAATCGATTTTCTTTATGTAATCGTCCGTGATTTTCTGGATCTCATCCTGCGCCCGGAATTGCTCGTCTTCGGACACTTTCTTGTCCTTTTTGAGATCCTTGGTTTTTTCAATTATATCACGCCTGATATTCCGGACGGCGACTTTCGATTCCTCGGCCTTTTTCTTGACCACCTTGACCAGGTCTTTGCGTCTCTCGGCGGTGAGCGGCGGAATGTTGATCCTGATCGCCTTGCCGTCATTCATGGGGGTGAGCCCGAGTTCGGATTTCAGGATCGCCTTTTCGATATCGCCGACCACCGAGGTATCCCACGGCTGAATCATGATGGTGCGGGGATCGGGAATCGTAAGCGTTGCAAGCTGGCTCAGAGGCGTCGTAGAACCGTAATAGTCCACCTTGATCCCATCGACCAGCGAAATGGAAGCCCTGCCGGTGCGGAGGCGCTTGTATTCCGCCTCCAGGGTATCAACTGCTTTATTCATGCGGTCGCGAAGGTCACTATAAACAGCATCAAGCATGACAGATTTCCTCCACCACAGTCCCTATCGATTTGCCCAAAATGATATTCTTGATATTGCCCTTTTTCAGCAGATTGAAAACAATGATGCGCATATTCTGATCTCTGGCGAGGGATATCGCGGTCGAATCCATCACCTTGAGATTCCTGGTCAGGACGTCGGAAAAGCTGATGCAGTCATACCGCTGCGCATCCGGGTTGCTCTTTGGATCGCATTCGTAGACCCCGTCAACCTTCGTTGCCTTCATCAACACTTCCGCCCCGATTTCGACGGCCCGGAGGGCCGCCGTCGTATCAGTGGTGAAAAACGGCAGGCCCGTACCGGCGGCGAAAATGATGATGCGTCCTTTTTCAAGATGGCGAATAGCTCTGCGGCGAATATAGGGCTCGGCAACCTCTTTCATGTCGATGGCCGTCTGAACGCGGGTCGTTATCCCGCATTTTTCGAGCGCATCCTGAAGGGCAAGAGCGTTCATGACCGTGGCCAGCATGCCTACATAATCTGCCGTCGAACGGTCCATCCCGCGCGATGCCGCCGAAACCCCACGGAAGATGTTGCCTCCTCCGATGACCAGTGCTATCTGGGTACCCATTTTGTGGACTTCTGCGATCTCCGCAGCTATTTCCTGCAAGACATGGGTGTCAATCCCATAAGGCTGCGTTCCCATGAGCGCTTCACCGCTCAGCTTGAGAAGCACTCTCCCGTAAAGGGGTTTTAAAACTTCATTCATCAGGATTATTCTCCCGGTTTTGCCAAACGAGCTATTCCCCGAGCTGGTAACGCGTGAAACGGCGAACCGCTATCTTTTCGCCGACTGCTGCGATCAGTTCATTCAAGTAGTCCTGAATGGTCTTGTCGGGGTCGCGGATGTACTTCTGCTGCATCAGTGAGTTCTCTTCGTAGAATTTCCGCATTTTCCCGTCAACCATTTTTTCCAGAATGTTCTGGGGTTTTCCGGATTCCGCCGCCTGGGCCATATAGATGGCGCGCTCGCGCTCTATCATTTCCTGCGGGATGTCCTCGGGATTGACTCCCAGGGGATTTGCGGCTGCGATCTGCAGGGCTACGTTTTTGACAAACTCGTTGAAGTTTTCGCTCTTGGCTGCAAAATCGGTTTCGCAGTTAACTTCCACCAGCACGCCAATTTTGCCGCCGCTGTGGATGTATGCATGCACCACGCCGTCTGCAGCTTCCCGACCCGCGCGCTTCATGGCTTTTGCAAGCCCTTTCTGACGCAGCATGTCAACTGCCTTTTCCATATCGCCGGCGGCATCCTGGAGCGCTTTCTTGCAATCCATCATGCCGACATTTGTTCTTTCCCTGAGTTCTTTTACCATTCCTGACGTGATTTCCAATTTTTCCTCCTATGAAGCAAAATGGATCGATCGATCTTCAATTCGTTGTCTTTTCGCGCATTCTCAGATGCCCGGAGTTCTCCATCCGGCCGTATTTCCGCAAAGGATGGACCCGGCCGTCGGATATGGAAGGGAAGGGCCTTGAGTATCGGACCCAAGGCCCCGGGATTTCTTATTCTTCTTCTTGCTGTTCGCCCTGGACGGGATTTACGATCTCAACGACAGGACCCTTCTCCTGGCCGAGGATCTGTCCGGCGGGGACTTCTTCGAGTTCAGCGCCCTTATCAACATCGGCCTGCTGCATTTCCGAGAACTTGTCCTTGCCTTCCATACAGGCGTCGGCGATCTTGGACGTTACCAGCCTGATCGCGCGGATGGCGTCGTCGTTGCCCGGAATGGGATAATCGATGACATCAGGGTCGCAGTTCGTATCGACGATTGCAACAACCGGGATTCCCAGGCGGTTTGCTTCCTGGACGGCAATATCTTCACGCTGCGTATCGACGACAAAAAGAGCGCCCGGAAGCCGGTTCATCTTCTTGATGCCGCCAAGGTTCTTTTCCAGCTTTTCTCGTTCGCGCTGAAGGCCGAGGATTTCCTTTTTCGGGAAGCGGTTGATGGTGCCGTCCTGGACCATGGCATCCAGCTCTTTGAGCCGGTCGATTCTCTGTTTGATGGTTTTGAAGTTGGTGAGCATGCCACCCAGCCAGCGCTGGTTGACATAGTACATCCCGGCGCGGTCGGTTTCTTCCGAAATGGTGTCGCGTGCCTGCTGCTTGGTGCCGACAAAGAGGACGCTTTCACCAGCGGCGACCGTGTCCACTACGAACTGGTAGGCGGTGTTGAAAAGCCTGACCGTGCGCTGGAGATCTATGATATAAATCCCGTTGCGCGCGCCGAAGATGTAAGGTTTCATTTTGGGGTTCCACCGGCGGGTCTGGTGGCCGAAGTGGACGCCCGCTTCGAGCAACTGCTTCATACCTACTACTGCCATAAATCTGCTCCTTCTGGTTTTGCCTCCGCCCCTATGCATCCTGCCCATGCAGGACACCAAAAGATAAGGGGAGTGCGATTTTTGAGTAAACAGAATTTTCTAACATTTTCCGGCTTGCCATGGCAACCAAAAACGGTTCACAACAATGCCCCTTGGTATAAAATAATAAACGGGTCATTTATATTCATTCTCTTAACATATCGAGAGGAGATTTTCACAACCCGATGAGATGGAAACTGGCAACTTTCAATGTGAACGGCATCCGTTCCCGCCGGGAAGTCGTACTCTCATGGATCGACCGGAACAGGCCCGACGTCCTGTGTATGCAGGAGATCAAGTGCATCGACTCGGAGTTTCCCTCCGAAGCTCTGAGTGAAATCGGCTACCGTTCGAGCATCTGCGGGCAGAAATCATTTCACGGCGTTGCGATTGCCACACTCAGGGAACCCGAAGCGGTGAGGCGCGGATTCGGAGACGGCGAATCGGATGAAGAAGCCCGCCTGATCGCAGTAAAAGTCGACGGCATCTGGGTATTCAATACATACGTTCCCCAAGGCCGGTCCCCGGAACACCCGGCCTTCCAGATCAAGCTCCGCTTCTTCGGGCGGCTGCGGGAACTCTTCGAGCGCGAATTCAAACCTCGGGACCGGATCGTCTGGACCGGCGACATAAACGTCGCGCCGGAAGAAATTGACGTGTTCTCGCCCAAAAGAATGCTCGGAAAGATCGGTTTCCATCCGCTCGAAAGAGAAGCCCTCGCCAACGTGGAATCCTGGGGCTTCGTCGATCTTTTCCGAAAGCACCACCCGGATGACAGGCAATTCACCTTCTGGGACTACCGTCTGCCGGAAAGTTTCAACCGCAACCTGGGATGGCGCCTGGACCATATTCGTGTCACGGAACCGCTCGCAAGAGTCTCGATCGACTGCCGCGTCGATACGGAGCCGCGCGGAGCTGCAACCCCCAGCGACCATACGCCGGTTTGGGCTGAAATCGAGCTGGCGGAACAAACTCAGGAGTAATATTCGAAAAAAGCAATCTTTGACATCGTGGAGACCTGCGGACTCAAAGCTGTTGTTTTAAGGACATCCCAGCCGCTGGTTCCCAGGGTCCGCCTTGGGTCCGCCTTGGGAACCCCGCCCCGGCAGGCCGTGATAGTATCCGGTACGTGCGGTGCCTCTCAGAGCAACACTTTCCCGTAAGTTGTGACAGTTAACATTCCCGATGAGTTGAGGCACGGTTTCCTGACCGTGCCGGCCTGGAACAGTGAAAAGGAGCGTCGCAGAAAATTTCATGAAAAATGAAAAGGTGAGTGGTGTGGTGGGGAGCGCAACGCGGCGGTATTATCGTGCCCACTGCCCGGCATCAGGAACCTTCTATAACATTGGGCGGAATCCCTTATGCCACTCTCAGCAATTCGTAGATATCTTCCATGCTGTTCACTTTGCCCGCCATATGCCTGAGCTTTTTCGCATTGGGTATCTGCTGAAGATACCAGCACAGGTGCTTGCGCATCTCGATTATCCCGTGGCGGCCTTTCAGTCCGATCGATATCTCGGCGTGCTCCCGTGCGATTTCGGAGACATTCCTGGTAACGGGCAAATCACCGCCGCCGTTTAGCCGATTCTTCAACTCCTGGAAAATCCAGGGATTCCCGAGTGCTCCCCTGGCGACTCCGATTCCGTCCGCCCCTGTTTCCTTCAGCAGTTCAATGCCTTTGTCCGCACTGCCGACTCCCCCGTTTGCAAGAATGACTCCGTTGAAACGGCTGCGCGCAAGTCGGGTAGTCTCGACGTCGTTCGGGCCCGAGAACCGCTGGGCATACGTCCGTCCGTGTATCATGAGGGCCTTGACGTCGAGGTCTGATATCCTGTCGAGAAGGTCGAACAGGTGGACTTCCTTCACTTTCGTCCGGACCTTGATCGAAACGGGCAGGTGCGTATTCTCGATGACGCTCTGGATGACCTCTCTCGCAAGGTAGAGGTTGGTCATGAGCGCGGCGCCTGCCCCTCGCTTGAATACTTTCGGGATCGGACAACCGAAATTTATATCGATGCCGTCGGGCCTGATCTCGTTTGTGACGATCCGGGCGGCCACGGCAAAGTGCTCGGGGTTGCTGCCGAAAAGCTGGACGACATACGGGCGCTCGACTTCGTCGAAACGAAGTACTCTGAAGGTCGGATCCGGTTGATAAGCAAACGCCGTAGCACTCGAGAGTTCGCTGTAAACCACGTCGGCCCCGAATCGCCTGCAAATCTGGCGAAACGCGCTGTCGGTAATCCCCGAGAGAGGAGCCAATGCAAAAATGGGTCTGGGCAAGTTTTGCCAAAAATTATCCATAACAAAATAAGTATACATGAATTTGCCCGATTTTACAGCCCCCAGCCCCGAGGTCAATAGCAGGTGGGAATGTGGCCATGCCCGGCGCAACGCCGGCGGAGGTCGGTAATCGGCAATGGCTGAAAAGATAGGATACTGGTGTTTGCGGAACGGAAAGAGACCTCGGGAGGGGGCACTGAAATTTCAATCCCGCAAAAGAGGGGGCGAAGAATGGGTTCTGATAGACGGAGTATTCAGCTCCACATTCCTGCTCCGGACTCGATCTGACATCCTTACGAAATCTCTCTTGTTATGGCTGTGTGTATTTCTCTTGTCATGTAATGTTGTCCTTCCCACGGCAGTGAAAACGACCGACAAATAATTGACATCACACAGTATTTTTGTCCCGGTACCGGTTGATAGATCGTAAGTGACGGAAATTATTGTTTATTATACTCATCTTAAAAGGCGCCAATCGAATTCGAACAGGAACTCTTTTTGACATTCACTCGTAATGAGGTCATGAATAACCGTCAGGTATCAGTAAAATTACGTCGATTATGCGAACAGTTTGCTTTTTATAATGAAAATTCTAAAGAAAATTAAAAGAAGTCCCGATAGCTTCTAATGATGACGTACGTGCACTTTTTGTTGTCCCTGATTCGAGCAAGGGAACAATTCTCTTTTGATAGAGGATGTCGGGTCGATGTGGAACACGCGCCAAAAGATGCACTTGTTTCTACCTGAGCGCAAAGCTCCACTGGCGGGTTTATCCGCGGCTGTGCTGACTTTGGTGTTAGTGCTGTTCCCACCTTTGTTGAATGCCGATACCGCCATCGTTACCATGGATGTCGGGGCTGAGAGTTCTTCCACCGCACAACTGACAATCACGCCTACCACCATCAATTTTCCAAGTGCAAATCCCGGTACGATTCCGAATGTTCCGGCAATGGTAAATCCCGTATCCGTAACGGCAAATGTTCAGACGGATGCAGCGAGTACGGCTGTGCTGACCGTACTTGCTGCGGGAGATCTTATATCGGGAGGCGACAGGATACCCATATCGAAGATAACGTGGACTGCTACAGGCGACGGGTATATCGCGGGGACCATGAGTAAGGACACTGCGGCGACGGCGGGGAGTTGGCAGGGGTCGGGGCAATACTCCGGCACCTTCTCATTTTTCCTGGCGAATAGTTGGTCTTATGCAACCGGCAGCTATACCCAGAACATTACATATACCCTCGCGGTTCCATGACAGGGCCGAATCGGGGCCACTTCAGGAGGAGGAGAGTCTCGAACCTGTCGAATAAATAATGACAGGCAATTTTCGCGAAGCCGACAATCGACAAAATTAAATGAAAGGGAAGAAATGAAGATCAAAGTTGCATTTCTGGTAATTCTGGCCATCATGCTGGGCGGTGCAGGCATTGCTTCGGCAGTCACTTCAACGGCAGGGGTGACCGTGACCGCCGAAATCGTACCTACGGCAACATTAACCCTCAGCAACACCACGATCACTTTCAGCGGTCATGAATCCCCACCCACACCAATGGCTGCTTCGGAAAACGGTTCAACCGTGCAGGCAACTTTCAGAACTGCAACGGCTACCCCGGGCACCCTGGTAGTTCAGGCAAATGGCGATTTAACAAATGCCGCATCGGACACCATTCCGATTTCGGCCCTTAAATCCACTGCTACAAATACTCTGGGATCGTTCTTTGCCGCCGGACCGATTACGTGGAGCAGTTCCAGCGCCGTCCAGGTCGGGACTGGGCCTTCAGGAGACTACACCGGGACATTCAGTTGGGCTCTGGACAATAGCTGGACATATGCAACCGGCACATATAGCGCTACAGCCACTTATACTCTGACCGCGCCCTAGAGCCCGCCATGAACCTGCGAAGGGTGATTCCGAGAATAGCAATCTTTGCGGCACTGGCCCTGGGATGGTTCCCGGGGCCGTCCCCCCTTGAAGCCGCTGGTCCGGCGGGAGTTCAACTCTTCGTTACACCCAACAAGATCAGTTTTCGGATGGGGCCGCCTCCATCGACGGCCGTCTGCGAGGTCACCGTACGGGTGGTGGCCCCCGGACGTGCGCCCTGGCGCCTGACCGTACTGGCGACGGGTCCGCTCAGATCCGGCAGCGGAGCTGTCGTTCCGGCTTCCAGGGTAACCTGGAAGGGAAGCCCCGGGCACATCTTCCTCGATGGGACTCTGAGCGACAAGCATCCTCAACTGCTGGCCAGGGGGCAGGGATCACTGGTCGGTGTGGTACGGTTCTTGCTTAAAAATAGCTGGGACTTGGCTGCAGGCCAGTTTAACCAAAAATTTATGTTCACTTTGAGTTCGCCATGAAAAAGAAATTTTTTCCTGTTTTGTTGATATCGACAGCAATTTGTTTTTCGGCAGCAATTCCGGCGAAGTCGGAAATGAGCCTTACGGTCGCCCCGCTTCGCGTGGAACACCAGGTAAAGCCGGGAACAAACGATACCAATATCATCGAGATTCGAAACGAAGGGTCCGACCCTGCCAGAATATCGGTACATGCGGAAGACTGGACTATGAACAGCAAGGGAGATGTGAGTTTTCTCAGGCCCGGCGGCGATACCTATTCGTGCGCCGAGTGGCTGCAGATCAATCCCTCCAGTTTTCGCCTCGATCCCGGTCAGGTCCGGCAAATTCGCTATGCTCTCAACGTCCCCGCCGAGGCGCGGGAGGGAGGCTACCGGGCGGCAATCTCACTAACCGGAATGCCGCTGCCCGATGAGGGGAGCGCCAAGAGGAAGATGACGCTCAATGGGCGTATCGTCGTTATGGCCTATGCAACCGTGGGCAAACCGGAAATCAAGGCACTGTTTCAGGATTTCCAGGCCGCGGCAGGAAATAAAGGGGTTTCTTTCAAAATGACGCTCGCCAATCAGGGGGACGTTCATTTCAGGACGAAGAAAAGCTGGATCACCCTCAAGAATTCAAAGGGTGAAGAAGTGGGTCGGGTTGAAGTGCCGGATATTCCGGTGCTGCCGGGGACAACCCGTGAACTGGAGATCAGGAGAGAGGACCTTGTTTTAGCGAGGGGGACCTATCTTGCGGAAGCAATTCTGGACGTCGGGAAAGAAGATTTTCTCGGCCGAAAGAATTCCTTCTCTGTCGGCCGGTAACAATAACCCTGTCAAAAATTTGGTGAAATCCCCGAGCCGCGTTCCCTGTTTACAGGAGATGTATGCTTCATCGGTTTGGGGCCGTCACCTTTTTCTTTGCCTTTTTTCTCGTTTTCGCCTCATCGGCCGCGGTTTCGGCTATAGACCAGGGCGGAGGCGAGGCGGGGGTGATCTATGACGCCCATCGATTTCGCACATCGGGAGAGGAATTCTTCCTCTCCGACATCGTAGGGTTCGCGGATTTCCGGCAAAATCTCACAAATTACGGAGTACTGGAAGGGCATTTCGCGATATCCGAGTCGAGACAGCACGACGGACCGGGCACGCTCGTAAAAAGCGAGCAGACGTTCCAGCAACTGAGCTTCAAGGACTTTCAATGGGGCCGCTCGGTTCTCCGCGCGACGGTCGGAGACCAGACCTTCAAAATAAGCAATCTTCCCGTCAACTTCTCCAACTGCTTTTACCCCACCATCTATTTTCGAGGACTCAGCCTGGGAGCAAGCAATCCCTATCTGCAGATGGACGTGCTCGGAGGCGGGATGACCATCTCCCAGGGACTGCTGGGCATGACCTTCAAGGAAACGGGCGAGGACTTGTACGGGATTGCCGTCCGTACCCAGCCCTCGGACAGGGTGACACTGGAAGGCGATTTCTTCAAGACGCGAGACGAGAAGGATTACAGGGGGGACCTGGTTACAAAGTCCAATAACGTCTACCGTGTTGCCGGGGTGTTCCGTGCATTGTCGAAGCTCAACTTCCTCGGGGAGTTCATGCAGAGTTTTTCCAGGGACCCCGAGCAGAAAAAAGAAAAAGATATCGCGTACCGCGGAGGCGCAATTTACAACGACGAGCGCCTGCACCTCGAGAGCAATTACCGGTACTCCGGACCGGACTTCCATCTGCTCGGTCCGATTTACCAGACGGACCAGAACGTAAAGGGCTTCTTTGTCGCGGGCGATTTTACCCCCTGGCCGTTTCTCGGAATTTCCGGCAGCTACGATTCGGCCGAAAACAACCTGCTGGCGGACCCCGCGAGGAGTCTCAGTGAGAGCGAATCGCGTTCCTTTGGAGTGCGTCTGTACCGTCCGCCATGGCCGACTTTCTATTGGCGGTATTATTCCGGGGACATGGCCACCCGCGGGGATTTTCCCGTCGCCGTGCACGGCGAAACGCAGGGGCATTTTGCTGAGGTGAGCAAGCAGCTAGGGTTTATAGACGCTTATCTTCGATACGAGTATTTCGAATACGACGACAAGGTCAACCCGGACGACAGCTACACAAAGAACAGTCCACTGGCCGGCATAAGGACTTCATACAAGAACGTAACCGCATATGCCGAGGTGGAATACGACAAGTTCTCTCCTGAAAGCCAGGGAGAAGGGTCCGACGGCGTCTACCTCAAGACCGGCGGAAGTTACGCATTCTCAAAGAACATCTTCATCTTTGGCGAAGTGAACTACCGGCCAAGCGGCGAACGCTACGGCGGACAGCTTGGCGTGGACTGGCGGCTTCCCGGAGGTTTTTCTCTGCGGGCTTTCGGCCAGGCGCAGACAGGCAAGGCGGTTGTCGGGGACTTCGTCAACAACTACTCCAGCAACCAGGTCAGTGTTCGCCTGACCAAAACGCTGTCCTGGGGTGAGAAAACGGCACCCGCTGGTGTTGTGTCGGGGCAGGAGTGGATGGGGACCGGAAGTATCGAGGGTTGGGTGTTTGAAGACAGGAACCTGAACGGCGCCCTCGACCGGGACGAAAAGGGAGTGGAGGGAGTCAAGGTCAGGCTCGAAGACGGAAGCACAGTCTTCACGGACAGCTCCGGCCATTATCGTTTTCCATCCGTCGGCGCGGGGAAGCACGTGGTCATTTTGGATGCGGCGCGCATCCCGGCCGCCTACACCTTTATCGGATCCGAGCGTGTCACGGCCGATGTCAGACATCGGGCAAGCGCCCGGGTGGACTTTCCTTTCATCCTCGGAGCAAACGTTCGCGGTCGGGTGGTGAACGATGTCGAAGAAAATGAAAAAGGGCTACAGGGAAAAGGAGTGCCGGATGTCCTGGTTGTACTCAAGCCGGGAGATTTGAACACCTATACGGATGATGAAGGTTATTTCTCCTTTGACGGCATAGTGCCGAAGGAATACCAGATGAGCCTTGCACCCGAGACCCTGCCTGAACGTTCCCAGGTCCTGTCCCCCCAGACCCAGACGGTCAAACTCGCGCCGGGAGATCGTCTGGACAGGATGCAGTTTTCCATTCATGTCCGGGAGAGGCGCGTGATTTTTGAGGGGCAATAAGAATATGGAGCCCATTCCGGAAATTCTCCTGAACCATCGATAATCGGATAATCCGACGGGTGACGCGGGCAACGTCTCTTTGTTGCCCGTGCCGGAGGCAAGAGGGCTCGAGAGCATCGATTTCACCTCTGCGTGGTCTTCGGCGAGGAACTCAGACTTTTGCTTCGCCCCTCCCGTCCTTCGGACCCGGGCAGCAAAAAGGCGCCAGCTTGGCCACCCGCGCAATTCCCGGCCGACACGATCAGGAAACCGTGCCTCAACTCACGGGCGTGTAGGTTTTTCATCCTCTTCAAAACAGGGTTATATATCCAGCGGCCCAACTGGATCCCGGCTCAAAAGCACGGCTGCAATGACCGAAAAGGCCGGTCCATTGTAGCGGGCGAGCTCGAAGATAGTCGGATAATCCCACCTGTAGGCTAATGAACGCCAACGAATATCCACCCTATTGCAATTCCGACCGAAATGCCGATGCGGGAGACTGGTTTTACCCAATCCTCACCCCCTAAAATCCCCCTTGCGGTTGCTCATATGGTTCGTATCCTGAAAGTCAGTTTTTCACTGAAAAGCATCTTCGTCACGTTATCTTGGTTGACATATTCACCTCGGCTTGATGAGGGAAGTGATAAATTGCAATTCATTATGCTGGCATTTCTGATTTTTGTCTCGTGGCATGCAAACCCGACCGTGGTTGAAGCTGCATCAGGTTCAGCACGGGTGACGGTGAGTGCCGTTATTTCGCCCGTATCACAATTGATCTTAAACGAAGCTGCGTTGGATCGGGCAAAGTCGCGTGCAGGCGCGACTGCATATGTCGGTGCGGGATCCGCTCCGGCTACACTGACGGTTTCGGCGGGCAACGATGCGGCGATCGGCTCCGACCTAGATGCAGTTGCGGCAGCCACGGCAACCGTCACGGACGCGAGAGGCAAAGCGCTGCCGGTCGCTTCCTCCGTCGCTGCCGCCGATGGGGGGTGTTTCTCCTCCTATGCGGAGACCTTCAACTGGTACATGTCAAAGAACTGGAATTTCGACACCGGAAAGTGCACCGTTTCGGTAACCTTTACGCTTACCTCTCCGTAAGGCGCGTCCGGCTACTCTCTTGAACGAACATGCAATTGTGTTTACTCAAGATTGATGATACTGGACTTTTTTCATCAGACAATCCCAGCCGGACAGCATCCCGGATTCCATATACTTGAAGAGGGGCGAAACAGCTGGCGCATTCGCAGCGCCGAACGGGCTGCGTTCCTCATCGATCCCGATTCCTATTTCAAGGCCTTCGCGGAGGCGCTCCTCAGTGCACGGAGGAGCATATTCATATTGGGATGGGATATCGACAGCAGGGTAGAGCTTTTTCGGGATGGCCTGAAGCGCCCTTACCCCTCGCGTCTCGGAGATTTCCTCAATTGGGTGGTCTCTCGAAGGCCCGATCTCCATGCATATGTCCTGATCTGGGACTATTCGATGATCTACACACTGGAACGTGAGCTGCTGCCATCCTTCAAACTGGGGTGGAACTCGCACCGCCGGATGCACTTCCGGCTGGACGGAAAGCATCCGATGGGGGCCTCACACCATCAGAAAGTCGTGGTAGTCGATGATTCGATCGCCTTCGTGGGCGGAATCGATCTCACGAAATGCAGGTGGGATACGTCGAAGCATTCCTACGGAGACTCGAGGAGAAATGAGCCGGGATGTCCCGAGTCAAAGCCGTTTCATGACATTCAGATGGCTGTTGATGGTGAAGCCGCGGAGGCGATGGGGGAACTGGCGCGTGCCCGGTGGTTTCGGGCGACGGGGAAGCGGATACCTTTTTATCCTCCGAACGGCGATCCCTGGCCTTCGGAACTCCTTCCGAACATGAGAAAGGTGCGCATCGGAATCTCACGAACCGAACCGGAATATAGAAAGCACGCAACCGTCCGGGAAGTGGAAGCGCTTTACGTTGATTCCATCAATTCTGCCGGCAAATACATTTATATCGAGAACCAGTACCTGACCTCGACGACCATATGCGAACTTCTGTCCGGGCGGCTCACGAAATCGGATTGTCCCGAGATTGTGATCGTATTGCCTTACAAGAGTTCCGGTTGGCTCGAAGAGGGAACAATGGACGCCCTCAGGTCCCGAGTTCTCGAAAAACTCAGGTCACGAGACCGCTACGGGCGTCTTCGAATTTACTATCCGAAGCTGCCGGGCTATGATTATCCATTGCTCAATGTTCACGCTAAGTTATCGATAATAGACGATAGATTCGTCCGAGTCGGCTCTTCCAATCTGAGCAACAGGTCCATGGGGTTCGACAGCGAATGCGACCTGGCTGTGGAAGCGCGAGAGGGCGACGATTCAATGGATGCCATCAGGGCATTCCGGGCTGAACTGCTTGGGGAACATCTTGGCGCATCCGCCGACAAAGTAAGGAAAGTAATGGATGAAAACAGATCTCTCATTGCCTCGATCGAAGCCTTGCGGGGTGGTGCGCGGACTCTGGAAGAACTCGACGGCCGGAAAGTTCAGGAGATATTCGACAGTTATTTCTACGAAACATCGTTGCTCGACCCCGGATGCCCGGCCGAACCGGCGGAGTTGATCGATCAGTTCGTTCCTGAAGAAGTAAAGCATTCCGGGGTGCGACCCGTGATATGGGGAGTCGCGACGTTTATCCTGCTTCTGGGGCTCGCGGCCGCATGGACCTGGACGCCGCTCAGGAATTGGCTGAACCAGGACCTGCTGCTTTACTACACTTCCTATATCGCTGCCCGGAAAACGGCACCGCTGATTGTGATCGGGGCTTTCGCCGCAGGAGGGCTAATGCATTTCCCTTTGACACTGTTGATCGTTGCGACCGCCGTGACATTTCCGCCATTCCAGGCATTTATATATTCCATGGCCGGATCGCTTACCAGCGCAGCCGCGCTTTACGGCCTGGGCTGGTTCTTCGGGAGGAATGCTGTGAGGAAGTTTGGCGGCAGGCGCATAAACCAGCTCAGCCGGAAGTTGGCGAAGGGCGGCATTTTCACAATGGTGATGATCCGGATCTTTCCGATCGGTCCTTTCAGCTTCATCAACTTCGTCGCAGGCGCATCGCATATACGCCTCCGCGACTTCCTGATTGGATCGGCCATAGGCCTTCTTCCGGGGCTCGTTGCGATTACGTTCCTCGGCGGCAACCTGGGCACGATGCTTAGACACCCCAGGATTGCTGGTTTTGTCCTGTTTGCTGCACTTGTGCTGCTGTTGATTGCCGTAAATATTCTGGTAAGGCGCTGGTTCGAGAGACGCAGAGGCAGGAAACAGCCGGGGGATGAGGTGGAGGCTTAGGCGAAGCGGCTGCTCGAACCCGTCTGCTGTGTTCACTCCAGCTCGCACGCACTTCATTGCCTATGTTTGCTTTGATGCGATGCTCGGGGATCTTTTCCAGCGCGTCACCCATTTGCTGCGCAGCAAGCTGCAATTCGTAATTTTTCTGCAGGTTCATCCAGATATCCGGTCCGGTCCCGAACCACTTCCCAAGACGCAACGCCGTATCGCCTGTGATTCCACGTTTGCCGGCGATGATTTGCGTAAGTCTGTTTGTCGGCACTCCGAGTTCTTTCGCAAGTTCATTTGCGCTCATGCCGAGCGCCTCCAGTTCGTCGGCCAGGTGTTCCCCTGGATGGATTAGAAGCTTTGAGATAGTGCCCTCCTGATGATTACAACAACCCCATTTGAGGCGTAAAGGGTCAGACATTTTCTTATACGTTTTGCATCAGACGCAGTAAAGTATAAGTGCATACGATCGTTGAAGAAAAGAATTTGAAAGCTGCTTGCGCAGTGACTCCGGATGTGAGGCTCAGCGATGGTTTCCATGAAAGTGGTATTACTATTGTTGCTGACTGGCTTTATGCTCGCTTCCTGTTCGACGTTTTTGATACAGCCTTTTCCGGAAATGACTGTGGAAAGAACAGATAAACTGTTTCGTTGGCTCTGCAGGAAAATGACAAACTTGAATGGGATGAGTGCCTTGCCGTCAAAGCCCTTGAAAGAGCCATGTGGATAAACGAGCAGAATACGTTTGCAGATGATGCTATTAGGGAATCCGTGGAGTGCTGTGATCTCGTGTCATAAATACAGCTATGCAGCCGAGAACTTGGCAAGAGGAGGCCGTTCTGCGAAAGAGATCCATACAAAGTGGAAGGCAAACGATTCTACTCGAAAGAATCTCTCCGATACCAGGTTAACCCATATAGGAATAGGTTGCTCAGGAAAAGAGTGTGTAGAATTCCTCGCCGGGTTTTAAGAACCTTTTGATCAGTTCTACAACGACGACGCCAAATCTCGCCCCGAAACCCGGTTGAGGATGAAAAGCGGGACCAGGACGGAAAGGATAAGAATTGTCGCGTATGCGGATGCCGGGCCGAAATCGCCGCTGCCGATCCGCTGGAAGATCTCGACCGTCATCGTGGCCCAGGGACCGTAGTAGAGAACGATAGTGGTGCTGAGTTCTGCAAGCGTTGTCACCCACATGATAATCGCGCCTGCTATGATGCCCGGCACCATGATGGGGAGAACCACCCGGATGAAGGAACGGACAGGAGGCACACCGAGGTTTATGGATGCTTCCTCGATGGATGGGTCGATCTGCTGGAGAAGCGATGAAGTCGTCTTGATGGAGTAGGGTGCCTTCCGGATGAAATAGGCCAGGACAAGAATCATCCACGTCCCGGTTAGAACGATAATTCCCTTGTTATAGGTTGCGGCGAGCGCGATTCCCTGGACAGTTCCCGCTATGGCCAGAGGCAGCATGACCAGCAGGTCGAGCAGGTAGCTGACGGCTCCGCGTTTCCGAACGAGGAGGTAACTCACCAGGATCCCGAAGGCGATGCCGATCAGGGTTGCCGTTGTCGCCAGGAAAAACGAATTGATGATCGGGCGCGGTGCGATGGTGAAAGCCTTAATGAAGTTGTCCAGGCTAAACTGCCCGAAGTACATGACGGGGCCCTGAGTCTTCGTGATCGACGAGACCATGACGACCGCGAAGGGGAAGAGGGCCACGAAGACCGTCCCAGCGCAGAAGAGCCAGATGAGGAAAGTCGGCAGGGGATTTAGCCGTTTCACCTGGATCGGGTTCAGGGAAGTCATCGTGTAATTTTTCCGCTCCACCCAGTGCTTCTGGAATACTGTCAGCGCCAGCGTGATCGCGAGCAGGACCATGCTGAGCGCCCCCGCCATTGCCGGGTTGCCGCCCAGTTCGCTTATGAACTCGTTATAAGCCTGTACGGAGAGCACCCGGAAGTCCTCGCCGATCAGGACCGGCACTCCGAAGTTTTCGATGCACAGATAGAAAACCACAAGCGCTCCGGACAGAATCGCAGGTGTGACGACCGGAAGAGTGACGGTAAAGAAGACCCGCAGCTTACCGGCTCCGAGATTCGTTGCTGCTTCTTCCAGAGAGCGGTCGATGGAGTTGAGCGCTGCCGAGACCATCAGGAAGACAAAGGGGAAGAACTGGAGCGTGAACACCAGGACGATGCCCTTCCAGCCATAAATGCTCGGCATGCTTACGCCGATTCCCTGAAGCATTTTCGCGAACAGGCCATTTCTGCCCAGAAGTGTCAGCCATGCTTCCGCGCCGATGAAGGTTGGAAGAATGAGAGGCAGCGTCCCCAATGTCCGGATGATGTTTTTCCCCGGAATACGGTAACGGGAGAGGAAGAAGGCAAAGGGAATGCCGATTGCCGTTGCAAGGAAGGTGGAAAGGGTGCTCACGAAAAGGCTGTTGCCCAGGCATCGCAGGTAATAGGGGTACCGCAGAACGCTGAGGTAGCTTTTGAGCGAAAAGGCCCCGGTTTCCGGGTTTATGAAACTTGCCTTGAAAATAAAGAGGATCGGGTAGAGAACGGTAAAAAAGAGGATCGCCGCAATCGCAACGAGGATAATGTTCCACGCCTGAAAAGATTTTCGCACCGCAGCCCCCTACTCGCCGATTACAAGCGGACGGTCGGAGGGCAGCCGGTACCAGAGGGTTTCACCGTCTTTTTTGATGTTGCCCTCATCGGGATCGTGAACCTCGATCACGACGGGATTTCCTCCAAGGCCGGAGACGCGGTAGCGTATCATTGATCCCAGGAACGTGCTGCTTTGGATCGTTCCCGAGAGCAGGTTGTTTTCGGAATTGCCCGGAGCCGGAAAAACACGGATCCATTCCGGCCGAACGGAAAGGACTATCCGTGGGGAAGCGGGTTTTTTTCCCATCAGGCAGAATTTCAGGCCGGCTGCTTCAGCGAAAATGCATGAAAGGGCTTCGTCATAGCCGGTGACGTTCATCTCGATGATGTTGCTGCTTCCCATGAACTCGGCAGCAAAACGGCTTTCCGGCTTGTAGTAGATCTCGAAGGGCGCTGCAACCTGTTCAACTCGGCCCCGGTTCAGGATGGCGATTCGGTCCGAGACGGCCATCGCCTCTTCCTGGTCGTGGGTGACGTAGATGGTCGTAATGCCGAGTTCTTTCTGGATGCGCCGGATCTCCTCGCGCATGCTCACTCTGAGCTTTGCGTCGAGGTTGGACAGTGGTTCGTCCATCAGGAGAATCTGAGGCGAGATCACAAGCGCCCGCGCCAGGGCAACCCGCTGCTGTTGTCCCCCGCTCAGTTTGCTGGGAGCACGGGATTCAAAGCCTTCCAGTTGCACGCTCTTGATAATGCGGCCGACCTTTTCGGCAATCTCCGTATTTGGGATTCTCCTAGCCTTAAGCCCATAGGCAATGTTGTCGAAAACGCTAAGATGTGGAAAAAGGGCATAGTTCTGGAAAACCATCCCTGTTTCGCGCCGATGTGCGGGGATGTTGTTGACGAGTTTCTCACCGAACCGAATCTCGCCCTCATCGGGTTGGTAGAAGCCGGCGATGGTCCGCAGCAGAGTTGTTTTCCCGCAGCCGCTCGGACCGAGAAGGGTGAAGAATTCCCCCTCCCCGATCGTCAGGCTGATATCGTCCACCGCATGCAGTGAGCCAAAGAGTTTTGTGATATTTTTGAGTTCGACGCGCATTGGACTATCTCGAAAGAACGATCTCCTTCCACTTTCCGAGGATCTCTTTTTCGAGCTTGTCCGCTTCCATGGGATCGAAACTCGCGAGGACCTTTATTTCCTTGAGGGAAGGCAGCCCTTCGGTATCGGCGCCGTCGAGACGGGCCGGCCTGCGGGAGAATTGTTTGAAGACATCATCTTCGACGCTTTTGCTGAGCAGGTAATCCAGGAACTTCTTTGCCTCCTCGGGATGGGGGCAGTTCTTGACGATCCCCGTGGCCTCGGGAGCAATGAAAGCACCGTCCACGGGGTACACCATCCCGACGTTTTTATCGCCGCCTGCAACATAGCGGTGCGCGGCATATTCCATCGTGATTCCTAGAGGATATTCTCCGGCTGCCACACCCTTGTAGATCAGGCTGGAGCTGTCGAGGATCTTCGCGTTGGCGATCAGCTTGTTGATTCCGTCCCAGCCGTAGAGCTTGTAGATTCCGTAGGCTTGGGCGTAGGCCGATCCGGACTTTTCGGGATTAGCCATAACGATCTTGCCCTTCCACCTCGGATCGAAAAGGTCTTTCCATGTGGCTGGCATCTCCTCGGGCTTGACCAGGGACTTATTGACCATGATGATCATCACATGAGCGTTGCTGGCGGTCCAGCGGGCTTCCTTTTCAACATAGCCCGGCGGGAGAGCTGCAGCTTCGGGAGACTTGTAGGTCTGGAAGTTTTCCTTGGCATTTTCCAGGACAGCGACGTCGCCGCTCCAGAAAACGTCGCAAAGCGGCTTTTCCTTCTCGGCGGCGATCCGTTTCATCGCCTCGCCGGTCCCAAGCCGGACGACGGAGACCTTGGTCCCCGTTTTGGCTTCGAAACCCTTTGATACAAGGTCGAGAAGTTCGGAAGGATTTGAAGAGTAGAGGACAACCTCCGCAGCCGAAGCAATGCCGGAGATCGCCAGGAAAGCGATGGAAAGAACAGCCAGACAACCGATAAACATTCGGCGCATAATATAGTCCCCCCTTGAAATTGAAGCTCGGTCTGTTACCTGACGTTCCACTCATTTTATTGGAATGATTGTGACCTCCGAAAATATGAGGATTTGCACGGAAACGCAACTCTAAAGTCGGAATTGATATTAGAGAGATTTGTAAGTGAAGAAAATGGAACGAGAGTTCTCCATTGATTCGTGTCTTTCTGCATTTCTGGGATGGTTGTCTGATTTAATGAACAAATGAAGGGTGGCACGGACTGGTGTCAGTGCGCGGCAGCGTGCAAGGCTCTCAATAGGGCAGCAACTCGAAACGAAACCATGGCTCTTTCGGTTCCGGCGAAATTTCCGGAAGCCTCTTGGACTTCGTCCCCGGATACGAATCCGGGTTACCCGATATTGGAGTGCCATCCAACAATCGGAGACATTGGCACCACAGGATTTTCCCTCCAGTCCAAGCTGAAGTGCAACCTGTTCCAGGATAAAGCGGGACGTCGATACCGAAGAATCCTTCCTTTTTGCGACTGAAAATTTCCTCTTGACAATCCCTACACCCGATTGTTAAAGAGGGTGCAACCGAATTTTTGTATTCTAATTTCAGGAAACGAAAAATGAATTACTCGATTAATGCAGCTAGCCTTTATTTTTGGTGGTGGAACTGGCGGGGAGGTGCGAGCCTGACCGGTTAGCCATCAATTCATTATAGAATTGCCGGGACCGTGGGCCGCACCGCCCACGGTCCCTTTTGTTTTTAAGGGACCGAAGACAAAAATCTCCGGTCCCTTTTTTTTGTCCGTAGTGAAACCGTGCAAATCAGAAGGAAAAAATCATGCTGGTAGTCATGAATAAACAGGCAACACCCGCAGAAATTGAGGCTGTGGTGAAGGCGATCGAATCGAAGGGCCATGCGGCCCGGCCGATCCCCGGAGGAGAGAGGGTCGCCATCTGTGTTCTGCACAATGAAGGCGCGGTGGATGCTTCCAGTTTCGAGCACCTGCCGGGCGTGAAAGACACCATTCCGGTAACGCGTCCCTACAAGCTGGTCAGCCGCGAATCGCAGGCCTGGGACACGGTGATTGATATTGGCGGCGTGAGGATCGGAAACGGTCACCTTACGATCATGGCTGGGCCGTGCGCGATTGAAAGCGAACTGCAGGCACTTACGATTGCGCGAATCGTGAAGAAGGCAGGCGCCCAGATCTTCCGCGGCGGTGCGTTCAAGCCCAGGACTTCTCCTTACGCATTCCAGGGATTGGGTGAGGAAGGCCTCAAAATTCTTGCCAAGGTCCGCGAGGAAACCGGAATGCCTGTAGTGACCGAAGCAATCGATCACGAGGTCGTGGATCTGGTCGAGGAATACGCGGACATTATCCAGATCGGCGCCCGCAACATGCAGAACTTCAGCCTGCTGCGCCGTGCCGGAAAAGCCCGGAAGCCGGTTCTCCTCAAGCGCGGCATGTCCGCGACCATCGAGGAATGGCTGATGGCGGCGGAATACATCATGGAAGGCGGAAACGACCAGGTCATCCTTTGCGAACGCGGCGTGCGCACCTTTTCGCATCACAGCAGAAATACCCTGGATGTATCCGCCATCCCGGTCGTAAAGCAGGAAACACATCTGCCGATAATCGTGGATCCGAGCCATGCCGCAGGCAAACGTGACCAGGTTATCCCGCTCAGCCGGGCTGCGGTTGCGGTTGGCTGCCACGGCCTGATGGTCGAAGTCCACCATGCCCCTGAAACCGCCCTCAGCGACGGGCCTCAGTCGCTCTACCCGGCACAGTTCGACGACCTGTGCCGGCAGATCGGCCCGATCTTCGGCGTATACAAAATGTCGACAAACGGTCTTTACGAAAACGGCGCTGCAGCCGCCAGAGCCTAACGAGTCTTTACGGTCGGGAAGGAGATGAAAATGGAGCTGGGGTTCTACCCGGAAAGGTCGGAATTCCGGAATATGGCTGAGCACGGCAACCTTATTCCGGTATGTCTCGAACTGCTGGCCGATACCGAAACGCCGGTATCGGCCCTGGCCAAGATTTATGACGGCCATGGTCCCGTTTTTCTACTGGAAAGTATGGAAGGCGGCGAGCGCTGGGGCAGGTACAGTTTTCTCGGCAATTCCGCGACCAGGACGATCAGGGTTTTTCGTGAGGAAGTCGAAGTAGAAAACGGATCGGAAAAGGAACGCATTCCTCACAACGGCGATCCGCTCAAATTCCTGCGCTCGATCATGTCGGTCTACAAACCCGTATCGCTGCCCCAGTTGCCGCGGTTCTGGGGAGGTATGGTCGGCTTCTTCTCCTATGAATTCGTCTCCTTTTTCGAGGCCATTCCGAACATGCTGCCCCCCGACGAGCCGCTGGCGCAGTTCATTCTGCCCGGCCAGCTTTTTATTTTCGACAACGTCCGGCACACGTTGACCCTCGTCGCGTACGGGATGGTTGAAAACGGCGACGCCGATGCCGCTTACGACAGGGCTCTCGACACTCTTGCCGAAATGCGTGCCAAATTGGTGAGAAGTCCTCATGCACACACGCAGGTACTGGCGGAACAATTCTCGCTGGAACCGGAAAGCCCCCCGGACAGGTATCGCTCAGGCGTTTCGAAAATCAAAGAGTACATCACCGAGGGCGACATCATCCAGGCGGTGTACTCACAGCAGTTTGCCTGCGCAAATCCCCCCGATCCATGGTCCCTCTACCGCGCCCAACGCTTTATAAATCCATCGCCTTACCTCTACTTCCTCCACATAGACGACACGGTGCTCGTCGGTTCGTCCCCGGAAACGATGGTGAGGCTTGAAAACGGGACCGCAACGCTCCGCCCGATCGCAGGGACCCGCCCTCGCGGCAAAACGGAACAGGCGGACCGGGATTTTGCAAACGAACTTCTGCAGGATGAAAAAGAACGGGCCGAGCACCTCATGCTGGTCGATTTGGGTAGAAACGACCTCGGCCGCGTTGCGGAAACAGGATCGGTCCAGGTGACCGACCTGATGGTGGTCGAGAGATATTCCCACGTGATGCACCTGGTTTCGAACATCAATTGCGACCTGGGCGATGGGCTCGATGCCTTCGACCTCTTTCGGGCCACTTTCCCGGCGGGGACCCTGAGCGGGGCGCCGAAGGTGAGGGCAATGGAAATCATCGCGGAACTCGAAAACGAACCGCGCGGCGCTTACGGGGGAGCGCTCGGGTACTTTTCCTACACCGGCAATATGGACCTTGCGATCACCATCCGGACCGCCTGCATCCGCGACGGTTTGCTTACAGTGAGGGCAGGGGCCGGAATAGTTGCCGATTCGGACCCGGAACGTGAAAGACAGGAAACGATCAATAAGGCGAAATCCATTCAAAGAGCGCTGCAGATGCTCCAGGGCGGCGAAAAACTGGACAGAACTTCAACTGCCCGGCCGCAAGCGGCTTAGGGAAGGAGGAGAGCAATGCTTTTCATGATCGATAATTTCGATTCTTTTACCTACAACCTGGTTCAGTACTTCCGGATGCTCGGAGCCGAAGTCGAAGTCGCCAGGAACAACGCGGTAACCCTCGAGGACATCGAAAAAGCCTCTCCTTCGGCACTGGTCGTGTCCCCCGGACCCTGCCGCCCTGAAGATGCGGGAGTGTCCATACCCGCAATCAAGGAGTTCTCCGGAAAAATTCCAATTCTCGGGATTTGCCTCGGCCACCAGGCAATCGCTTCCGCGTTCGGGGCTTCCGTGGTTCACGCGAAGAAACTCATGCACGGAAAAGTCTCGTCCGTCACCACGGACGGGAAAGCCATATACAAAGGGATCGGAAGTCCGTTCCAGGCGATGCGGTACCACTCGCTCGCGGTAGCGGAAGAAATGCTTCCGGCTTGCCTCGAAGTGACGGCCTATTCCGAAGACGGCGAAATCATGGGAATCCGCCACAAACTGCACATGACCGAAGGCGTGCAGTTCCATCCGGAATCCATTATGACGCCGGTCGGGAAGAGGCTGCTCAAGAATTTTCTTTTGCTTGCAAACGGAGGATCGAACGGGGGAGGGATCGAAAAATGATTCGGGAAAGCCTGAGCAAAATCATTCGCAGACAGGACCTGAGCGAAGAGGAAATGTCCGGCCTGATCGGTGAGATCATGTCCGGTGGCGCAACCGATGCCCAGATCGGGGCCGTTCTCGGCGCCCTGGCAACGAAAGGAGAAACCTTTGCCGAACTGGCAGGCGCGGCCCGCGCAATGCGGCGCAAGGCGGCAAGGATTCAGACCAATGCCGATGTAGTGGTTGATACATGCGGCACCGGCGGCGACTCGCTTCATACGTTCAATATATCGACCACGGCCGCCTTCGTTGTGGCCGGATGCGGAGTGACCGTCGCAAAGCACGGCAACCGATCGGTTTCGAGTAAATGCGGGAGCGCGGACCTGCTGGAATCCCTGGGTGTAAACCTGGAAGTCGGTCCGGAAGTGGTTGAGGAGGCAGTCCGGGAGCTGGGGATAGGCTTTCTTTTCGCGCCGCTCTTCCACGGTGCAATGAAATATGCAGCCAGGGCCCGGAAGGAACTTGGGGTTCGCTCCATCTTCAACATGCTTGGACCCCTTACCAACCCGGCCGGCGCTAACTGCCAGCTGATCGGAGTGTACAGACCGGAGCTTACGGAGATGTTTGCCCAGGCCTTGAAACTACTCGGCGCCAGGCGTGCCCTCATAGTCCACGGGCACGAAGGTCTGGACGAAATCAGCGTATGCGCGCCGACCAGGGTTGCGGAACTGAATGACGGATCGATCCGCACATACGACCTGACTCCGGAGCAACTACTCGGAAGAACCGCTGAGCCTCAGGACATGGTCGGAGGGAACCCCGCGGAAAACGCAGTAATCACGCGCAGGATCCTCGAAGGAGAACAAGGCCCGAAGAGGGATGTGGTTGTCGTCAATGCCGGCGCGGCGCTTGTTGCGGCAGGAGTCGCGCGCAGTATTCCCGAGGGTATCGGAATGGCCGAGGCATCCATAGACGAGCACAGGGCGATGGGGAAACTCGAAGCGCTGGCGCGGTTTACCAATGATAACCAGTGAACAGTAAACGGAAGCGCTTGGGGTGAACAGTCAACTGTGAGCAGTGAACTGAGACCTTCTCAGAGATCGACGTTTCATCCTCGTTTAAACCGTCCTGAGAAGACGGCGGCGCCGTTGGTTTCAGGATATGAGTTCCGGCACGGTCTCGCGACCGTGCCGGGTCCGATAGATCATACAAGCTGAATTTCAGGATACCTTTCATGTCTGACTTTCTTGGCAGGATTATCGAACACAAAAAAGAAGAGATCGCTGCTGCGGCGAAGACCAAGCCGGAATCGGTCCTTCGTGCCGAGGCTGAAAAGCCTTTGGCACGCAGGCCGTTTATGAAGCGCCTGGCTTCTCCCGGTCCTTACGGAATGAACGTAATTGCCGAAATAAAGCGGGCTTCTCCTTCCAAAGGTCCGATCCGAGATGTCGTCGATCCGGCCGCATATGCGCGGATGTACGAACAGGGCGGCGCTGCGGCAATTTCTGTCCTCACGGACAGGGACTATTTTGGCGGCACCCCGGAGGACCTCAAAAAAGCCCGGGCAGCATCGAACCTTCCCGTTCTGAGAAAGGATTTTCTCATCAGTGCATACCAGGTGTACGAAGCCGCCGCAATGGGAGCGGATGCGATGCTGCTCATCGTGCGAGCCTTGGAACCGTCCCTGCTCAGGGACCTGATTACCCTCGCGGGCGATCTCGGACTCGATGCCCTGGTCGAAGTGCATAACGAAAGCGAATTCGAAACGGCTGAAGCTGCCGGCGCGACGCTCATAGGGGTGAATAACAGGGACCTCGTCACGTTCAAAACGGATATCCAAACGTCGCTCGATCTCGCCCGACGCGCTGCGCCGGGGCGGGTGCTGGTGGCGGAAAGCGGAATCCATGGACGTGCGCAGATCGAGCAACTGACCGAAGCTGGGATATCGAACTTCCTCATAGGTGAAAGCATCATGCGGGCGGATGACCCGGTAAGAATGTTGAAGACGCTTCACGGAGTCGATGCATGAACGCCATCCAGGTGAAAATCTGCGGACTCACGAGGGTTGATGAAGCTCTTGCCGCGGCCGAACTCGGTGCGGATGCAATTGGGCTGGTGTTCTATCCGCCCAGCCTCCGTTTCGTCGACGACGAGACGGCGCAGGAGATCGGCACGAGCGTGCCCGATCGGGTCGCGCGGGTAGGGGTGTTCGTGGACGAGTCCTATGGCGAGATCATGAAAAAGGCCATGCTGTGCCGGTTAACGGCGGTTCAGCTCCACGGCCTTGAGTCTCCTGAGCTTGTCGAGGCTCTCGGGAAACAGGGACTTACAACGATTAAATCTGTGTTCCAGAAGAAGAAACCGCCGGTTGCCGATGCTCACCGGTACGGCGCATCGGCCTGCCTGATCGAGGGTGGGGCCGGTCCTCTTCCCGGGGGCAACGCGGAGACATGGGAGTGGGCTTCGGTGCGGGAACTGCTGGGAGAGTTGCCCTGCGTGCTGGCGGGAGGTTTGAATCCTGAAAACGTGGCAAAGGCGATAACCGAGTTTGGCCCTGATGCGGTGGACGTCAGTTCGGGTGTGGAAGCCGCACCGGGACGTAAGGATATGGAAAAAATCCGTTTATTCATGGAAGCCGTCCGAGGGGCGGAATTGCGGCGGGAGCCGAGGAGGATCTTTGTATGAAAACGGCACAGGATTGTCTGGCGCAAAGTGTTGTGCATCCAATGGAAACCGTGGCCCTGCCGGATGCGGACGGTCACTTCGGACCGTATGGGGGAAGGTATGTTGCGGAAACTCTCATGCCCGCCATTATCGAACTTGAGAGGGCATACAACTCGATTTGCGTCGAACCGGCCTTTCAGGCGGAGCTCGAACAACTCCTGAGGGACTACGCCGGAAGGCCGACTCCGCTCTTCAGGGCGAAGAGGCTCAGCGCGCACATTGGAGGGGCGACCATCTACCTCAAAAGAGAAGATCTTGCCCATACGGGAGCACATAAGATCAACAACACGCTCGGACAGGCACTGCTCGCCAAATGGATGGGCAAGGGAAAGGTTATAGCCGAAACGGGTGCAGGTCAGCATGGCGTTGCAACGGCAACGGCGGCCGCGCTTTTCGGCATGGAATGCAAGGTCTTCATGGGGGTTGAAGATATTGCCCGCCAGGCCCCCAATGTGCAGCGCATGAAACTGCTCGGGGCAGAGGTCGTTCCAGTCGATTCCGGGACGGGGACTCTCAAAGATGCCATGAATGAGGCCCTGCGCTACTGGGTCGGGTCGGTAAGGGATACGTTCTACATCATCGGATCGGTAGCCGGACCGCACCCGTACCCGGCCATGGTGCGCGATTTCCAGCGCGTGATCGGCGATGAAGCGAGGTCCCAGATCCTCGAAGCCGCCGGGGTCCTTCCCGATTTGCTGGTGGCCTGTGTCGGCGGGGGGAGCAACGCAATGGGACTTTTCTACCCGTTCATCGAAGACCGCCGGACGGAAATGGTTGGAGTCGAAGCAGCCGGGTTCGGAATCGAAACCGGCAAGCACGCAGCTACCCTGGGCGCCGGTTCCATCGGTGTGCTTCACGGCTCGAAGTCTTATGTGCTGCAGGATGAATCCGGACAGATCAAAGAGGCGCACTCGGTTTCCGCCGGGCTCGATTATCCGGGAGTCGGTCCCGAGCATGCGTGGCTCAAGGATTCCGGCCGGGTCCGGTATGAGAGTGTCGTCGATAAGGATGCACTGGCGGCCTTTCACCTGCTGAGTTCCCTCGAGGGGATCATCCCGGCGCTGGAGAGTTCGCACGCAGTCGCCCGCGCCATTGTCGAAGCGGCCGACCGGCCTCAAACCGATATCGTAATCGTCAATCTTTCCGGACGTGGAGACAAGGACCTTGGCATTGTTTCCCATTTTTCGCCTCAGGCGGAGTAGCGGTTGAGCACGAAACGTTTTTTCGGAACTCAACGCGATCGTCATATCGGGCTAAACCCGCAGCAGAAACCCAAAGAAAGGACAGGCGAACTGTTATGGGAAGAATAGATAAGGTATTTCAGGAATTAAACGGACGGAAGGCA
>JAEZHY010000254.1 GCA_023416335.1 Pseudomonadota bacterium | reverse complement strand
GAGCCCGATCCATTCGAATTCGTATAACCGTGAAAACACCCCCGCGTATAGTTCGTTTATCAGCTTGGACGTGGCATAAGGAGAAATGGAATTCCCGATGGAGTCTTCCACTTTGGGTGACTGTTCGATATCGCCGTAAACCGCGGACGAACTCGCAAAGACGAACCTTTTCACCCGCTCTTCCCGTGCTGCAACCAGCATGTTTACGAAGCCGTCCACGTTGGACTGGTTGGTGGCAATGGGATCGTCTATCGAACGAGGCACGCTTCCAAGTGCCGCCTGGTGGAGTACAAAGTCAATACCAGCGCACGCCTTTCTGCAATCGTCGAGGTTGCGGATATCACCCTCGATAAAGGTAAATCTGTTCCACTGCTCGGGAGTTGCCGTCTTTTGAACGTCCTCGAGGTTGTGAAGATATCCGGTCGAGAAGTTGTCCAGTCCGACAACGGATTGATTCAGTTGAAGAAGCATTTCGAGGATGTTTGAGCCGATAAACCCGGCAACACCGGTTACCAGCCATTTTCCCGGCTTGCTTCTAAGTTCGGACATAAGTTGATCTATTCTGGACACAGTTGCCACTCCGATTCATTGTTCAAGAGTAAAAGGATTTGCACGCGTACGGAAGATCTTCCTGTATATTTCCGATCTTTTACCAGCTAACCGGCATAATGGGAATCACTTTATCATGATTCTATTCGATATGCATTGCCGGAAGGTTTGCTATTTCGAAACAGGAGGCTTTCTCTTCTTCTCGGCGCCGGTGGTAATCTCGTTCCACTGCGCTTTTCTCCATAGCCATGGAGGAATGGCGCGCCGGTCGGCCCGAAGGCCGATAGACCCGGCCCTGGCCATCTTCTGTAGCTTTTTCCATTCGGTACACATGTGTGAAGTACATTCTTCCGTTTCATTCAGGCCATTCCGTAAGCCACGAGTTGCTGGTTGAGGTAGTCCTTTGCTCCCTCTACCCTCACGAGGACCTTTTCAAAGCCCTTGTTACTCAAGAAGAGCGGCGTTACATCGACCGAGCGGTCCTTGGTCAGGAAACTGACGAGTGCTGTGCTTTGTCCCAATAGGGCTGTCCCCTTTCCTGGCAGTCCACTCCATAAAGCCTGTACTTCTTTTCCTGACCTTGGTGCGAAATGACGAGCAGGTCACCCTCGGGGGCTGCAACCACCCGGCCCTGCCATGCACGGCATATTTGCGGCACGGCGACCAAAAGGAGCGGCACGAGGAGCAGCGACCCTATGTAACCTGGCCGGAAAGTACATTACGTCTTGCCGTAATGACCCACCATTCGCCCCATCCACGACACTCAGTTCAACCGGAACAAAATCGAATCCCCCCGAAGAATACCTCCCTCCTCCCATCGCGGTAAAGGATCTTTTCCTCCATGATCGACTTCGGATAGACTCGTACCAGTGTTCCCGGTTTGTTGAAAACTCATACCAATGATCAATTTGCTCTGGGTCAAAATAGATTTCCGTGCTATGAAAGGCTTCGAGCGTCAAATCTTTTACCCACCGATACAGGTGGCCGGGGACACGTTGGTTCGCCCTTCCCAGCTCCATTAGCGACATCGAGAGTTCTACCGATTCTGCCCGGCCGATCGGCTTTCCGAGATGAGACTCTACCGCGGACGCGCAAATGTATTTTTGCGCAATCCTGCTATTCCAGAGGGGATAAGGGGTCCTTTATGATTGATTTCGGATTCTTAGGTGCAGTTACTCTTGATTGGACGTTTGTTACCAGCTTTCTTACAATAGTCATGATCGATCTTATCCTCGCCGGAGACAACGCGGTCGTTATTGCGATGGCAGTCAGGTGCCTTCCGGCGGAACAGCGGGCGAAGGGCATTCTGTATGGATCGGGAGCTGCCGTGCTGCTCCGGGTTCTTCTTACTTTCTTTATTTCCCAGCTGCTGCAGTTGAACTATATCAAACTTGCAGGCGGGGTGCTGATCCTCTGGATTGCCCTCAAGCTTCTGATGGAAAGCTCGTCGGATGACGACCAAAGCAAAGAGGCTGCCTGTCTCACGCAAGCCATCAAGATCATTGTGCTGGCCGACATAACAATGTCCACGGACAATATGCTGGCAGTTGCCGGCGCCGCTCAGGGGAACCTGTTCCTTCTCCTGTTCGGCCTGGGGCTGAGCATCCCGTTCATCGTATTAACCAGCAATCTTCTCTCCAAACTCATGGACAGGTATCCCGTCATTATTACCATAGGGGCAGCCATCCTCGGGAAAGTCGGAGGTGAAATGATCATAACCGACCCCGTTGTCTTCAACCATATCTTACCGTCGAAGGCTTTGCAGTACGGAGTTGAGATCGCCTGCGCACTGGGTGTTGTCGCCCTGGGTTACTTGTTGCTGTACAGACAAAGTCTGGGCGAAGCCGCTGAGAATGTCCCGGAGTTGATGGAGAACTCAGAAGGCGAAGCGGATGAGTACATGGAGGTTCGAAAAGTCGCACAGCGATGAATCGAGCCTCGGGAAAATACTGCCCCCGCCGGGATATCCCGGGGGGCCGCAGATAGAATGGCTTGCCTCTTCTGAAATCCGGTTCCGTCGTGATTGAACGGAATAATCGACTCTACCCTCGATGTCGGCATCAGGTACCCATTCATCCCTCCATTCGCACCGCCTGTTCCTGCCCTTTTCTTCAGTCTTTTCATTTCCGCCATGCCCGATGTCGGATTCGGCAAGCAGGCCCCCGACAGCCCCAGTGTGCGTCGCCGTGCGAATTGCCGAAAGAGGGCAATACCGGGAAAACAGTGCTGTCCCTGTTCAAATCAAAACTCCGTTGTCCGGCACTTCTTTTGCACCGTTGCTGTTGCCTTGAATTAGCGCAGGTTTTCGAGCCAGATATCCTTAGCTTGTAATTGATTTGACAAAAAGAATCGATTTTACTCTAATTAATTCTTCCATTTTTTGTAATGTGAGGTAATACTCAGCAAAAAGAACTTACATCCTGCACAGAAAGGAGGAATCGATGGGCTAAGTATCCCGGCTTGATCGTGACCGCTGTTTACCATCCTCAAACTTTCAGATCGTTTAATCAAGGAGGCAAGAATCCAGGATGATCTCAGGGATTGTCTTCTTCCTTCTTTCGAACGGCAGCTCATTCTCTAAACCGATTAGCTGGGCGGGATTGCCGGACTTTTTTCCGGGCCGACCTTCCAACTTCCTTTTTTCCCAAAATCCACGGCCTTTGTCTTTACATTATTAAGCCATGGATTACAGCTCTATTTATTAATTTTCATGCGTCTTGCCATTATCTGTGAACCGCGATGGAGTAGATTCTTATGACTGATCACAGACAAAAAATCGATGAGAACAAATTGTCCGAGGGGCATTGCGATACGCCGCAAACCTGCGAGCCCAAAGCACCCGGTATGAGCGAGGACTGGCTTGCCCTGTTCCTGGGGCTCCTGGTATTTGTGATTTCACTGGGAGTCATGGGGGGAGCCGACCTCATGGGCTGGGGCGCCAAACTGGGCGTGTGGGTCGATCCCGGCAAAGCCCTCAGTGCCGTTTCTCCTGCCTATAAGGGTGTCTCCGGATTCATGTCCGTTGTTTACACCTTTATTGCCGCCATGGTGCTCATGTTTGTGGCAGCCATAGCATTGAAGGCCGACATCAAGAAGTTTCTGATCGGGTTTGCAATCGTTTTCTGGATTGCCTGCATTTGCTACTTCGCCGGCCACTATGCCTATATCGCAGCCGCAAAGACCGACCTCGCCAAATTCAAGATCCCCTGGGCGCTGAGCCTCTCGGGTGAATTCGGCTTCATCATTGCACTCGTAGCCGGTCTGATTATTGGGAACTTCTTCCCGGGCTTTGCCAAATTGCTCAAAGAAGCTGCAAGACCCGAACTGTACATCAAGACGGCGATCGTAATCCTGGGAGCAGGTTTGGGCCTCAAGGCCGCACAATCCTTCAGCCTTGCCACAAACATCATGTTCCGGGGATTCTGCGCCATCGTGGAAGCGTATCTCATCTACTGGGCACTGACTTATTTCATTGCCCGGAAATACTTCAAGTTCAGCCGTGAGTGGTCCGCACCGCTTGCATCCGGAATTTCCATTTGCGGCGTTTCCGCAGCCATCGCTACGGGCGGCGCGATCCGTGCCCGTCCCATCGTTCCCATCATGGTATCGTCGCTGGTTGTCATCTTTGTCGCCATCGAGATGATCATCCTCCCCTTTGTCGCTCAGATTTATATGTGGGCGGAACCGCTCGTGGCCGGAGCATGGATGGGACTCGCAGTCAAATCCGACGGCGGCGCCATCGCCAGTGGAGCCATCACCGACGCACTCATCCGCGCCAAGGCGATGGATATGACCGGAGTTCAATACGCTGAAGGCTGGATCACCATGACGGCCACTACAGTCAAGATGTTTATCGACATCTTCATTGGCGTATGGGCGTTCCTGCTTGCAATCATCTGGTGTACAAAGATCGAGTGCAAAGAAGGGCAGCAGGTACGCGCCATTGAAATCTGGCATCGTTTTCCGAAGTTCGTTATCGGCTACGGCCTCACTTTCCTGATCCTGCTCGTGATCTGCTGGCCGGCCACCCGTGCGCTCGGCCCCGTCGATAAGGAAGTCAACGGAATCAAGCACCAGGTATCCGTCCTGGAAAAACAGCTGCCTACGATATCCGACGGAGCGCAGAAGGCCGCAGCCCAGGAAAAGATCGCAGGTCTCAAGAAGCAGATCGACGCTGCTAATGCACCCGTTGCCGATGCGCGCAATACAATCAAGGTCGCCGGCCTTGCAACGGATGAAGGAAACGTGTTCCGCGTTCTCTTCTTCCTGTTGACCTTTTTCACGATTGGTCTTGTTTCCAATTTCAAAAAACTCAAGGAAGAAGGTATCGGAAAGCTGGCGGCAGTCTATGTCGTCTGCCTGTTCGGCTTCATCATCTGGATAGGACTTTTCATATCCTGGCTGTTCTTCCATGGAGTGTTGCCGCCGGTACTCAACGCCTGATCCTGAGTCCGCCTCATGCGGCCCATGGTTTGGTCTCAACCGGCGCACTCATTGCCCCCGGTTGACCGGCATCTGAGTTGTAGTTCCAAAAGCTGCCTAAAAATAAGGAGCTCATCATATGGCACAAGCAAAAGCAGCGGCACCCGCCGCCAAGGTTACGGACGAGATGGGGAAAATGGAGTATGAACCCCTTCTCCCGGTGGAGAAAAAATTGATCGGCTGGAGTGTTGCACTCGGGGCCGGCATGCTGTTGTTCCTCTACTGGCTGAGCCAGGCGCTGTTCCCTGCCGGCCACTGAAAAAGGAGCCCCGGGGAGTCCTCAGATTTTCCGGGGCAATATTGAATGGAGAGCGGAGCCGCGTAGGGTGGGCACCGCTTTTCCGGGTGCCCACCGCCCGTCAATCCCGGTGAGACTTGATCCGCGGAGACGGACGATGGGCACGATGGTACCACGGCGCTTCGCTCTCCCACCCTCACGCGTTCACTGTTGTTCACTATCATCGAATTTCATACGGCAACTCAAAATGAGAAGCCCCATTCCTGCCAAAGAGGAATGGGGCTTCTCATTTCGAACCTGCGGTTCCAGTCACAAGAGAATCTCAGACCACAGGCGAAAAGCAACTGCGGACGAATTCACAACAGGGCCTTTGAATCAGGACTTTGCGCTTCTCCTGCCGTTAACTCCCGAATGAGAGGTGGTAGGCAATCGAATCGAGCTTGATCGTGAAATCGACATTCTCCACGTGGCAGCAGTCGGGGACCTGGATCTGCACCGGCGCGAAGTTCAGAATGCCGTTGATGCCGGCAAGGACGAGCTGATTGGCCACGCTTTGGGCTTCATTGGCCGGGGTTGCGATAATTCCGACGTGCACCTCGCGCTCTTTTACCACTTCTTCCAGTTCGTTTACGTGATTGATCACGAGGCCGTTTGGAAGACGTTTCCCCACCTTCTGGGGATCCGCGTCAAATGCTGCCGTAAACACGTATCCGTGCTTTATGAAATTCCCGTGGCGAATCAGGGCCGAACCCAGGTTCCCAAGGCCGACCATCGCAAGGTTCCATGGACGATTCAGACCCAGAATGTCTTTAATCTGGTTAACCAGGTCGTTTACCCGGTACCCGACTCCCCGAACCCCGAACTCGCCGAAATAGGCAAGGTCCTTTCGAATCTGGGCGGGATTGACACCGCACTGCTTTGCCAGGCGTTCCGAAGAAATCACCTCGATATCTTCTTCGAGCAACTCCTGAAGAGTGCGCATGTAGATGGAAAGTCTGACTATCGTCGCCATGGGAATTTTGGCAAATTTCATGTTAAAAACCTCTAAAAATGATGCTTAACTAAACGAGGCAGTCGAGCTAATTATGTGATTTTATTCACATCTCTCCGCCCAAAAAAAGGCCTGGCAGCCCTTCTTCTTTATCCGCGGGAGCGGAAAGCGAGCAACCTGTCGCTCACCTTCCGCTCCCGGGAAAACAATTCCGGAAGTCTTACTTCGCCAGACCTACGAACGTAGCGATCGAAGAAGAGATCGGGTTTGCGTAGATAAGAATCAGAGCGATAACCAGAGCGTAAATCGCGAGAGATTCGATCATGGCAAGACCGATCAGCATGGTAACGGTAACTTTACCGGAGGTGTCGGGGTTGCGGGCAATACCCTCAACAGCGCCTCTAACTGCCATGCCCTGGCCGATACCGCATCCATGAGCCGCAATGGCGATGCCGAGACCGGCTGCTACCGCGGAATAGATGAAGAACTGAACTGCCGTGGATTTCGCACCGTCGCCGTCAGCGGCGAAAGCAGCAGCAGACAGGCCAAGAACCAACAGAGTAGTCAAAATACCAACCTTCTTCATGAACAAAGCCTCCTTTTTGTAGTTGAATAAAACACACTATACAAACGCGGCCTTCCCTTCCGCATTTACTGCCCGTCTTAGTGCGCGTGTTCGATTGCACCCGCGAAGTACATCATGGAAAGAACACAGAAGATGAACGCCTGGATCAGACCGGTCAGAAGACCCAGAAACATCATTGGCAGAGGCGCAAGGTAGATGCCCGCCAGGAAGAACAGAATTCCGAGGACCAGTTCTTCACCGAAGATGTTTCCGAAAAGACGGATCGACAGGCTGAGGATTCTGGCGAAGTGCCCGATTATTTCGATGGGCATGATCAGGGGCATCAGCCACCAAACCGGCCCCATGAAATGCTTGATGTATTTCGGACCGTGGAACTTGACTCCGAGTACGTGGGTCATAAACACGACGATAAGCGCACATGCGGCCGTCGTGTTGATGTTGGCGGTCGGAGAGAAAAAGCCCGGAACCATTCCCAGGTAGTTGCTGATAAGAATGAAGAATCCCAAGGTCGCGATCAGCGGGAACATGAACCGGCCCTCTTCTCCGGTAACGCCGACCATGAAGTCTTCGAGACCGGTGATAACCAGTTCAAAAAAGTTCTGCCCCCCGCCGGGAGCCATCTTCAGGCTTTTAACGGCCATGGAAGCAAGAATGAGCAACAGGGCCATCACAAACCACGTATAAGTGACGTGGGGCATTACGAGGTAATCGGCAAATGTGTGTGCTTGCCCGGTAGCCGGAATGTGAAACCCCAGCTTCTCCAGCAGGACATTAATGAAAAGGATAGGATGCTCCATGGTATTAACTTTCTCCCTTCATTCTAACGAATTCGAGTCCGCCAACTAATACAATACTGAGAACCATGACGGACAGCCCCACAAGGAAAGGAATCGGGGTGGCCCATCCATAGTACATGACCAGGAAAATAACAAACAAAGTCGCCAGGTATCGGATGTAGTAACTGGCGAAAAGACCGGCCTTGGTCGGAACTTTACCGGGTCTTAGGAAAGCGCGCCGGAGCTGCCATTTCAGTACCTGGAAGCTGACCATCGTGATCGCGCAACCCAGAAAAACGCCCTTCGCCGCCTGAAACGAGAACAGACCCCAAGCCCCGAGCGTAAATAATATCAGCAGACTGCCGGAAACCCACTCGATACGCTGAAGAAGCTTTTCGTTCGAAGGAGTTTCCCTCACTCTTTTTTCCGGCCTTTCTCCTCTTCCTGCTGCTGTTTGGCAAAGCGGTAATAATTACGAGCACCCGCAACTATTCCCAGAATCAGGAAAATGATTGTAAGATACGGAAGCGTTCCGAATTTGGAATCCAGGTATACCCCGATGCCAATCCCGATAAAGGGGGCGAACGCTACCTGATATCCAATGGTGCTGGCCATTATGGCCTGCATCAGAGTTTTTTTATCTTCGTTTTTCATAATGTTTTCGTGTAAATGTTCACGTGCGTACCTACCACACAAGCCCTTTTCAGTCAATTCTTTTTCTATTTGCGCAATGCACAATTTTGCATCACAACCCGGAAAGACTCAGAAGCCGCCTCGATTGTACGATCCAGGTCGGCTTTCTCGTGGGCGGCCCCCACAAAGAATGCCTCGAATTGCGATGGTGCAAGATAGATCCCTCTTTGCAGCATTTCCTGAAAAAACACCGCATAAGCTTCCGTATCGGAAGCGGATGCGCTTTCGAGGTCCGTGACCGGACCGTCGGTAAAGAACCCGCACCCCAGCGACCCGATCCTGTTAAGGGTTACCGCCACCCCGGCGCTCTTTGCGGCTTCCTCCAATCCTGCACAAAGGTATGTGTTTCTTTTCTCGATCTCTTCATAAATCCCGCCCCGGCTAAGCACATTCAGCATAGCAAGCCCGGCGTTCATCGCAAGAGGATTGCCGGAAAGAGTACCAGCCTGGTATACGTCTCCCGACGGCGCCACACGTTCCATGATTTCTTTTTTTCCACCGTAAGCACCGACCGGAAGACCGCCGCCTATTATCTTCCCCATGCAGGTCAGGTCGGGTGTGATTCCGAAAAGCTCCTGCGCGCCCCCCGGGGCGAGCCGAAAACCTGTTATCACTTCATCAAAGATAAGCAGGGCACCGTGTTCTGTACAAATGCTTCGCAGTCCCTCCAGAAATCCGGGCTTCGGAAGCACGACGCCCATATTCGCGGCAACGGGTTCCACTATGATCGCGGCAACTTCATGTCCGGCACTCGCCATGAACTCCCGAACTTTCTCGAGGTCGTTATAGGGAAGAGATACCGTATGCTGCACGATTTCCTCAGGCACGCCGGGAGTCCCCGGAATCCCGAAGGTCATCAGACCGGAACCGGATTTGACGAGAAGCGAATCGGCATGTCCGTGGTAGCAGCCGTTGAATTTGATGATTTTCTTACGCCCGGTAAAACCGCGCGCCAGCCTGATGGCACTCATCCCGGCTTCGGTCCCGGAGTTGACCATCCGGACCATCTCCACCGACGGCACCATTTCCACGACCTTTTTGGCCATTTCGATTTCGACCCGCGACGGAATACCGTAGGATGTTCCCTTCCCCACCACGTCCTGCAGGGCCTTTACGACTTCCGGATGCGAATGGCCCAGGATCATCGGTCCCCACGACCCCACGTAGTCGATGTAGACGTTCCCGTCTTCATCCGTAATGCGGCACCCGCGCGCTTCTTTGATGAACAGGGGATCGGTTCGGACGGCTTTCCCCGAGCGCACAGGGCTGTTCACGCCGCCTGGTATCCACTTGCAGGCTTCCTGGTAGAGCGAATTGGAGGTACTCCGGTTCATGGTATTTCTCCAGATTTTTTTATGGGTTTACAGCCGAAGCCGCAGCCTTCGGCCGGTTTAGCTTTTTCGCCTCAAATCAGTAAGTTCAGGCGGACGCGCCGGACGAACGTCAATTCCGGCTCTGCGCAGCAGCAGGTCACATCATCCAGCAAGCAGGGCCTTAATCGCAAGGTCAAATTCCCGCTGGTTCCCAAGCTCCGGCTTTGGAACCCGTCCCGGCAGGCCGAATGTTTTTAGACGGGAACTCTGTCGTCCACGAGCCCCTCCGTTTCAACAATCCGGGCTACCCGCCATCTATGAAACTCAACAACCAGGGAGTTGCACGGAGTTCCCAAAAAGAACACGGTGAGCCTCGTAGGGTGGGCACGGCATTATCGTGCCCACCATCCGTCCATTCGGAAATTAGCTGCTAAAAGGACAATGCGAAAACGCCCTCATCGCGATTGGCCGGACGGTGGGCACCCCAAAAAACAGGTGCCCACCCTACGCGGCCGCGCTTTATTTATTTTACGGACATCAGCATCTCTCAACGGGGGCTGCAAACAAACCCGCCGCACAGAAAACGATTCCCCCGGGTCACTCGGTTTCCAGAACGGAAATATCGTAATGTTCCAGGTGAAGATTCGGATCGGCCTTCACCACGATGCGCGCGTGCATTTTCTCTTCGACCCTCTCCAGCGGAGCGCGCTCCTCGTCGCAGAACATCGCCACCACTTCAGGGTGGGCCAGCACCAGCAGGTTCCTGCCGAAAAATTCGTTTCTCTGGCGTTCCAGTTCCCTCAGGATCTCGTAGCAGACCGTCTGCTTCGACTTCAGATACCCCTCGCCGTCGCAGTAAAAACACGGCTCGCACAGCACCTGGCCGATGCTTTCCTTCGTGCGCTTCCTCGTCATCTCGATCAGTCCGAGTTCGGACATGTGCAGGATGTTGGACTTGCTTTTATCCTTGTGCATCGCATCCCGCAGGGCGTTCCAGACCTTTTCCCTGTTGGGTTCCTTTTCCATGTCGATGAAATCGATGATGATGATTCCGCCTATGTTGCGCAGCCGCAGTTGGTACGCTATCTCTTTCACCGCTTCGAGGTTCGTCTTGAGGATCGTCTCCTCGAGGTTCCTCTTTCCCACGTACCTGCCGGTGTTCACATCGATTGCCGTCAGCGCCTCGGTCGTCTCTATTACGATGTACCCACCCGACTTGAGCCAGATTTTCTTGCTGAGGGCCCGCTGGATCTCCATTTCAATGCCGTACGCATCGAAAATGGGCTCCTCTCCCTCGTAGAGTTCCACGGAATTGCGCAACGAAGGAAGGAAGGTCTCCGTAAAATTCAGGATCCTTCTGTATTCGGTTTCCGAATCGATCACGAGCCGGTCGACTTCCTTGGTAAAAAGATCGCGCACGGCCCGAAGCGTTATATCGAGTTCCTGGTAAACCATGCCGGGAACGGGTGCGTTTTCGGCCCTGCGCTGAATGCTCTGCCACAGCTTTGCGAGGAAATCCACCTCCGAATGGAGCTTCTCTTTTTCGGCCCCTTCGGCTGCAGTGCGGACTATGAAGCCGCAATAAGCCGGCTTGATCTCACACATGATTTCCCGCAGCCGCTTGCGCTCCACCTCGTCTTCGATCCTTCGCGATACGCCGACGTGGTCCATTGTCGGCATGAAGACCAGGTGCCTCCCCGGGAGGGTGATGTGCGTTGTAATTCTGGCACCTTTGCTCCCTATGGGTTCCTTTGCGACCTGCACCAGGATATCCTGTCCTTCCTGGAGCCTGTCCTCGATGGGAATACTGCTGTAACTTCGGCGCAGGTCCACCACCTCTTCGTCTTCGCGCTCGACGGCCTCCGTACCGTCGTCGGGCTTCTCTTCCTCCCCTTCTGTCTCGCAGGAGGCCAGAAGGAGGTGCTCGATATCCCCCATAGGTCGGTGAATGTCGCTCACATAAAGGAAAGCGGCTTTATCGAGTTCGATATCGACGAAGGCGGCCTGCATTCCGGGCAAAACACGGACCACACGTCCTTTGTAAATGTTTCCGGCAATCCCCTTGTCCGAACTGCGCTCCACATAAAGCTCGGCGACCTGGCCGTTCTCGACCAGAGCCACCCGCGTTTCGAAGGGATTACTATTGATAATGAGCTCTGCGGACATCGGCGCTCCCCTCCTGGACACCCAGGCGGTATGAGGCAATTTTGCAGACCAGGCAGTCGGATAGGCTTTCCCCGTGTTCTCCGGCCAGATACTGCAGAATCGCCATGGGTCTGAAGCACAATAGAGGTGTTTCGTAAATATCCATTTCCAGGGAATTCTCCCCGGCTTTTCTCATATCCATCAGGATGTCTCTCAGGAGCGCCCTCGCCTCCCCTTTCTTTGTCTTCTTGTATATCACGATATCGCCAGACTGCGGCCATCTCGCGATGAGGTGCCGAAGGAGAAAAGGACTGAGGCCGGAAACCAGGTAAGAACCCTTGGCAGGCTGACCCGCTGCGGGGCGCTTTTCGATGCGGTGGACCGAACTGATCGTGAGCACACCGTCGAACTGTTCGTTAAGAAGCTCCCGCATGCGGGCGGTATCGAGCTTCGCGGTAAGAGAGATGAAAGCTTCGGCGATAATGGATTCCATCCCCAGGGGCAGAGCTTCTCCAAAAGAGATCTTTGCATGCGGATGGTGTCCCTTGCTGAAAGCGGCGGGCAATTTTGCCCGTCTTATCGCCCTTTCAAGAGCCGCCGCTATCTCCAACTGTCCAAAGAAGCGTGCTCTTCCGAGTTTCGAATATATCACCCTGTACAGGAATTCGGTATCTTCGGGCGAACTGCCGGAACGATTGGCGATCTGAAATTCGGGCGACACATTCTCATGAATCACAGGCGACACGGCCTTGTGATCGCATACTCCACAGGCGGTACAAC
>JAEZHY010000141.1 GCA_023416335.1 Pseudomonadota bacterium | reverse complement strand
GTATTCGACAGGTGGGTCGAACAGGTAGCCCTGCCCAACTCTTTCGATGCATATCTCACCGCGGGAAATCACGTTATCAGGGCCGAATACTTTGAAAGAAACTGGGGAGCTTCGGCACAGCTTTCATGGCAGCCTGTAAATGTTTCCGCTCCTGCGAATCTTTTGAAAGACCCTGAATTCGAGTGTGTACCGAAAGGATGCGGCAATTTCTGGAGCTTTTACACGAACGGACAGGGATCTTTTGCAGAAGAGCTGGTCACAGGCACGTCCAACTACGCGGGCCACGTTAGACTCACTTCGTTGGGAACCAATATGCAGCTCTCTCAGGCAAATATCTCTTTGAAACCCAACAGGAGATATCGTCTCTCCTTCAGTGGGGCATCTAAATCCGGCCATGATGTTTCGGTGTCACTGCTGAAAAATACGTCCCCCTACACCAATTATGGATTGAGTTCGGTTGTGGATCTGCCTGCCGGAGGAATGGCCGGAGCGGCCCGGAGGGAACTGGTGTTCACCACTTCCGGATTTTCTTCCCCGGTCGGCGATGCCAGGCTCATGTTCTATTTTCCCGGTTATGCCGCGGCCGGAGATGAATACTGGATAGATAACGCCGTGTTGGAAGAATATTAGAAACCGCATAACTCGCTCTAACGGATCGATAGGGGGCGCCGCCGGATGGCGATGCCCCCTCCGATGCCGGCCGGATCCAACCGGGTCGCAAATCACTGCCGTCCCGCGTACGGGTCTTTCAGGTCTCCCAATATCACAAGACACTCAATAGCGTTAAACGTGCCGGGAGGAGTCGATCCCAATCCGGGGCCCGGTCCGAACCCGCCGTTATCGGGTATGTATCGGGATTGAATGAATTCCCTGATCTTCCCGGTATTGAATTGCTGAACTGAGGAAAGCAAAGCCGCCGTCTGGAGGACATAGGATAAATTATCCATGGTCACCAGGGCCGGGTTTTCCGGTTCCTTCATGCCTGAGTAAGGGGTTTCCAGGAGAAATCGCATCACTCCGGGCGCGATTTCATCTACCGGCTCTCCGAGCAGCCTAAGCGAATCCACCGCCATAAACGTCGGCTGAGGGGCGGAAGGTTTGCCCGGAAGCACGCCATATCCTTTGTCGTGATCTCGGTGAGATTTGATGTATTCGATCGTCGGGCCTTTATCGAGACGGTCGAGTGACTTAAGAATATGGAGAGCGCGGATGCCGTAGTAAGTCGTTCCGACGTTTGGCGGTCCGCCTTCGGCATTCTGCTTTATCCCCCCGTTTTCCCCGACCATGGACAGGACGAAATCGGCGGCTCTCTTCCCGTCTACCGATGAAGAGGCGTCAATGAGGTCGAGCGCGGCCAGAGCAAAGTAAGTGAAAATAACGTTGGACTCTGCAGCCGCTCCTCCCTTTATCTCGGGGTTTGCAACAAATCCGCCGTCCGGCCTCTGACACTTCCTGATATATTCGACCACCTTCTTCTTTGTCGCATCGCTCACCTGTCCGCCAAGAGCAAGTTGGCAGTAGACATTCATGTAGGCAAAGGAGGGGGAATCGGGGAAAGCGTCTCTGGCTGCCCAGTCCTGAACATATTTCGCCGTGGCCGCGAGGTCTATTTTGCTCTCTTCTCCCGCTCCGACTGCTTCGTTGGCGAGCGCCGGCAGGATCAGGAGGAGCACGAGGCAAATCAGCCCCCGGGTTTTGAACAGTTTCATGATGGGATACTCCGTCATGTGGTTTGCTGCGGCTCTTGCGCCGCTATCTGAAAATAGGCAGCGGCGCGGCAGGGGAAAAGAGGGGGGGACTCTCATGAGTCCCTGCCCTCGGTTGAAGAAATTTGTGGAATATTCGAGTTGCGATTCAGCCGGACTTGCCGGCTGAAGCGGTTGGAATTCGATCCCGTCAATCCCCTCTACTGTGAGGAGGCTTGCCGTAACTGGTGGACCTGTTGGTATGACACACGTTGCACACGCCTATTGCGTTGGTGTTTCCGCCCTGGAGCGCTGCGTTCTGCATGTTGTCGTGCGCCAGTGTGGACGCGTTCAGCGCATGCGGTGAGCCGTGGCAGGTGGAGCAGAGGAGCGGACCGCCGTGGGTCATGCTGTTCAGGAATGTACCGCCGAATACGTCGAGCGTAGCGTTTTCGCCAATGGTGCCCGTGTGGCACTTGGAGCATTTCGGCAGGGTGGCAACGGACCAGGGCTGCGCCATCTGGTTCTGAGCGATTCGCTGATTGAGATCGCCGTGGCAATCCGTGCACCAGAGCTTGGTGCTCCCGTTCATCGATTCGTTCATGTGATGGTCGCGGTAGCAGTTGATGCCGTTGCCGGGATGGCACTGATAACAGTCCTTCGCGATATTGACGTCGTACTGCGCCAGGACCATACCGTCCTGAGCGTGGAACCTGTGCAGGACATCCGAGAAGGTATACCTGGAGACCGGCAGGGTTTTGCCGTTCAGCTTATAGCCGCCGGGGGCCGTCTTTTCACCCATTGCCGGGTCCAGATGGCACTGTGAGCAGCGGATCGGACCGGGGACGCCGTCGCCGTCGGGATCGATCTGCGAAATGTCGATGCCGCTCGTGTTCGTTGAATGCAGGAAACCCATTGCTTCAAAGGAACCCTCAGATGTTGCGGGGTATCCGAGCTGCGCCGCTACGCCCAGGTGACAGCTGCAGCACCCGCCGAATGCCGATGGAACTGTGATGCTGGTTTGGGCCAGAAGGGTATTGCTGCTGTTGTAAACCTTGATATTTCCGGTGAGGTACGGGTTCCGGTTGGGACCGCCCAGCGGGTCGGTCATCGGTTTTGCGGTCGAAAGGTTGCTTGCATCCGGATAGACCGGGATCCCGACTGCTTCCCACCATCCTCCGGTCTGGGCGGTCATGTTCCCTGCGAGCTTGGTGCCGGTTATCGGGCTCTGGATATGGCCGGCAGAGTCTTTGGCCGGGTAGGCTTTAAAGCCCAGCTTGGGAGCGTTTTTCATCCAGTCCTGGTAATAGGGGTCTGCACTGAGACTTGCATCAGTGTTTTCCGAGAAGCTGTAGGCGACCCTTATACCTGATGAGGAACCCATAACCTGGGGATCTTCGCCGCCCTTTCTGATAACCTGGGCGCGAATGGTGTTGAAGGGCGGAAGAATCATGAACTTCGAGAAGCTCGGGCAAACGCAGTGCATGCCGAGGTCGTTGCTTGCAAGCACGATTACGCCGGAGCTGTTGACGCTGCCGATCGCGGGCTTGATGCCGGAATCGATTACTACATCCAGGGTTGCCGTTTTTGATACGCTACCCTGAGTGCAGTTTGCCGTTACCGTGACCGCCTGGCTTGCCGTCACCTTGGCTGCAGTCAACGCGCCGCTGGTTTTATTGATGGTGGCGTAAGAAGTTGGAGTTACCGACCAGGTGGCGGTTACACTCCTGGATGAGCCGTCACTGTAAGAAGCCAGCGCGGAGTAAGTTGCACTCGATCCTCCAACGACCGATGCGGGACCTTTTACCTCGAGATTTGTCAGCGTCGCGCCGGTGGTTCCGCTCGTGGTAATCGTGACGCCGGCGGAAGCGGTTTTCGTTACACCGTTTTCGGTATAGCCTGCGGCTACCGTCACGGTCTGGTTCGATGTCACCGTTTTGGTTGTCAGGACTCCGCCCGTGTTGATGCTCGCGTAGGTTGTCGGGGTTACGGACCAGGAGGGAGTTACGGCCTTGGAGGTGCCGTTGCTGTAAGAAGCCTGTGCGGTATAGGTTGTACTGGTGCCGCCTTTAACCGACCCTGCACCCTGTATCGTGAGGCCGGTCAAGGTTGCCGTGGTCGGTTGGCTGGTGATCGAAACACTTGTGGAAGCGGTTTTCGTGACGCCGCCTTCCGTATAGCTCGCACCAACCGTGACAGTCTGGTTCGAGGTTACCGTTTTGGCCGTCAGGACCCCGCTCGTATTGATGCTTGCATAGGTTGTCGGGGTGACGGACCAGGAGGGAGTTACGGCTTTGGAAGTGCCGTTGCTGTATGATGCCTGTGCCGTATAGGTCGCGGTCGTTCCTCCGGTTACGGACGTGGCACCCTGGATCGCGAGGCCCGACAGGGTTGCGGTACCGCCGCCCCCGCTTACCGTTACCACGAGTTGCTTTGCTGCTGCCCCGTCTCCGGACGTACTGTTGTTCCCGTTGACTGAGTTGCCGGCTCCATAGATCGTGTAAGTGCCCGCAGTGGCAGGCGCGGTCCAGGTGAAGGGAAACGAAACCGCAGAACTGGTCGGCGCTGTCGGCCCTCCAACGATTTCACTGCTCTTCAGCGAGTCTCCGGAACCAGCGGCAAGTGCCCCGCCCGATACGGCGATATCGCAGGCACCGTCTGCGAGCGGACCTCCTGTAATGGTGAGGGTGTAACTGTTTACCGAACCGGGAGCCACGGTCGCCGGGCCCGAGATCGTTACGGTTGGAACGGCTCCTCCGCTATGACACGAGTTGCAGTATGATCCGCTCTTGCCTGAGTAACCTGTTATGCCGGGGCTGGCCAGTGAGAGCGAGGCCTGCATCAAAGCTGTGATTATCAATGCGGCCATGGACAAGTGTTTCAATCTCATAAGATTCTCTCTCCTTCCGACTGTTCCTGGTCGGCTTGGCTCGAGGGGCTCCAGGGACTGTATGAAGTGCCTTTGGAGTCAGCGACTCATTACTATGGTTAACGATTTTAGACAGGAAACGAGCTATATGCGTTGAAGACTTCTCGGTAGCAAAAGGTATGCCTGTGCTAATTATTTGCATATGGCGTATAACTGATTGAAATAGCGAGAGGCGATGTGGGAAGCGATGAGAGGGGATTTAGGAAAAAGTCTGCATTTTAGGTAGTTCATATTGTGAACTAACATCGAAGCCTTGTGCATTTCGGCTATTCCGTGCCTGCTTTTGTGACCGAATTGCGTGCTGCCGGCGATTGTGAGAATCTATTGCTTTCAAGAGCGTTCAGGCCGGACCGGCAGTGACGAATGGATGCCTGAGGATCTCAAAGTGTATGTGTCGGCATACATTGCTGTAGGCTTTTGACTGCACTTTTGTCCTCAACGGCCTCTGAAGTCGGACAGCGTGCACTGCAGGACTTTATGGGATTCTTCCACTTTTTGCAGTATAATCGCGGCGTGGAATGTAGTTCCTTTCCTCCCTTTCCCAAACGGCATCCGGGGACAGACCATGAGAAACAAAAAGAAGAAAGCGTACCTGCCTTCTCATTCGGCTTCACTTGAGTCCTTTTTGACTGTCGCGGTTTCCGTAATATGCGTGATCCTTCTCGTCGCTGGTTGTGCGCCGACAAACACTTCCCTGTCTGCAGGCGGCATTCAGGATGAAGCTGTTCGAGCCGAGGCGAGGAAGCAGAAAGAGGCGGCTTTCGCTATGCACATGAAAAGACAGGAGCATGCGTTCAGTATAGCCTTTCCTTTGCTTGCCGAAGCCGCTGCTTTAGCCCCCGATGAGGGTGAATCCGCGTGCGGCTTCCTGATTCACACTATCGAGTCATACCGGGAGGATTTCAGGGAAGCTGCAGCGCAATACTATAACCTGGACAAACAGGTGGCCGTGCGCTACGTGCATCCACAGTTTCCGGCAGCGGAAGCCGGACTCTGCGTCGGTGATAAGATCGTGAGTATGAACGGAAAGTCGCTCGTCGGAATAACCCGGGAAGAGTATAAAAAAATCGGGGGCGAACTGAAACCGGTCAACGGCAAACCGCTGGAGTTGACTGTCAATCGCAATGGTGAAACCATCCCAATGAGTATTGGGGGCAAACCCTTCTGCCAGTATCCTGTGCTTCTGTTTTCGCATGACAAGATCAATGCTTTTTCAGATGGAAAATACATAATTCTCACGACCGGAATGTATCGCATGGCGCAAAAGGATGAAGAACTCGCGCTGGTCCTGGCTCATGAAATTGCACATAATTTTCTGAAACACAGAAAGCAGAAGGAGCAAAAGGCGGCCCCCGGAACCATACTGGATTTCGCGGTTGCCATCACTTTGGGAATAAATACCCACGGGGCAATCGGGAATATGGTAGCCGCGCCGTACTCCAGGGAATTCGAAAGAGAAGCGGATTATGTCGGTCTGTACCTTGCCGCACGTGTCGGGTATGACATCTCCGATTCCGCCAATTTCTGGAGACGGATGGCCATAGAGGATCCTTCTTCAATAGAGAAGGCTTATTCCAATACCCATCCCAGCAGCCCGGAAAGATACCTCGCCATTGAAAAAGCGGTACAGGAAATAAACGAGAAAAAACAGCTCGGGATGCCGCTTGTCCCAAACATAAAGCCAAAGCCTTCGGCAACACGGACTTCTTCCGAGAATTCCGACGGGACACGTTCGGATTCGTCTTCCGACCGGCATTAAAAGGATTGATTACAGTTTGTTAGTACCGCGAGGGTGTTAATCGGGAAAGTAAGGGGTCACGATTTTCGCGACCCCTTGCAGGATCGACAGGGGATTCTCCATCAACTGGCGGCGTTGGCCGCTTTCAGAGCATCGAGCAATTTGGGATCTGTACTCATATCCTTGATCATGCGTTCCAAGGCGGTATTCATAACACGTTCCCATGTTCCTTCCAGTCCGCCCAGGCTGTTTTCGTTGTAATGCCCCTCATAAGTTTGACTGTACAGGACCGCTCCATTAGTCGGATCGTAACTGATCACAGGGTCTCAGTTTTAAGCCTGATAAATCCAAGAGAGGTCAGGCCTCTGTTCTTTGAAAAAAGATTGCATTGCATCTACGAGCACATCGAAAGTTGACTTTCCGTGAAGGCGGCA
>JAEZHY010000139.1 GCA_023416335.1 Pseudomonadota bacterium | reverse complement strand
TGCCGCCTTCACGGAAAGTCAACTTTCGATGTGCTCGTAGATGCAATGCAATCTTTTTTCAAAGAACAGAGGCCTGACCTCTCTTGGATTTATCAGGCTTAAAACTGAGACCCTGTGATCAGTTACGCTGAGGATGTTTGCCTCTCTTTGGCATTTGCTCACCTTTATGCCAAATGCGGAGCGGCCTGATGGAGGATCCCTCCAGAAAAGAGTCCACGTCAAAACTCTCACCTTCAATATGGAGAACACATCCCGGCATGCGGTTTTCTCTCCAGACTTTTATTTCGGCACGCTGACCACCGGCTAAGCGGCACCCCCAAGCCGGCACTTGCTCTGATTTTGCACCAAGGATTTTGAAAAATCAAAGGCAAAGAGGCTGCTATATCCATGCCCATGGTTGTCTGACTTTTATGTCCTTTAGCCCTAGGCATACTCCACAATTGCCGCAATAGCGGCTGCGACGTCCTCAATTTGCTGCACATCCAGACGACCTAACCTTTTTACCAATCTTTTTTGATCCAAGCATCGAGTCTGAAGTGCATCAGCTGCGGAAGGCTTTAGAAGGCCGTTTTTCGAGTCCGGGTCGATGCGCACATGCCAGAGATTTCCGGCAAAATAGTCTTATCAGTTATCGGAACGATAAGTTTGATCGCAAGCTTTCCAACCGCGTCGGAGCTGATAACGAGGGCAGGGCGAGTCTTCTTCATCTCCATGCCAATCGTTGGGTCGAGGTTTACCAACCAGACATCGCCGCGCCGAGGAGAGAGAGGCTTAGTATTCAAGGAAATCACCTCCACCCGGCTCCTCCCGCTCCGCCAACTCTTCGTAGTGCTTCTGCAGTGCGCTTGCCTGTTCTGCGAGGATTCTCCGCCGCTCCTCAACAGGGAGCTTCATAAAGACATTCCGGTCGAGAAATTGCCTGTGCACCTCCTCCAGTGGTTCTCCCAAAAGCCGTTCGGCATCTTTATGGGGGAGCACTCCCTCGGAGAGCGCACGAAAGATGTTGCGCTTCAGCCATTGAGGTTCCTCCCGCGGGAGTTCTTCGATCTCCTTCTTTTTCATTCCCATACGATTCACCTGTATGCAGGACCAGGTATAGACCGAGCCGGTGATAATCCCGAGGTCGCGCAGGCGATACAGTAGAGCCTGGATGCTCATCCCGAAAAGCCTCTTTAACAGGAGAAGCTCCCCTAATTGTATTGATGAGCGACTTTTCCCGACCTCACGGCGAACCACGGATGCAGGGGCAAGAAAAGCGCCTGCGAAACGGAAAGCGGCTTTCTCCTCATCCAGTCCTTCCCTGATGTCGAGGACCAGATGGCCGAGTTCATGAACTATGTTCAGCCGTTGGCGTTCTCCAGAAACCAAGTTACTGCTGACTACCGCAGCACCCTTCAGTTCTTTGTTCTCCTCGAAGGCCAGAGCGGAGATTCCATCAAATTTATTCCCGGGAGCGTCTACTTCGAAGACATGGACCAGTTTGTCCTCCAGCAGCGAAATGACGCTCGAGATCGGGGCCTCCCCCAGTTTCCACCGCGCCCTCAACTGCTCCGCCGCTGTCTCGGTATCATCGAGACACTCCACTCGAAAACTCCGAACGGGAATGTTGAGTTTCCCTTCCTGAACGAGCGATTGCAAACGTATACGCTGCTCAAGAGATTCCTTTACAAAGCTTTCGATCGCTTCCCGGTCCCGCTTTGGAAAAGCCGAGCGCTTCCGGTAGCCCAGGAACTCAATTGTTACTGTGCTTTCCCGAAAGAGTTCCGCTGATTTGACGCCTAATGCCTCGGCCAGCCTGATAAGGACAGCCGGGGAGGGGGCGGCGGCTCCTTTTTCGTATTTTGAGAGCGCCTGCTTGGTAATCAGCCCTCCCATCCTATCCGCCAGCCCCTCCAGCGTTAAACCCCGGGCAAGGCGTAACTGTTTCAACTTGGCTGCAAACATAAAAACTCCAGAAACAGATTTTTAGTTGACAACTAGATACATTTTATATAGCGTTGTCAACTATAATTTAACATGAAAGGGAGATACCGCAATGGCAAAAAATACAGGAAAGGGTTTTCGCCGCGGCGCAGTTGATGACCGCAGCCAGACTCACAATCCGAAGACTGACCAGTGGGTAAAGCGCGATGCTGGAACCGGACGATTTATGGACGTGAAAGAGGATGGGACGCCTTTTAAGGGGGTCCGAAAGGAAGATTGAAACGTTTGTGGGGGAGAATTCCGAAGAATAGTTCATCTAATAATGGATCAAGTGGAGACTCGGCCCGTATCCACAGGATCAAGAATTTCAACCGATTGCCTTCTTAAGCCTTGCTCTTCAAAGGAATTGTGCCAATAATCTCACATTTCCGAGGGCGCTGAGGAGCAGACCGCGAGGAATAGAATTCGCCGGCGCGTAGTATCGGCTTGAAGAGCCTGAACAAGTGAAAAGCCGAAGGAAGCGGTCCAATAAACCGCGTGCGGTGCCAATCTACTTATTTAAGTATTCCGAGCCTAAAATGGTTTTGAGAGTATGAGACTGGGATAGGTTTAACTAAGCGGCAGGTATTCTATCTGCCTTTGAAGTGAAATTTGTTCATTCTGCAATTCAGCCAGTTTCCTTTCGATTTGCCTGATCTGGTACTCTGCTTCCTCAATTTCTTCTTCATAATCGCAGAAATGCTGGCGGCTGCGATACTCGCATAGCCTATCCCGGAGTTTGTCCTTCTCCTGATTGACTGATTCAATAAATTTCTTCAGGTCAAAAAGCTCGGCCTGAAGGATGCTTTTCCGCCGTTTCATTTCTTTGATTTCGGACGCATCCATAAATAGCTCCACGAAATAGGGCCAAGTCCCTGTTTGACCTGTTTTCAACTAATGGTACTTAACAATTCATGAGCAGATCGTTACGAATATGCATACTCGGTGCGTGGCATCACGCTAAAATCGATGCCATCGTGGGAGCAGGTATACGAGGACGATTCCGACTCATGGTCAACCCAACCTACCTCCCTCATCATCAAGTAGCGAGCAGGCCTTATATTACATTCCTGGTAGGCATAAAACAATAGATTCAATAGACTCTATACGACTTGTCCAAAAGCAGAACTTTCTGAGTGGTTAATATGGGTCAACGAATGGATCAAAGCGGCAGTTTATTCCCGGCATTACAGAGATTTCATGGGGGAGAGATTTGGACAAAGACCACGAGACAATATCCTCCCGCGGTCTTCTAAGGCTTTCGCGCCGGCACGGTCGGGAAACCGTGCCTCAACTCATTGGATTCTTTCCTTGCCGACTCAGTAATGACAGGCGGCAGTGACGCGCAAGGGAGATAGCGCAAAGGGGGGAGAAAACCTGCCTTCTCCCCCCTGTTGATATGCTGTTTCAATGCAGGAACAGGATCGTTCTTCTGAACCTAGAACCTGTTCTTCCGACCCTAAACCAATCCCTGATCCAGCAATGCTTCCACTACCTTTACAAACCCCGCTATATTCGCTCCGTACAGGTAGTTGCCCGGGACCCCGTATTCACTTGCGGCATCGAGGCAGCTTTTGTGGATGGTCTTCATTATGGTGTGCAGCCTCTGGTCGACTTCTTCGCGTGTCCAGTTGAGGCGCATGCTGTTCTGGGTCATCTCCAGGCCCGAGACCGAAACGCCGCCAGCGTTCGCCGCCTTTGCCGGTCCGTAGAGAAGGCCATTTTCTAGAATTATATTAATGGCTTCTGGAGTGGTCGGCATATTTGCGCCCTCACTCACGAGTTGGACCCCGTTCCGGACCATATTCCGGGCGTCCGTCCCGTTGATTTCGTTCTGCGTGGCACAAGGAAACGCATAGTCCGCCTTGTGATTCCACAGCGGATTGTATTCCAGCGTCGGGTCGGCAGGCACGTAAATCGCGGAAGGGTATCTGTCTGCGTATTCTTTGATCCTGCCCCGCCTTATGTTCTTGAGTTCCTTGACGTATGCGAGCTTCTCGCGGTCGATGCCCGCTTCGTCATAGATGTAGCCGGACGAATCGGACAGCGTGACCGGTTTGCTCCCCAGGTCGAGGAGTTTTTCCACCGTGAACTGCGCAACGTTTCCGGATCCGGAAACAAGGCTCACGCCTCCCTGGAAGCTCTTGTTCCTGGTTGCGAGCATCTCGGCGGCGAAATAGACACAGCCGTACCCGGTGGCCTCGGGGCGGATAAGGCTTCCTCCCCAGTTGAGGTTTTTGCCCGTGAGCACGCCCGTGAATTCATTGCGAAGTTTCTTGTACATTCCGAAGAGATACCCGATTTCCCGGCCTCCTACGCCGATGTCCCCGGCTGGCACGTCCGTATTGGGGCCCACATGCCGATAAAGCTCAAGCATAAAATTCTGGCAGAACCGCATGACTTCGTTGTCCGATTTGCCTTTCGGATTGAAATCGGATCCGCCTTTGCCGCCGCCCATAGGGAGAGTGGTCAGCGCATTTTTGAAAACCTGTTCGAAGGCCAGGAACTTGAGGATACTCAGGTTGACCGAAGGGTGAAACCGAAGGCCCCCTTTGTAAGGACCCAGCGCGCTGCTCATCTGAATGCGATAGCCCCGGTTGACCTGGATATTTCCCTGGTCGTCCAGCCAGGATACGCGAAACATCACCACGCGCTCGGGTTCCGTAATCCTTTCCAGTATCTTCGCCTGCCGGTAGCGGGGATTGCGGTCCAAAACGGGTTTGATCGATTCCGCAACCTCACTTACGGCCTGGTGAAATTCCTTTTCATGAGGGTCTCTTGCTTTTACGATTGCCAGTATTTCGTCAGTCACGCAAAACTCCTGTTGTTGAAAACCCGTTCAGTTCATACGTACTTGCTTTCAGGCCGGTACTTCAAAAGCGTGGGGGTCGCAACCCCCCACACCCCCTCGCCGCTTCGCGGCTCAGTGTGGCGCTACGGCGGCGGCCTTCGGCCAGACGCCGGCAGCCCCGAGCGCTCGGCCTCGCGTGCGCGTGCGCGCGCGGCCGAAATCCTGGGGGGCGGGGGAATCATTCCCCCGCTCTTTTCTGGTTTTAAGTATCAATTAGCTGCAGCCGCGCCGAGATCGAAACCAAGCTGGAGCGCCTTTCGGTTCATTTCCAAAAAGGCCGGCGGAATTCGGCTCCCGAGCATTTTCTCGAGCGACTCCCTGCTCACGGCCCTGCTCAGCGCGACCACCGCGCCCAGCATGCAGATGTTGAAAACAATCGGTTTGCCGATCTGCTCCATTACCGCCTGGTACATGGGAAGCTGAACGTGGCAGGCATCCACCGACTGCTCGATTCTCACGTAGCGGGGATCGGTGAGCAGTAGCCCCCCGGGGCGTATGATCCGGGAAAACTTCATGTATGCTTCCTGGGTAAGGCAGACCAGCACGTTGGGCTGGTTGACTTTCGGATAGCAGATCTCGCTTTCGGATATGATCACATCGGTGCGCGTCGCCCCGCCGCGGGCGGCAGCCCCATAGACCTGGGTCTGCACCGCGTTGAGGTTTTCGTGCAGGACCGCGGCCTCGGCCAGGATGATGGCCGCCGTGATCACTCCCTGCCCGCCGGAGCCCGTGAATACGAACTTTGACTTCTCCATAATCACTTGCCTCCCATCGCCCGCTGAATCACGGTATCGTAGGCCTCGCAGTATTCGGGCTGTTCCCTTCGAACGAAGACGCCCCGCTCGATGAGTCCGGGATTTTGCTCCTTTTCTTTGGACCCGAGAGGGGTGGTGATCTTCTGCATATACTTGAGCATCTCCACGGCATCGCCCTGCTTATTGCGCCGTCCGAAATAGGTCGGGCACTGGGACATGATTTCCACCACCGAAAAACCCTTATGGAGAATCGCCTCGCGGAGGACTTCGACCACCTGTTTGACATGATAGGCGGTGCTTCGCGCAACGAAGCTCGCCCCGGCAGCGGTGGCCAACTGCACTATGTCGAAACTCTGATCGACGCTTCCATAAGGGGCGGTGCTCGCAAGCGTTCCGTAACCGGAAAGAGGCGAGTACTGGCCGCCCGTCATCCCGTAAATCCGATTGTTCATCACGATAGCGGTGATGTTGATGTTTCGCCGGGCCGCATGAATGAAATGATTGCCGCCGATGGCGAGCGCGTCGCCGTCTCCCATCGGAACGATTACGTGCAGCTCGGGGCGGCTCAGCTTTATGCCCGTGGCAAATGCCAGGGCCCGGCCGTGCAGCGTGTGAAGTGTGTGAAAATCCAGGTATCCCGCGATACGCGAGGAACAGCCGATACCGGAAACCATCACGATATCGCTTTTGGGAATTCCGAGCCCGTCCACGGCCCGGATCAGGCTGTTCAATATGATTCCGTGGCCGCAGCCGGAACACCAGATGTGCGGAAAAAAGCGTTCACGAATGTAGTCTTTGACGGCCATCGCCTATACCCCCTTACCCTGGATCAAGCGCAGGGTTTTTTCTATATCGCCTGGACTTATCAATACCCCGTCGATGCGGTTCGACAGGAAGACCCGCTCGGGACGTTCGACGGCGAGCCTGACGGACCGGCAGACCTGGCCCGTGTTCATTTCCACCACCACTACCGACTTCGCCCCGGCAGCCTTCCGCCGCACGAGGTCGTAGGGGAAGGGCCAGAGGGTAAGCAGCTCCAGGAGCCCGAACCTCTCTCCCTGCTGACGGCGTTTCCTGACCACCTCACGGGCGGAGCGGGCCGAAGAACCGTACGAGATCAGGAGGTATTCGGCGTCTTCCGTGTCGTACTCCCTGAAATGGGTAAGCTGGTTGACGCGGCTTTCGATCTTGTCCATAAGGTGATGGAGCAAGTCGTTTATCACGCCCGGGTCGTCCGAGGGGAACCCCCACATATCGTGATAGAGGCCGGTCACGTTGTAGCGATGGACGCCGCCGAAATCCGACATCGGCAAACGCCCGTCTTCGCGCGCCAGGTAGGGGTGATAATTGACCCCTTGCTTCACGGACGTGTGCAGCCGCTCGACAATGGGAATTTCTCCCGGCTTCGGCAGCACGAGCCTCTCGCGCATGTGCCCCACGACCTCATCGAACAGCAGGACGACGGGCGTGCGATACGTTTCCGCTATATTGAACGCCTCCACAGTCATGGCGAAGACATCCTGGTGGTTGGATGCGGTCAGGACCACGATTGCGTGGTCGCCGTGAGTGCCCCAGCGGGCCTGGTTCACATCACCCTGGTGGACGTGAGTGGGTATCCCGGTTGAGGGGCCGCCGCGCTGCACGTTCACAATTACACAGGGGATTTCCGCCATGATGGCATAGCCGAGGGCTTCCTGCTTCAGCGAAAAACCCGGTCCGGAAGTTGCCGTCATTACCTTGCACCCGGTGAGGGACGCTCCGATGACGGCGCACATGGACGCGATTTCGTCTTCCATCTGGATGAATTTGCCGCCGGTTGCAGGCAGCCTGGCGGCAAGCTGCTCGGCGATTTCCGTCGAAGGGGTGATCGGGTAGCCTGCAAAAAAACTGCACCCGGCATATAAAGCCCCCTCCACACAGGCTTCGTTTCCCTGCACAAACCTGATTTGGTCGCTCATACCGCGTTCACCTCGTCCTCTGCCTCCGCAACAAGTTCGATAGCCAGGTCCGGACAGCGCATCTCGCAAATTCCGCACAGCACGCAGTCGTTCGGGCGCACCGGCACCGCCTTGTCGTAATTATCAAGCTCCAGCACCTTCTTTGCGCAGAATGCGATACAGATCCCGCACCCCTTGCACCAATTCCTGTTGATCAGGTGCTCGCGCAGCTTCCTCTTGGCCATGCTGATTCTCCTCAATTTTCAATATGCCGTAATCAAAAAGAGACTTTTTGACACGGATGGACACGAATGGACACGGATAGACAAGGAGCGAAGTTCAGAGATCGTGAAACGCGGCGCCGCGTTCCACCCATCCGATCCTATCTCGTTGTTTTCTTTCGTGGTTCAGAGTATTTGTCTTTCGTGTTTTAGGCCCTGTTACGCCTGGTGTCCCAGGCAACAGGTTTTGTCGTTGCCAGGGTCCGGAGGACAAGAGGCTTCGGTAGAATTACCAGCCCCTCTTGCCTGCGGCACGGGCAACCAAAACCACGTTGCCCGTGTCACCCCCTGGTTTGGTCCCGGGCGCAAGGCGGTGGGCACATGAAGAGTTACCGCGCTACACTCCCCCACCCTACCTCGCTACAATGTATACCATTGTTTTCTTTCGTGATTTTGTACTACTATCAGGCATTTTCTTGCTTTTTGAGCAAGATTTTCATGTTGCCGATTCTTAACTCGTTCAATACCAAACTCTTAGGTACACTTTAGGCCAAGGAGAACCGAACGGCCTTTTCGTGTGTTTCGTACTCGTATCGCTTACCCCAAAGCGATGGGTTACGCTCCGAGACTGTGTCGTCACCGACCGGAGTTGGGCTGGTTTTCATCGACAGCACGACACAATCTCTCCGCTCCACCCATCCTGCGACTACGACCTTATCCTATTGTTTTCTTTCGTGTATTTCGTGCCTTTCGTGGTTGAGGGTTTTGTTTTTGTATTTTGGTTGCGGCTATGCTGCCCCAAGTTTTTCGTGCTCCAGGGTATTTGTCTTTCGTGTTTTAGACCCTGTTATGCAGCGGACCGACCGAAGGGCTCGAATGCGATCCCCTCGCTTTCCAGGCGCTTTCGGATCAATTTGATCATCTCCACCGCTCCCGGGGTGTCCCCGTGAACGCAAACAGTCCGGGCGGTGATCGGCACCTCTGCGCCGTCAATGGATGCGACCCGCCCGGTTTTCACCATGGAAAGGACGCGTTCGGCAACCTCGGCGACGTCATGGATCACAGCGCCTGCCCTGCTGCGGGGCACGAGCGTCTCTTCGTTCGTATAGGCCCTGTCGGCAAACGCTTCCTCGACGTACCGGATGCCTGCCTTTTCGGCGGCTTCGACCATCGCCGACTTGCCCAGGCAAACCATAAAGAGTTCCGGGTCCACGGCTTTGATCGCCCCGGCAATGGCATCGGCGATGCGAATATCGGCAGCCGCCATGTTGTAGAGCGCTCCGTGGGGTTTTACATGCTGCAGGCGAACTCCCTCGGACCGGCAGATCCCCTGAAGGGCCCCTATCTGGTAGATGGTATCCGCGGCGATCTCGGCCGGTGTGGCGCCCATGTTTCTTCTGCCGAATCCGACGAGGTCAGGAAATGAAGGATGGGCGCCGACAGCGAGGCAGTGTTCCTTTGCGAGCCTCACCGTCTTGAGCATGTTGGCCGGGTCCGAGGCGTGAAAACCGCAAGCCACATTTATCGAGGTGACGAAGGGCATCACTTCTTCGTCGTAGCCCAGCTTGTATGTGCCGAAACTTTCACCCATGTCGCAGTTCAAGTCTATTTTCATAAAAATCCTTTCTTTGTCCCCCGGACGCATTGGCTGAAGCACAAGATCGAGGTCAGCAGGCCGTCCATGCGGGGGACTGCAGTTCTTCCATCAGGCGCTGGATCTCGAGGTACCGCAACTCCTCGCATCGCAGGGCGGCTATCGCTTCAGCATCCGGGCAGGATTTGAAACGGACGGTATCTCTGGAGCACGCCTGAGCGAGCAGATGCAGGTCCGGTCCGATCACCGTTGCGATTTTGGGATACCCGCCCGTGGTCTGGCGGTCAGCCATCATGACAATCGGCATGCCGTGGGCGGGAACCTGCACGGCGCCCTTCGGCAGGGCATCGGATATGATATCGGCTGAGCCCTTGTGGGCGATCCGGGGACCCTCGAGACGGTAGCCCATGCGGTCGGCTTCATTAGTGACGGTGTAGACGCTTTCGAGAAAGGTCCCGACGCCCTCAGGTGTGAACATGTCGTCCTGGGGCCCCAGCATGACCCTGAGGGTATATGCCCGCTCGTACCGGGGCACGAACTTCGCCGGAAGGACCGTCGGCAGTACCGGCAGCCATGAGTCCGTTCCGAAATGAAGGCAGTCGCCTTCCTTGAGCGCCCTGCCGTCAAGTCCGCCCACCCGCGCCCGGTTGTAGGTGGAGCGGCTTCCCAGAACGGACGGCACGTCGAATCCTCCCCGGACCGCGAGGTAGGCCCGACAGCCCGAGGCCGCATACCCGAAGGAGAGCACGCTTCTCTCACGCACCGGAAAGGAAGACCATGTTGGGATTTCTTTCCCGTCCAGCTTCGGATCCATGTCGGCGCCGCAAACAGCCGCCAGGCATTTTCCCGAGAATTCGAAAGTCCCCCCCAGGACGGTTATTTCCAGCAAAGCGGCGGAGCGGAGATTGCCGACCAGGAGGTTGGCGGTGCGCGAGGCGTACCGGTCCATGGCTCCCGCGACCGGCATGCCGTGGGCCTGATAACCCCAGCGACCTTCATCCTGGATGAGGCTGAATAACCCCGGAGCGACGACTTTAATCATCGGATAAAGCCTCCAGCCTTCTAATGTGGAACTTGGGCCTGAACGCGCCCGAGTCCACCTTTCGGCGCAGTTCACGGTACTCGCCGGGTGAAATGGGAATGAAATGCAGGTAGTCCCCCGCTGAGAAAAGAAAGGGGGAGGGTGAATTGGAGACGAACGGATTGAGCGGCGTGCGCCCGATCAACCTCCAGCCGCCGGGACTCTCGACCGGGTAGAGCCCGGTCTGCGCCCCGGCGATCCCCACCGACCCCTGCGGGATCTTTGACCGAGGTTTTTCCAGCCTGGGAGTGGCGATCCGGCCGGACATCCCCCCGAGGTAGGGAAAACCGGGGGTGAAGCCCAGCATATAGACGAGGTAGGGTTTCGAGCTGTGAATGGAGATGACCTCCTGCTCCGAAAGCCCGTTGTGCTTCGCAACGTATTCGAGGTCCGGCCCGAATTCGCCGCCGTAGCAGACGGGCACATCCACCACCCGGATTTCATCTTCCCGCCCGCCCGAAGAGGCCACATCGGAGAGCATCCGTTCGATAGCGTCGACCAGGTCGGACCGTTTCAGGCGAAGGGGATCGAAGTAGACCAGCAGCGAGCGATAAGTCGGGACTACCTCGATCACCCCCTCCGGGTTTTCCTGTGCAACCCTTTTTGCCAGCCGGTGAACCCGAGCATTGATTTCGGGAGAAATCTCGTTGCCCATTTCCAAAATCAGGCCGCATTCACCGGCGGGCAGCACTCTCACTTCCGGTAATGTTCCGGACATGTTCTACTCCAGCTCCGCCGCCTTGGTTTCCGGAACGAGAAAGATCGAGAGCGCGCCGATGAAGAAAGCGGCCGATGTTATGGTCAACCCGACGCCGACCCCGTATGAAGAGGCAAGAAAGCCGACCGTGGTGGGTGCCAGAGCGCTCGCCATCCGGCCGATATTGTAGGTAAACCCGAGACCGGCGCCTCTTGCGCGGGTCGGGAAAAGTTCGGATATGAAAGCTCCGAAGGCGCTGAAATACCCGGACCCGAAGAAGCCGACCAGTGGGCCGAGAATCATCAGCATTGTGGCATCGCGCGTGTTGCCGTAGATGTAAACCAGAACGGCGCAGATCAGCAGATAAGCGGCGAAGGTGGGCCGCCGTCCGTATTTATCGGCTATGAACCCGAATGTAATGTACCCGAAGAAGGCGCCGATCATGGTTGGGATCATCCAGAGGGAACTCTTGACGATGCTGAGGCCGGCCCCGCCTTTTTCCACCGGGCTGCTCAGAAAACCGGGAAGCCAGGTGAACAGTCCCCAGTAGGCGAACATTACGAAGCAGGAAATAAGCGAGCAAAAAAGCGTGAACTTGATGAGGTCCGCACGAAAGATCTGCGTCAGGCTGAATCCCTGTTTTTCTTGCTTTTGCGATCTTACCCAGATTTCGGGCTCTTCCACTTTTGTCCGAATCCAGACGGTAAAAAGGGCGGGCACGATCCCGATGAAGAACAGTATGCGCCACCCGTACACGGGCAGAACAACCCCGGCGACGATAGCCGCACAAATGTAGCCGATAGCCCAGCCGCCCTGCATGATGCCGATGGCTTTACCCCGATGCTCGGCAGGCCATGTCTCGGATACCAGTAAAGCCCCCGAAGCCCACTCGCCGCCCATTCCGAGTCCAAGGAGCGTGCGCGCTGCGGCGAGCTGCCACAGGTTTTGAGTGAGCCCGCTAACACCCGACAGGACCGAGAAAATTATTACCGTGGCCATCAAGGCATTGCGCCTGCCGATCCGGTCCGCCACAACCCCGAAGAGAATCCCGCCGAAAGCGGAAGCGAACAGGGTCACGGAGGCCAGAAAACCCGCCTCGGTGGGGGTCAGGTTCCACTCCTTCATGATCGTGGTCAGGGCAAAAACATACAGAAGCACATCGAACGCATCCAATCCCCAGCCGGCCATGGCCGCATACAATGCGTACCACTGCTTTTTGTTGATCGTCTTCCACCAGGGAACAGCAGCACCCAGGGGTACCTGACCTGTACCAGTTGCAGAATTGCTCATTTTCTTCTCCTTATCGAATGCATGAAGGATGGTGGGACTTGTGGTTTCGGCGGGAGGAAGAGCAGGGATTGTGCCTGAACGGGCTGAAAGGTGAGCAATAATCAGTGAATTATTTACAAGCCATTGAAATAACTTTGTATATCATTTGTATAATGATTGCGCGCAGCCGCCGGCCGTCAATTAACTCTCGAGAACAAATGAGGATTGGTTCCCGAAATTCCAAGAACCTGGAATATTCATTCTTATGCAATGGAATAATTTCCAATTTTTAGGAAAAACCTCTGGATTTTGACACGGATGGACACGGATAGACACGGATGAACAAGAAGAAAAATCCGAGCTCATAAAATGGAATACTGATGATCGGGGCGGTGAGGTTCCGATGTCTTACCCTGTGAAACTTCATTGCTGCTGCCGGATAGTGCTTTTTGACACGGATGGACACGGATGGACACGGATGAACAAGATGCGAAGACACAGGCGTTTTAAGAGCCTGCGGCACCACACCCCATTGGTAGACGGGCGTCAATCGGAAAGGGGCGTAGGATGGGTGGGAGCGGAGCGGGAACCCATCGTTTTTTTGAGGTTTGTTCCCCTCTCAGTTGCCGGGAAGCTCAGAGGCTATCGAATGCGACTTCTTTTTCCGTATGGTGACTTTCCCTGTGTTCGCAGGCTTCGATTTATGCCCCTCCGGCCCATCACGGCAGTAAGGTTCCGATTTCTTACCCTGCATAATTTACTTTCTGCTCAATCCATCCGTGTCTATCCGTGTTCATCCGTGTCACAAATTGCTTTTAAGCGGGTTCCTCGGAGCAGACCTCACCTGTGGCATATTCAATGCTTCCCAGACCGTAGGAAGGGTGGAGGGCCAGGCGCCGGCTTATGCTCCTCCGGCCAATCACGGCAGAGAGGTCTCGATGTCTTACTCTGTGGAATTTAAATTACTCTTCGTCCATCCGCGTCTATCCGTGTTCATCCGTGTTCATCCGTGTCACAAGCTGCTTTTAAGCGGGTTTCTCGAAGCAGACCTCACCGTTGGCATATTCAATGCTTCCCAGACCGTAGGAGGGGTGGTGGCCAGGCACCGGCTTATGCCACTCTGGCCAATCACGGCGGTGAGGTTTCGATGTCTAACTCTTTGAAATTTAATTCTGTTCAATCCATCCGTGTCTATCCGTGTTCATCCGTGTCACAAACTGCTTTTAAGCGGCGTTCCTCGACCTTGCGGCCGGCGGAAAACGGGCATTTTGTCGTTTGGCAACGGATCCCGGGGGTATATTTGCCATTGGAAAACAAACATCGGGTGATATCATTTTACGGACCCTGGTTACGTATTCTTAAGATAAGCGACTCTTCAGGCGGCCGGAACGCCGGGCCGAAGAAAAAGGCAGTGGAGGAATCCTCATGTGCCGTATCCTGCAGGCTATCCTGCTCATAATCGTGCTTTGCGGCTTTTCACGCGCATGGGCGGAGGACTATTCCTTTGTGACGCTCGAGTTCCCTCCTATTGAATACACGGCCCCGGATGGGAAAGTCGAGGGAATCGCCGTCGAGATAGTGACCCATATTATGAACAGGCTCGGGCATACTGTTCATATCAAGGCTTACCCCTGGACCCGGGCGATGGAGATGGTCCTGCGGGGAGATGCCGATGCGATTTTTACCGCCTACAAAACGCCTGAGAGAGTAATTGCATTGAACTTTTGTACCGAAACTTTATTGCCGCAGGTTATCTACCTTTATAAAAAGAGCGGGGTTGATATCGATTTCGACGGAGACCTCGAAACACTGAAGGGAAAAAGAATAGGGGTGGTCAGTACAATAAGCTACGGGGTCAGGTTCGACCAGTACAAGAATATGCTGCATATCGAAAAGGCGAACCAACTGGAGCAGAATTTTCAAAAGCTTCTGCTGGGGAGGTTGGACCTTGTAGTTTCAAATATCTACACGGGTGAATATACAATTCGCAAGCTGGGATTCGGCGATAAAATCGAAAAACTTCCCAAAGAGATAGAGAGTGTTGCAAGTTATATAGCATTTTCCAGGAAGAGGAATCTTACCCGCCTGAGAGACCAGTTCGACGAACAGATGGCCGAATTCCGAAAGACTGAGGAATATGCCCGGATATTGAGCAGGTATGGGGTCGATACCGGGCCATCAAGCCGGCCGCCGGCGCAATGACGATAATGCCGGCCTGACGCCCGGGTTGTCCCGTAACGATGATTTATCCTGAATCGAGAATCAACATGAACACCAATGCCAGGACAGATGGTTCGACCGCGTCAAGGCGTTCTCTGTCGCAGGACCTTACCCAGAAGCTGATCATTACCGTCTCGGCGATCTTTATCGTGACCAGCCTCTTCAATTTTTGGGTTTTCTCCTATAAGTCCAAGGCTTTGTATACTCAGAAAGCCTCCGAGTACCTCGACTACCTCAAGGACAACCTGGAAGTGCCGCTGTGGAACATGGACAGGGACTGGGTGGAGAGCATCTGCCGATCTTTTTCCAGGAATGAGACTGTGGCGCTGCTAAGGGTCCTGGGGGAAGACGGTACCCACCTTTTTGATACGGCTACCGATGAAAAGGATGGCCTTATAAAAGAAAAAAGTGAGGTATTTCATGAAGGTACGTGGATCGGCACGATAGAGCTGGGGCTCACGACGCGGTTTATACAAAAAAGCAATTACCAGTTTTCGCTGGTGAGCGTTTTTCAGATGCTGCTGGTCGTACTCGGGCTGGTATTCTCCACAAAACTGATCCTGAACCGCAGCCTGGGGCGGCCCTTGAAACACCTGATCTCCCGGATCGAGGAGATCTCGACCGGAAAATACGGCGAGAAGCCGGAAACCTTCGGGCATTTCGAGATCGCAAGGATTCTCGACAAATTCAACCATATGGCAAATGTGGTGAAAACCCGCGAAGATATCCTGCTGGAGACCAACAAGAAGCTCGAAATGGAAATCGCCGAGCGCAAGGAGGCCGAAAAGGCGCTCAGTGAAAGCGAAAACCGGTACCGACAACTTGTGGAATATTTGCCGGTCGGGCTGTTTCGCGCCTCGCCCGAACCCGAAGGGCGCTTCCTCATGGTGAATCCCGCCCTCGCAAAGATGTTCGGATGCCGGACCGTGGAGGAATTTTCAGGAACGCTTGTCCGGGACATTTACCGGGACCCGGAGATGCGCGCGCGCGTCCTCGAGATACTGCTGCGGGAAGGGTCCATCAAGGGTCTTGAAATCGAGTTCAGGAGGCGCGGTTCAACTTCCATGGTGGGCCTGGTCACGTCTCATATTATGAAGGACCAGTCGGGAAATCCGTTGTACATCGACGGCGTCGTGGAAGACATCACCGAGAGGAAGGACCTGGAGCGTCACACGCAGCAGGCCCTGAGGATGGAAGCAATCGGCACTCTGGCCGGAGGAATCGCCCATGATTTCAACAATATTTTGTCCTCCATTTTCGGCTTTGCCGAGGCTGCAAAGATGCGCCAGGCAATGGGTCGAAACGTTGAAGAATATCTCGATGAAATCCTCAGCGCGGGGCTCCGCGCCAGAAGCCTGGTTCGGCAGATCCTGGCTTTCAGCCGCCAGAGCGAAATGAAAAAAATCTCCATGACCCTGGGCCCCATCGTCAAGGAGACCATCAAGTTCCTGCGTGCTTCACTCCCTACCACGATTGAAATAAGACATACGATCGAGGCCGCGGACAGCGTAGTCCTGGCCGACCCGACTCAGATTCATCAAATCCTTATGAACCTTTGCACCAACTCCGCCCATGCAATGGAGAAGACGGGCGGGATTCTTGAGGTTCGGCTCGACGAGTCAACCATAGACTCAGAGTCCGGCCTGGAGTATGCGGGACTGAAGCCGGGAGGGTATCTCAGGCTCACGGTGATCGACACGGGGGAAGGGATTGCGAAGGAAATCATGGGGCGGATCTTCGAGCCTTTCTTTACAACCAAGCCGCGGGGAGAGGGCACGGGAATGGGCCTTGCGATGGTCCACGGCATAGTTAAGGACCTGGGCGGCGGTATCTCGGTGATGAGCGAACCCGGAAAGGGCGCTGTTTTCCATGTGTTTCTGCCGAAGCAGGAAGGAGAAGCGGCCGAACTGCTTATGCAGCACGGCGTTCCCAAACCCGGAAAAGGAAAGATTCTGTTTGTCGATGACGAAGAGGGCTTCATAGTTTCCGGAAGCGAAATTCTCGAACAATTCGGATATGAGGTGGCTGCGGCCAGGAGCGCCCCTGAGGCCCTCGGCATTTTCAAGTCGTCTCCCGACGAATTCGATCTGGTTATTACCGATATGATCATGCCGAAAATGACCGGCCTGGAATTGGCAAAGCAATTGAACGAAATCAGGTCCGGGGTCCCCATAATTCTCTGCACGGGCTTCAGTGCATACGTGGATGATATAGTGCTTGGGACATCGGGCATCCGCGAAATGGTGATGAAGCCGCTTCTTGCCGGTGAACTGGCCGATGTAATCGAGCGGGTCCTCGGCGACGAGGGGCTTAAGAGGGAGCATGGCGAATCTGCTTATCATCGAAGACGATCGTAAAATCTGCCGTTTTTTGGCCGATTTCGCAGATGGCTGGGGACACACCTCCACCTCTGCAAACACGATAAAAGACGGCCTCGACCTCGCCGCAACGGGTGACTACGATCTTGTCCTGCTGGACCTGGAGCTGCCTGACGGGAATGGATTGCAGGCGTTGCCCCTGCTCCTGAGGTCGCCTTCGAAATCCGAAGTTATCATCATTACGGGTACGGGAGGCATTGCCGGGGCTAAAATGGCTTTTAAATACGGGGCCTGGGATTATGTGCAGAAACCGTTTACCATGGAAGAGGTCTTTTTGCCCGTAACCAGGGCTCTGCAATACCGCAAGGAACGAAATGCCTCGAAAATGCCGGTTTCGCTCAACCGGCAGGGGATTATGGGTTCATCCCCCGCTATCCTCAATTGCCTGGAGGCCGTGGCGCGAGCTTCGGTGACGGATGCAAGCGTACTGATTACGGGAGAAACGGGCACCGGCAAGGAACTGTTCGCCAGAGCCATTCACGAGAACAGCCGAAGAGCGGGCGGCCCGGTCGTTCCCGTCGATTGCGGGGCCATTCCGGAATCTTTAGCCGAAGGGATCTTCTTCGGTAACGAGAAAGGCGCTTTCACGGGAGCGGACATAAAGCGTGAGGGAATCATCCGGCAGGCGGACGGAGGCACGCTTTTTCTCGATGAGATCGGCGATCTGCCTCTTGGAATTCAGAAGTCATTGCTGCGTGTGCTTCAGGAGAAACGTATCCGGCCGGTAGGCGGCAAGCAGGAAGTAGCGGTGGATTTCCGGCTGGTTGCCGCCACGCATCGGGACCTTGCCAAAATGGTGTCGGATCGATTGTTTCGCGAAGATTTGCTGTTTCGCATCAGGGCAATAGAAGTAAGGCTCCCGCCGCTTCGAGAGCGCGGCAATGACCTTCAGGAGATTACCATCAGCGAAACAGCCCGCATCTCTCAGCGCTTCGGCGCCGGCACCAAGGGCATTTCGCCTGAGTTCATAGAGCTTCTTAATGCCCATGTCTGGCCGGGGAATGTCCGCGAGTTGATAAATGTATTGGAGCATGCCATGGCTTTCGCGGGAGATGACCCCACGCTGTACCCGAAACATCTGCCGCCGGAATACAGGGCATTGCTCCTGGCTAATGCCGCGGAAGGTCCCGCCGGCTCGCCTGAACTCCCGACACGGCCGGCTGAAATCGACCGCGGCTTCCCGAGTCTTTCGGAGTTCAGGGCAAAAACCGAAAAGGAATACCTTAAAATGTTGATAGACAGGTCCCGAGGCGACCGCGATAAGGCCTGCCGGTTATCCGGTATGTCGCAGTCCCAGCTTTATAATTTATTGAAAAAACATGATATTTCATTCAGATCTGCATCGGATTACAAATTTTAGTCCCGACGATTCCGCCTATAGTGACACGGATGGAAGCGGATAGACTCGGATGAAAACGGGATACAAGCTCACTTAGGACTGTCCGGTATTTAAACCCGGGCCTGCCTGGATATGACCTGCATTTGATAAAACGATCAACACAACCTGAATAGAAAAAAACAGGGCGGTTCGACCGCCCTGTTTTAATTTCGATATTTCTTCCTGATGCGCGTATCAACTCACTTTGCGGTTTTCTTCGCTCCCTTCGGGACCATCTTGAAGCGGTATACTTCCGAGATTTCACGGGTATATCCGGGGTAAAAACCCTTGACCATGCCCAGTACGATGCGGCTTCCGCGATTGAAGAGCACAAGAAGTTCGCCCGTCTTCGGATCGACATTGCCGGCCTCGATCTCGCCCTGACGCTTTACTTCCGTAAAGCTTTTTTCACGGACGACCGGTGCATAGGATTTTTCGGTCACATCGATCCTGTAAAGGTTGTCCGGCTCATCGAGATCGGCGGTGCCGTCGTCAGCCGTAACATACAGCTTGCCCTTCCAGTAATGGATACCCTGGAGCCACTGCGGAACGGGCTGCAGGTGAACCTTGCGCAAGTATTTGCCGGAATCCAGGCTGTATTCGTAGATGTAACGCCCGCTTTCTTCCCCGACCCAGGAAACCATCCAGACGCTGCGCTTGTCCCTGTCGACACAGATTCCCGAGACCTCTTCCTGTCCGCTGGACGGCTCAAACTTGAAGGCCCGCTTGAGCTTCAGGGTGTCAGCATCGTGGATGGCAATCTGAATGTCTTTGCCGACACCGTCCGCAAAGTTTTCCGCACTGACGAAAATCTCGCCGTTAAAAACGTCGATGCCTCCAATGTGGTTGGCGGGAATGGGGTAGCCTTCGAACGGATTTTCATTTGAAAGCACCAATTTGCCTTTTTTGTCGTACTTGTACAGTGCCTTGCTGCCGCTGACATAGTAGAAATTGCCGTCGCTGGCTACACCCTGCCGTCCCTGGACCTCAAAGGTCCCGAGCAGGATGTAGTCATACATGGGATTCGGGTTAGGAGGCTTTGGGCCTGCCTGGGCTGTCAAGGGCAGAAGCAAAGCGCATAGAATCAGCGGTAATGCAACGAGACTGCAACGTTTGAGCATGGCGAACCTCCGTTTAATGAATAATCTGTTTGTGTTTGGCCCCGTACAAAACTTGAAAACAGACGTTCGGAAACGAACAATTATGTTCGCAAATAGCAGGCTATCAAGCAGGTTTTGTTTGTCAATATAAATAGTAGTGCGGCCAGACTTCGGTCAATTTGGTGAATGAATGCTCCAGATGGCAATTTTCGGGGTGCCAAGATTCCTATTCATAAGGAGAGATTCGTTACGAACTCAGCCTATTACCGGGTCCCGCAGTGTCGATCATTGCCTGCTCATCCGCTCGCGGGCACTCGTCCGCATGCGAAAGGACGGTATGCGACAAGTCCTCAAGCCATCGAACAACCTCTGTGTGGTCGAGGTCCCGACCAAGTGCGGCATAAGCTGCCGCCCAGAGTTCCCTGCAAACCGAGCTTAGAATGAAAGTCGTTTGGGTCTCCCTCGCCATTTCCACCGCAGTTGTGAGATCCTTGAGCATCAACTCCAGGGAAAACCCGGAATTAAACAAGCGAGGAATTATGAAATTCCCGAACTTGTTTTCAGTGCTGTTGTTGCGGCCTGTTGAGGAGTTTAGTACCTGGAGCATGACGTCCGCAGCCAGGCCGAACTTTTTCCCAACAAGCAAAACCTCCGCGGCCGCGATCAGGCCGGCCGCGGAGCACATATTGTTCAGGGCCTTTGCTGCATGCCCGGTCCCGAGTTGGCCCGTGTAGAAGATCTTGTTGCCCAGGGCCTTGAAAATGGCCATGCATCTTTCGATAATAACCTGATCCCCTCCCGCCATTATGGCCAGTGTGCCATCTCTGGCCTTAGCTACCCCACCTGAGACAGGGGCATCGAGGAGAACAATCCCAAAATGGCTTAATTCAGCTCCAAGATCTCGAGTCGCACCTGGAGATGACGAACTCATGTCGACCAGAATCGTTCCCGGTGCCATGGAACTCGACAGGCCGGACTCCCCGCCGTTCCCCATCACTGCGCGGCGTACGGATTTTGAGTCGGGCAGCATGGTTATTGTCAACTGGACGTTTTCGCCGACTTGCACAAGAGATGCCGCCCCGATACACCCATGCTCTTCAACGAACTTTCGCTGTTTTTGGGAATCCATGTCGAAAACCGTCAACTCGAGCCCGGCATGCACGAGGCGCGATGCCATTGGCCAACCCATGTTTCCGAGTCCGACAAATCCGATATTATGAAGTTTTTCCATAATTGCCTTCAGCTTCTTCAAAGTGTTCACATCTTGCCGCAGACAGGGCAGTCCGGGTCCTTCCGCAGTTCCATCTCTTCCAACTTCATGTGAATGCCGTCAAAAAAAAGCAGATGGTTTTTGAGCACACGCCCTACGCCGGTCAGGAACTTCAAAGCTTCCGTTGCCTGGATTGCGCCCAGGGTTCCAGCTGTGCAACCCACGATGGGAGGGATAGACTGAGGTGGCGGATGCCGGCAAAAACAGGCGAGGCAAGGGGTCTCAGGGGGAGAAAGAAACGCGAGATTGCCGCGAAAGCCCGAAACCCCGGCATGAATCATGGGAATACGCAATGAAACCGCCGCCTCGTTCAACACGAACCTGGTTTCCCAGTTGTCAAGGCAGTCCAGAATCAAATCCGTGCCCCTGATCAGGGTCTTTGCGCTGGAGCGATCGATTCTCCGGTTTAATGTGAAGACAGTGGTTTTCGGATTGACCCTGTACAGAGCCGTTTCCGCGGAAACAACCTTGGAGAGACCGATATCCCTATGGGAGTGAAGAAACTGGCGGTTCAAATTGGAAAGTTCAACAATATCGCAATCACATATCCTCAGGGTCCCCACCCCGGCGCAAGCGAGATAGATCATGGCCGCACAACCAAGCCCTCCCGCGCCGGCCACGAAAACGACCGACCTTTTCAGCTTTTCCTGGCCCTGCACGCCCCAGCCATCAATTATCAGTTGTCGGTGATATCTCAGCAGATCGTCATCGCTGAACATTTGTGCCCCCCACATCCGTCCGGCTACCCTCCGCCAGCCAGAGGCGGGAAGATAGCCACTGTATCCCCGTCCTCAAGGACTTGCTCGGGCAATCCCAGCCGGTGATTACAGATTATTTCCCTGGGCTCCCTTTCGGGAATTCTCAAGCGGGCAAGGATGTCGCGCACCATGGCCCCTTCCTCCAGGTCCATTAGAAAAGATGGGGGGCCGGTACCAGGTGGGAAAAAGGCTCGAAAACAGCCGAACAATTTCACGAGAACCTGCAAATTTTCCCTCCGGTCTGAATTGAATAATGGGCAAGCAAAAGACTGCTATTTTTTTCGAAGAGAGTCAAAGACCTCCTTTATCTCGTCCATCGGGACAGTAAAATGGGACTGAGTCGGAGGCAAAGCCTCGTCGATCATGAACTCGGGCAGCCTGTCTTCCGTCTCTGGTATCCCGGCAGCGATATTGAACCTTAGTTCGTTTTGCAGGACTTTTCTGCCCAGCGCGAGAACGTCCTCGGTAGTGTACGGTTCCCCGAAGTATGCCTCGAGCAGCTTGGCAAGCCAGACAGCCGTTTCGGGCGTACCGTCTGCAAAATGGCAGAGCCCCACAGAGTCATAGGCGCAGGCCATAATCTGGAGGTCCCTGGAAAGAGCCGCTATTTCTCCCTGATCGAACTTTCCGAACTCGGTTATGCCGGTCAGCCGCCCTGCCGTATGGTCGGCGCCCTGCGGGGATGTTACGAATGTCACTCCGGTCGCCAGAGCCGTCCTCGGGTCCCAGGCCGGAAGTCCCTGCCCCTTGATGGCGGGCACCCGGGTCATGCCGTAGACTCTTCCGGTAACCGCCACCCCACATCCCAGGACCCGCCCCAGCGGGGTGCCCGCACCAATTTCATGCAGGAGACCGATGATTCCCGGTCCATCACCGAATGGAATCACGCCGGCCTCCATTGCTACACCAATGGCGCCCCCGATTTCGATTGTATCGACCCCGTAATCGTCACAGAGGCGATCCAGGGTTGCAATTACGTCAACATCGTCGATGCCGCAATTGGACCCCAGCATGCCGAGAGTCTCGTATTCGAAAGATGAGGTAAGGTACTTTCCTTCTTTATCGTGATAAACGTTCGAGCAGGAAACGACACACCCGGCGTAGCAGCTATGGCCCCGCTTCCCCCCTCTCGCATCGATTCGCTCAACGACCGCATCGCCTCCTATCAGTTCCACCCCTTCGAACTGGCCGGTCTGGAAGTTCCTGGTCGGCAGGGAATTTACTTCACTTGTAAAGCCCAAAAGACCGGCCGTGCCGTATTTACCGAGACGGTTCTTTACACGCGGCCGCTCGCGGATTTCTTCGGCAAAACCCTTTGCAGCGGCCTTGAACTCTTTCTGTTCGGCCGCCTTGACTACCTTTGGGGCACCTTCATCATCTACCACAACGGCCTTGATTCCTTTCGACCCCATCACGGCACCGAGGCCGCCGCGAGCCGCATGCCGCGCCGGTCGCCCATCTTTGTCCGTTACGGCTACGGTTGCCGAACACATCCGCATCTCGCCAGCCTGCCCTATCGAGATGATTCCGACATGACGGCCATACCTTTCCCTCAGTTTTTGCACCACGTCGTAGTTGCCCAGCCCCTTCAGATCCGAGGCGTCATCGAGGCGACTTCCGGATTTGGAAAGGTGCACCACGTACATTCTTTCATTCGCGGGTTTTCCCTCCAAAACAATCGCCGCCATTCCGAGACGGGCTATCTTCTGAGCCGCGATTCCACCTGCGTTGGCCTCCTTGATACCTCCGGTGAGAGGGCTTTTACTCCCGACAGATATCCTTTGTGAACAGGGCGAAACCGTCGCAGCCAGGATGCCCGGTGCGATCACGAGCTTATTGCGCGCTCCAAGCGGGTGGCAAGCAGGTTCCACTTCCCGGTACACAAGCGTGCTTGTGAGGCCCCTTCCACCCAACCGTTCGTATTCGGCCGGCAGCGGCATCAGTTCGCAGCAGCGTTTGTTCGTATCGATTCTGAGTATTCTCTTCATACCTGCTCCGGTTACAGTTCTCATCCTTACCCAGACATCAGTTGGACGAGAATGGTAGCAATCTGAGGGAAAGCTATCAGGATTATCAGAACTCCCAAATCGGCAATGGCGAAAGGAATGATGCCCCTGAATATTCCATAAAGCGGCAGATCGGTCACGCCCCTCAGCACGAAGACGTTCAGCCCTACAGGTGGGGTTATCAGCGCGAGTTCGGTCATAATGACAATTATTATTCCAAACCAGATCGGGTCATACCCCAGGCCTGTAATGATGGGAAAGAAAATCGGCAGGGTAAGCACAAGCATGCTGATTGCGTCCATGAGCATACCCAGTATGACATATATCAGGAGAATAGCCGTGAGTATCCCCAGTGGGGGGACATTGAGGGATTTTACGGTTTCAGCCAGCGCGTACGGCAACCCTGTAAGAGCCAGGAAGCTCATGAACATCATTGCAGTTATATAGAGAATGAAGATCATGCAGGTGGTTTTGCCGGACTCGCGCAGGGAGGCCACTATGACCTCCCTGTTCAACCGACCCCGCATCGCGGTAAAAGCGAATGCCCCGAATGCGCCCACTGCTGCGCCTTCTGTTGGAGTGAAAGCTCCGACGAAGATCCCCGCTATGAGCAGCAGGAAAAGAACGCTCATCATCCATATGCCCTTGAGCGCGATGAGCTTGTCTTTCCAGCCATAGCGCGGACCGCGCGGGCCAAGCTCGGGATTCATACTGACCTGTATGAGTAACGCAATGATATATGCAGCAGTCATTACAAGGCCGGGTAGAATACCTGCTATGAACAGCTTGCTGATGGATACTTCACAGATCGTGCCGTAGATGATCATCGCGATGCTCGGGGGTATTAATATCCCCAGCGTGCCGCCGGCGGCTACGCAGCCGGTTGCCAACGACTTCGCATACCCGTGCTTGACCATCTCGGGTATCGCGACCGCGCCCATGGCACCCGAGCATGCCAGGCTCGCCCCCGATGTCGCCGCAAATCCGGCACACCCAATAATCGTGGACACGGCGAGTCCTCCCGGAACATGGCCGATCCACTTATGGGCGCATTCATAAAGGTCTTTGCTGATCCCCGCGTGGAATGCGAAAAACCCCATAAGCACGAACAGTGGTATGGACATCAAAACATAATGGGAAGCCCACATATATGGTGTCAGTCCCGCTACTCCTGCCGCAGCGCCCATCCCCTTCAGGACGATCATCCCCACGAACCCGACTGTGCCGAAACAAAGGGCTATGGGCAGCCCCAACGCCATCAGCACGAGCATTGCCGCTATTCCTAAAATGCCGATCTCGATTCCCGTCATGAGATTACCCCTTTACACGACCCTGCTGATATTCACGGATGTCCTCAAAGGTTTCGATGATCAGTTCCAAGGTCAACAGAGCACATCCGATGGGGGCAAAAAAAAGAAACGGCCAGGCGGGAATCTGCAGGAGGTCGGAAGTCAGGTGATCTTGCATGCCGTCCAGCGCGTAAACGCCGCTGTGCCAGGTTACGAAAGCAAAAAAGACGGCTCCCACCAGGTGAGAAAAGATTCTCTGGATATTTTGCAAAGGCGGCGAAAATCGATCGTAGAAAAGCTCCACCATTACATTTGCGCCGATGTGCTGAGTATGGGCCAGCCCGAGGAGGACCGCACCCGCCAGAAGGAACTCCGTCATCTCCAGGGTCCCGAGGATTGGCTTGTTGAAAATGAATCTTCCGGTGGAATCAACGGTAACCATAAACATTATTATGATCAGAAGGGCTGCTCCCAAGTAAAAGCTGATTTTTGAAACGGCCCTCACAATTCGAGTCAGACCTCCTGATAGGACTGCACCTTCTGCTTGACTGACGGCGTGGCAGGTATGTGACATTCCCTGACCTCCCCGAGCGCGGAAGAACTTGTCCGGCTCACACATCATTTGATGGTTTAGAGATGTTTCAGCATTTCCAGCCTCTTCTTCCTGTTTCCGTTGTCTGCGGCCATCTTTTCCAGGCCCTTGGCAATACTCCTCCTGCGAGTTTTGAATTGGGCGGCCAAATCCGAATAGAACTGACCGCTCTTTCGCTCCATCTCAATGGATTCTATTATGAAAGCCGGCGTGGTGACAGACGATTCCGGACGTACCGCATACGCTCCGCCACTCATAGGTTGAAGCGGCTCGAATATGCCGGTGTCCATGTCCGAGTAGATGTTTTCGTTATAGAGTTTTTCGACTTTGGCTTTGCGGTCGGCACTGGAGGCCGAGAGGTCGGCGAACAGCGATTTCCTGTCCAGACTCGATTCAGCTTCCGCAGCAGCATCGAAAACCTCCATTGCGGTGCTCTCCAACTCCATAGCGAACTTGAGCGCGGTTCCCAATGTGGTAAGTTCCATGACTAAAACCACCTCGAAATTACTATTTTCCGTTCCGTGAAAAACATAACGGACTCCGCGCGTCCGTGTAAATCTCCGTAGAACGAGTCCTTGACGCTTCCCAGAGTGGAGAACGCCTGGGTGGCGGCAACCCCTACGTTGATCCCGATATTCCCGCAAGGCGCCTTGTAGCTGAACTCGCGTGCCGCACTGCCGCTGGATGTGAAAATAACGGCCGAATGCCCGAATTGACTTTTCTCAATATAACCAATCGCTTCGTCCAGCGAGTCCGCCTTCATAATGCAGGCGACGGGCCCAAATATCTCTTCCCTGGCGATGGTCATATCCGGGGTAACCTCGTCGAAGATGGTCGGACCGACGAATGCGCCGTCAGGGTATCCTTCCACTTTGTAATTTCTGCCGTCGAGGAGCAACCTGGCGCCCTCCGCGATTCCCTTATCGATGTAGCGCACCACATTCTCCATCTGCTCCCTGGAGACCATCGGACCCATTTCCGTTTCAGCATCGAGTCCGTAGCCGATTTTAATTTTGGAAGCCGCAGCGACGAACTTTTCCTTGAGCGGTTCGTAGATATTGCCTACCGGAACCGCTACTGAACCGGCAAGGCATCTCTGGCCCGCGCAGCCGAAAAAGGAGGTGAGCATGGCCTTGACGGTCTTATCCAGGTCGGCATCAGGCATGACCACCACGTGGTTCTTGGCGCCACCCGCGCATTGGGCCCGTTTGCCGTGGTTTGTGGTCTGTTGGTAGAGGAGTTTTGCAACCGCTGAGGACCCGACAAACGAGAGCCCCTTGACATAGGGATGGTCGAGCAGACCGGAGACAACATCTCTTCTGCCGTGCACCAGATTGACGACTCCCGGTGGAAATCCCGCCTCGTGCATCAGTTCGAAGATTTTAACCTGCGAGATGGGGACTTCGGAGCTGGGTTTAACGATGTATGTGTTTCCGGTTGCCACCGCGTACGGGAGGTATTCCATCGGCACCATGGCTGGAAAGTTGTAGGCCGGGACCATGCAGAAGACTCCCAGCGGTTCGAGCACTGCCTTGAGTTCCACTCCGGGAGAGATATCGTCTACCACGTAGCCCTTCAGAAGGGTCAGAATTCCGCATGCACATTCCACCTCTTCAATAGTGCGACGCAATTCGCCCCTGGCTTCATCGATGGTCTTGCCCATTTCCTGGACCAGAGTCTTGGACAAGTCCTCGAATTTTTCCTCCAGGAGATTTTTCAGAGCAAAAAAATACCTGGCCCTGCGGATGGGGGGCGTTTCCCTCCATTCCCGGAATGCTTCCTGCGCGGCCGTAATTGCCCGTTCCACCTCGGCCGGAGTAGACAGGGGGACCTTTGCGATGACTTCGCCCGTTGCGGGGTTGATTACATCCTGGAGCTTTTCGGACTCCGACTCTACCCACTCTCCATCTATGTAATTCTTCAAAATTCCATATTCCAAATGTGGCACTTCATGAACTTTTTTGGATGGTTGTACCTGCAAGGACATGATCAAGACCTCCGATTCCAGTAAATGGGTTCCGCGATTATCAAGGGGAATGTGAGTGGTTCAACCATTTTGTCTGTGCCGCTTGCCTTTGCCCTCCGTAATATCGGGATTATCCGATTCCTTTCCGCACTCCTTCAGTTTTCCCAAAACTTCCAGTGCGACAGCCTCGGATTGTTCAATGTGCGCGAAACTGCGCTCCCAGGCCGCATCACCATCGCGCCTGCTTATAGCATCGAGGATTGCTCTGATTTCAGCCAAGCTGCGCAGCGGGCGTCCCATCTGAGACATGGAAGTCATTCTCAGGAGGCTGATTCTTGCGAGCAGTGATGTGAGGATCGACTGAACCAGCTTGTTGCCGCATCCTTCCAGAAGAATGTCGTAAAAGTCTCTCTTAGCCTGAACCAGTGCCCTGATGTCTCCTGAAACAGCGGCCCTCTCGAAGCTGTCCACCGAATCAGTGAGAACAGCGATTTGGGAATCGTCGGCATGCGTTGCAAAGAGCCTGCAAGCAAGGCTCTCCATTACTTGCCTCACCTGGTAGACAGCCTTTGCCTGTTCTATGTTGAGACTATCGACGATGGGGCCCTTATTGGGGAGGACCTTTACAAGTCCCTCCGCCTCGAGTTGGCGCAAGGCCTCCCTTATCGGGGTGCGGCTTACCCCCAACAATTGGCAGAGTTCGCGCTCTATGAGGCGGTCGCCGGGCTTGAAATGCCCATTACAAATCGCATCTCTGAGTTTGGACACCGTCTGTTGGCGAACAGGCGCGGACTCTCTGACGATCAGCATCAAGTTTTCCTGTGTCATCTCTTTGATTTCCCTGTCGGCGGTCTACCTCGGAAGCTCGACTCCGTGTTTCTTGAGTATGGTTTTGTACTCCGCGTAAGCGGCTTCCACGGGCAACCCCTTTGATTTCATGTCATTTATCCATTTGTCATAAATCGGAACGCATTTTTGAACCCAGCGTGCCTTTTCGGCGGGGTCTAATTCGATTATTTCGACTCCCGCCTGCTTAACCTCCTGAATGACTTCCTGGTCTGCAACGTCGAAGGATGCCACCTGGTTGGTCAGAAAGTTCCGGGCAGCCTGATCGAAAACCTCCTGGAGGTCCTTTGGCAATCCTTCATAGACGGCCCGGTTGACCATGAACCCCATGACTATAACACCCGTGTCCGCTTTGGTGGCATACTTGCAAAGGTCTTTAAGCCTATAGGATCTGGCTCCCGCAAACGATATCAGACCCGCGTCCACAACTCCTCGCTCGAGAGCCGTGGGGAATTCTCCTCCCGGCACGCTCACCGGTGTCGCGCCCAGAGTTGTGAGAGCTTCGCCCATCAGGCCTCCCGGCGTCCGCACCTTCAGGCCTTTCATGTCGTCGAGACCTGTCACCTTTCTCTTGGCGAGGAAAAGCTGGTAGGAAGAGGTCGTGCCAATCCAGGCTATGGCTTTGGAATTGTAATATTTCGTATCGAGCAGTTTTTTCTCGAACATTTCGGCTGCGACTTTACGGCCGACCTCAGCATTCGGAATGGCGAAAGGGAGGCAGAATATATCGGAGAGCGGAAAAACTCCCGGCGTGTAGTCGGGTGCGAATTGAACCATATCCGCGGCGCCTTTTGTCACCATGTCGTACTCGGCCTGGGGTTTGCCGAGAGCTGCGCCAGGATAGATGGTCACCTGGATTCTTGCTTTGGAGAGTTTTTCCAAATCTTCCTTGAACGGAGCATAAACCATTGTGTGCAATGGGGACGATGTGCTCATGTGGTGGGCAAAACTGAGCTTGTAGATCTTATCCGCCTGAGCGGCAGCGGTGCCGATCATGCAGCATGGAAGAAGGAGCGCAAAGGTTACTTTGAAGACCGTGAGGGTGCGGAAAATGCTCTTCATACGTTTTCTCCCTGCATTAAGGTTTTCTTTCCCGTGCTGTAAACTCCGTATTTAAGTCAACCCAGTCTCCCCGCTTCGGCCAGATCCCCGATCAGATCCTCCAGGCCGATCTCGGACAGTTTTTCCCGTTTCGGATATCCGGATTCCCTGCTCCATCCGCGAAATTCGTAGTACTCCTTTACCATTGGTTCGATATCGATCACCTGCCCTTTGGCCGGACCATCGGGCAAAGCTTCTTTCAACATCCTTTCCGGCAGAGTGTCGTCCAGATGTGAGAGACCTTCCCTCAGGTTGAAGGCCCTCTCCAGGTTTACGATTCGCTCCCCATCGCGCATGAGTTCGGCTTCGTCTTTGCGGGTCCCCGTAACAGAGTTGAAAAAACCGGTCATGAGGGTCGGCATGGAACCCATCCAGGAGTAAAGAGAAAAGATACATATCTGCATTGCATTCTTGAATGCGTGGAGATCTTCATACCAGGTGTTGATTTCTGCCTTGCCTTCTTCGGTTGTGGGGTTCAGAGGGTCCCTGTACTTTTTCAGGGCTTCGTGGAGGGCGCTGTCCCAGAATTCAAGGGCGTATGATTCCGGGGCATGAGCCCGAACGTGGCAGGCCCCTCGGGCCGAAACCGCAAAACCGAGCCCCCATGTTTTGGCGGCCCTGGGATTTCTGAACACAAGCGCCAGGCCTTTAACGTGGAGAGCATACTCCTCCGATCCCCTGCCTATCTCCCGGGCTGCGCCAACCAGCCCCCTGGAGAGCACCTCGCCAATCCCCTCTCTGTGCGCTATTTGCTCGATCAACCCCAGGATGGCGTCTCCACTTCCCCACTCCAGCTTAAGCCCATCAGTGTCTTTTTCGGTCAGGATGCCTCTCTGATAGCACTCCATTGCAAACCCGATTACGCCGGAAGTGTCGACGTAATCGATCCCGTAGAGATCGCACAGCGTGGCGGCCTTGAGAACAAGTCCCAGGTCGCTGTTTCCCAGCCTGGGGCCGAAATCGGCGGGAGCCATTAGCTCGGGGGCATGGCCAAACGTGCCCGACCACGGCCCATTACTGAGCACATACATGCGGCTGCAGCCGGCTGGACAGGAATAGCAGGCCTTCTGTTTGAAGCAGTTCTTGACCCATTCGGGTTCCATTAACTTCCAGTCTTCGAATGTACCCTGCTGAAAGTTTCTTACGCCGATCATCCCGAAATCCCTGTACCTCTTCCACCCGCCATATGGGCCGTATTCGAACCTCATGGTTTTGGCTTCGGCTCGCCTCCGCCACGCATTCCGGTGATCTGCAGCCAGTCGGGCAAGCTTTTCATGGTCGGCGACCCTGATGCTCCGGCTCCCACGTGCCGCAACCGCCTTGAGGTTCTTAGACCCAAATACGGCCCCGAGGCCTGTTCGGCCGAGGCCCCTGCCAAAATCCGCTATTATGCTTGCAAACCTGACCTGCTTTTCACCCGCGACCCCGATAGAGATCACCGCGATTTCCGGGTCGCCAACCTCTCGCATGATCGATTTGGTGGTCTCCCTGGTGGTCTTGCCGGCAAGATGCTCCGCCGGCCTCAACTCGACATGCTGATCGTCGATGTACAGATAAACGAGCCTGGGGGCCCTGCCTTCGATGACCAGCATGTCATAACCGGCTTGCTTTAATTTCAGCCCCAGGGAACCGCCGCTGTTGGAATCTCCAAGAAAACCGCTAAGGGGTGATTTTGCCGAAACTGTGAACCTCTGGCTCCCGGGAACTTCCGTTCCACAGCAGGGTCCGGCGCTTATTACTATTAAATTGTCCGGTCCGAGGGGATCGGCGCCCGGCTTGAGCGAGTCGTAAAGCACACGGGAGTTGAACCCTCTGCCGCCGATATACTTTTCGGCCCATTCCATATCCAACTGTTCTTTTGAAACCAGCCCCGTGGTGAGATTGATCCGTAGAATACCGCCCATATAACCAGTCATCGCAAGCCCGCTCTCAGTGATCACCGGATTTAATGATTCGTCCAACGACGGGTGCCGGGAAAGCCCCGATTTTGTGGGCCTTTCTGAACAAGGCAGCCGTTTCCGAGTCGACGAAGTTTATGGCATCCGGAAGGCAACTCTCGACACATATGTTGCAAAAGTCGCAGCCAACATCCAGTACGCCAATGTTCACGGACATTTCATCGTTCTTGAGTATCCTGATATAGGAGCGCGAATTGTCGTATTCGCCGAGTTTTGCCCGGGAGCAGGCCATCTCGCAAATACGACAACCTGTACACCTCTCGGCGTCAAAAATCAGGTGTTTGTCGATGCCGACCATCGCGAACTCCTTGAGTCAAGCCATACGGCACATTTCATTCGGGTAACCCGCCACTTAAAAAGTCAAAACAAGACCGCATGTTGCCAAAGCTTTGCATAATCGGCTGGGAAGAAGTTTGGGAACGGGAAAGTGATTTTTCGTGTATACCGTATTACGGTAATATGGGATATGTCAAGTGAATTTATTGGACGGCAGACTTCCCATGCATATCACCCGGTTTGAACGAGAAGGAAAACTTCAACCCCGTTGAGTTGAGGCACGGTTTCCTGACCGTGCCGGCCCGTCGTGAAATGGTTCGGTCGGAAAATCGCCACATAACCGGATTTGAATTAAAGTTTCATAAAGGCGGGTGACCCGGATTCGCATCCTGGCGTGTCAGCGCAAGAGGCCGGTGGAGGGCATGCCGGAAGGCCGGCAGAGTTTCGTGTTCTAAAAAACACCCAGCCTACTGGGACGTGGTTCCCAATCCGGAGCCCATTGGCGTCAACTTAGAATATGGCGACGGTTTCATGCGCTGAAAGCGCTAAATAATGATAGCCCGATGGCAGCGGAGCGCCACCCCGGGGATCGGCTCAACGCACGATTTTTTCCTTTACCCTGAAAGCTTCCTCACCTCGCTTCGCGAGAGTATACCGAGTAAGGAACTTTGAGGTTGTTCCTGAGGAGGGTTACATAAACTGCAGACCCGACGGGAAATCCTGTCTTGAGACATCTTGTTCAACCCCTCTAGGGTAAGGCTCAATTCGGATGTTCCCGCCCTAACCAGAATGAATACCCCATGCTCCAATTATTCAGCGCCTTCAGCGCAAAGCGGACTGCCGCTCTTAAGTTTACGGCCATGTGCATGTTGCCATGCAGCTATACCGAAGGACGGGAATATCCTGGGCATTGCCAGACGCCATCCGCCTTCTTCCAGCACTTTGTCGGTCAGGGCTTGGTGTCTCGTTGCTTTCGACATTCGCGTTATGTCCCAGGGATTTATCGGACGCGGCTTTACGGCAGGGAAAAGCGACTTTAAAGCTGTGAAGCAACTGCTTGGCCATCCTCGCCCGGTACGAAGACTTTTCCGAAGAGGCCGCTTCAGCGTGGGGTCCGGCAATAAAGAAAGCCGCTCAGTGCTGTCGCATGTTCGGCCCGATCATCTTGAAACACTTATTTTCGGGCCAGGGTCGCCGAGTGCCCTGCCTCTTTTCAGAGAAGCACGACAATCTTCCCGATTGCTTCATTGGATTCCATCAATCGATGCCCCTCTCGAATGTCCTCAAATCGGAACACTCTCGCCGGCTTCGACTTACAGCGGCCTGCCGCTGCTTTTTCGGCGATGGACTGAAGCGGAACGTCCGAGAGGGGAAATTCAGGCGTACCGAACACAAAACTGCCGAAGAAAGTGAGGCAGACTCCGCTTGCCATTTGCAGGAGCGGGTTGAAATCGGCGATCGGATCGAGACCGCCCAGCCAGCCGGCCAGGCATGCGCGGCCGCCCCGCCGCAGCATCCGGAGGGAATCAAGAATGGTGCTGTTGCCTACGAGGTCGAGCACCGCGTCGATGTGCTTTCTTTCAGCGATTATCGACCCGGCGGGGCCTCCTGCCCGTTGCCTGATCGTTTATCTCAGGCCCGCTCCTCCAGGAGCGTAGGGGCGAACCATCATGGGTTCACCGCTGTTGAAAGCCCCCCCTGTTTTCTATGAGTCCGATAATCTCAGTCAACCCCTGCCCGGTTTTGAGATTGGTGAAGACAAAGGGGCGCTGCCCGCGCATCAGACCCGCGTCATGTTCCATGACTTCCAGAGAAGCGCCTACCAGAGGAGCCAGGTCGATCTTATTGATGACGAGCAGGTCCGACTTGGTGATTCCCGGCCCGCCTTTGCGAGGGATCTTATCGCCGGCGGATACGTCAATGACAAAGATAGTCAGGTCCGATAGTTCAGGGCTGAAGGTTGCTGCCAGATTGTCGCCTCCGCTCTCGATGAAGATGATGTCCAGGTCCGAAAACCTGGAGGTCAGGCGGGCCACGGCCTCGAGATTGATTGAAGCATCCTCGCGGATGGCGGTGTGCGGGCAGCCGCCGGTTTCGACACCAAGGATCCGGTCCGGCGGTAGTGCTGCATGGCGCACCAGGAACTGGGCGTCCTCGGCGGTGTAGATGTCGTTGGTTATGACGGCAAGATTGTAGTGCCCGCGGAGCGCACGACAGAGCGCGAGGACCAGGGCCGTTTTGCCGGACCCCACTGGGCCGCCGACTCCGACCCGCAGGGGTGCCGGGGAATGGGTGGATGCCGAATCAGGACGGGTATGCATGGTGTTGCTCCTTACTATCAGGATCGGAAAAGGCGTGAATACTGGGTCTCGTGCCGGGAACAGGCGATAGCCAGGCCCGGTGCGAAGTTGCTCCATTCCTCTTCCAGCAGGTCGAGGGCCCGCGCCGCCGCCTCAGGGATGAGAACGCCCAGGCGGACCAGGATCCGCTGGCCTGAAGACTGGCCCAGTGGAACGGCCTTCACCGCCGCCATGGTCTGGTTCTCGCACCAGCTCCAGATATAGGCGGCCAGTGAGGACTGGACCGGAATGGCCCAGTGGGCGGCCATGGCAGCCCAGACCGTGGGAAAAGCGATTTCTTCCATGGCATCGAGGGGCGCGAGACTCGGGAAATCCGGCAGGTCCCCGGCCAGCCTCCTCAGTGAGTATCCCATCTGCAGCGTCTCGGCCCTCAGTTCCGAGGTCTCGCGAGAGGCGAGGAACAGTTCGTTCAGCCGTGCCGCTTCCCAGTAGTTTTCCGTCATCCAGGCTCTCTGCTGACAGCCGAGCAATGGAGCTTCGAAGCGGCCGATTCCCGCTTCGAGCAGTCCCCCGATCCAGGCCAGGGCGGTGGTTTCGTCACGGACTGCACTAGACTCAACCGCCCATTCGATCCCTTGTGAATAGGTATAGGCACCAACCGGCAGGCCCGGACTCGCCAGGTGCAGCAGACGAATGAGGGGGAGGCCTGCCGCGATCATCGGAATTCGTGGATCCTGGGACCATGCTCGTGGTCGTGGGCATGGCCGCCCTGGTTGTGGCGGTCTGCGGCACCGGCATGGACGTGTCTTTCATATGCCCCGCCCTCAGGCTGGAAGGGCGCCGTGAGAGGTTGCACCGAACAGCCCAGGCCCAGCAGCATGGCTTCCAGTACATGGTCCGGCTGCATGCGCAGGAATGGGCCCTTGCCGTCGCTGCCCGCTTCCAGGGCCACGTGCCTGTTGCCGAGATGATAGGCGGCCCGGGCGAGTTGCAGGGCATCCCCCGCGCGGACCTCCACCAGGGCCTCGTGGGCGGCCACGATGGCCACCACCCGCTCGCGGACGCCGTCAGTAGCGACCAGTTTGTCGCCGTTCCGCAGGCACGCACCGGGGGGCAGATGGTAACCGAACTCCTCGCCGTTGGGCATGCGAAGGCCGTGATGCCGACGCCTGCACCGCACCTCGTATGGAAGTACCAGGGTATCGGTGGCAGGGAGCGAAGGGTCTTCAAAATGGTCTGAGTAGATCATGCTCAAAACAGAAAATACCTCCTGCTGAGAGGGAGCGCCGCTGCGGGTTCGCAACGCAGAAGCTCGCCATCGGCCCTCACTTCGTATGTTTCAGGGTCCACTTCGATACAGGGCATGGCGCTGTTGTGCACCATGTCCGTCTTTCGTAGCCTTCTGGTCCCGCGGACAGCCTCAAGGGGCTTCATAAGGCCGAGACCGGCAACGGTGGGATTCTCGATCGCGGCCCGGGACACGAAAGTTACCGCGCACTGCCGTGCCCGGCCATAGGCGCCGAACATCTGCCGGAAGTGCACCGGCTGAGGCGTCGGAATAGAGGCGTTGGGATCGCCCATCGCCGCCCCTGCGATCACGCCGCCCTTCAAGACCATTGCAGGTTTAACCCCGAAAAATGCCGGGCTCCAGAGGACGAGGTCGGCCAGCCTTCCGAGCGCCACGGACCCCACCAGGTGGGCGATTCCATGTGTAATGGCGGGGTTGATGGTGTATTTGGCGATATAGCGCTTAACACGGAAATTATCGTTCCGTTCGGTATCATCGCCCAGGGTGCCGCGCTGAACCTTCATCTTGTGCGCTGTCTGCCAGGTGCGCAGGATTACCTCGCCCACCCGTCCCATTGCCTGCGAATCCGACGACATCATGGAAAACACCCCGAGGTCGTGGAGGATATCTTCCGCCTCGATGGTCTCCCGCCGAATGCGCGATTCGGCGAAAGCTATGTCCTCGGCGATTGCCGGGTCGAGGTGATGGCAGACCATGAGCATATCGAGGTGCTCGTCCACAGTGTTCACGGTGTAAGGCATGGTGGGGTTGGTGGATGAGGGCAGCACGTTCTGGAGTGCGGCTGCCCGGATGATATCCGGCGCATGTCCTCCCCCCGCGCCCTCGGTGTGAAAGGTGTGGATGGTGCGGTCCCTGAAAGCGGCAAGAGTCGATTCGACAAAGCCGGATTCGTTCAAGGTGTCGGTGTGGATGGCGACCTGCACGTCCATTTCATCCGCTACGGCGAGGCAATTATCGACAGCAGCCGGCGTCGTGCCCCAGTCCTCATGGAGTTTGAGCCCCATCGCTCCCGCCCGCACCTGTTCGCGGAGCGGTTCGGGGAGGCTTGCATTCCCCTTTCCCAGAAATCCCAGGTTCATGGGGAAAGCGTCCGCGGCCTCCAGCATGCGGGCCAGGTGCCAGGGACCGGGAGTGCAGGTGGTGGCATAGGTGCCGGTGGCCGGACCCGTGCCTCCGCCCAGCATGGTCGTAATGCCCGAGGCGAGTGCTTCCTCGATCTGCTGGGGGCATATGAAATGAATGTGAGAGTCGATACCGCCGGCGGTGACGATCTTGCCTTCCGCGGCGATTATTTCCGTGGCTGCGCCGATGGGGATGGTGACGCCCGGCTGGATGTCGGGATTTCCCGCTTTGCCGATAGCCAGGATGCGGCCGTCTTTTATGCCGATGTCGGCCTTGACGATGCCCCAGTGGTCAATAATGACCGCGTTGGTAAGTACCGTATCCGCGACGTCTCGAGCCGACTGTTGCCCCTGGCCCATGCCGTCCCGGATCACCTTGCCTCCGCCGAACTTCACCTCTTCGCCGGGAATGGTGGAATCGGCCTCGATTTCGATTATCAGGTCGGTATCCGCCAGCCGCAACCGGTCGCCCACTGTGGGGCCGAACATTTCCGCGTAGGCCTGTTTTGTTATGGTGACGCTCATGGCAGTTCTCCCTGGATCTTTCCCTGAAAACCGTAGACTCGCCGGGCGCCCGCAAAAGCCACAAGGCGCACGGTGCGCTTCTGGCCGGGCTCGAAGCGAAGAGCCGTGCCGGCCGGGATATCGAGCCGGAACCCTTTGAC
>JAEZHY010000126.1 GCA_023416335.1 Pseudomonadota bacterium | reverse complement strand
TGCCTGGGTCGTGCCCGTAAACTCCAGGTAATCGGTCACGTCCTTTTGAATCGGCCCGGCAACGGTAACCGAAGGCGGAGGCGGCGCGGCATACTGATTTTTCTTCTCGCAACCACCTGCAAACACAACGGCGATCGGGAACAACAGCAAAAAGGTGAGCCTTTGGAGATCCGAAACTCGCAATTTCTATCCTTTCCACCGAACGTTGTCGTATGCCAGGTACAAGGGCATATATTCTTTGGCAAATGAAATGGATTCGGCCTGTCTTTCCGGGTATCGTTCTTCTGGCGCAGGCATTCTATATTAAGTTGAATCAAAGTGGAAAAAGTTTTACTCTCGCCATCCGATATTATAAGAATGCCTTTTAACTGCCTCTAATACAGCATTCCTAAACAGACTCTTTGATAATTAATATTTAGCGCTATTGATATGCGCATAATAATGACAGCTAGAAGAGTTTTTATATAGTGAGACTGAATTGGCGTTCCAATTTGGTGCAATATCCCGGATTGATGTAATAAGTGTTGTAATTCAGTATTCATTACGATGTTGATGCACTTTCACTTGTATGGCTTCTATCCAGATCTCGAAGGAGTATCTCATGAAACGCTACCTTCTCGGCGGCGTAATTGCTGCTCTTGCCGTCCTGGTCCTGACTGTTGACGGACGTTCTCAGACCTCGAACAACCCCGGTGCCCCGGCATCTTCATTTGCACGGCCTGAAGTGGTTTACGTCCAGGATTTTCTGCTGGATTCCGGCGGCGCAACGCAGGACAACCGCCTCCTGAAAAGGCCCAGGCTGATGCCGCAGGAGGATCCGCAGGCAAAAGCGGCGAAGCTCGTGGAACTGCTCTCCGCCACACTTGTAAAGGCCTTGCAGGACAAGTCGATTCCTGCGCAAAGGCTGTATTCCGGGACGTCTCTCCCCAGCAAAGGATGGGTGATAAGAGGCCAGTTCCTTGAGGTCGATGAAGGCAACCGGCTCCGTCGGGCGGTGATCGGATTCGGAGCAGGAGCCGCCGAAATGCAGCTCGAGGTTGAGGTAACGGACCTCAGGAGTGGAGGAGACGCGCCTTTTCTCGTATTCGGCACGAACAAGAAAGCCGGGAAAGGTCCAGGTGCAATCATCAGCAAGAATCCTTACGTCCTTGCCGCGAAATTTGTGATGTCGAAGAAAGACCCCGAAAGAGACGTGAAGAAGACGGCCCGCCAGATTGCGGACGTGATTGCAAAAGTTATCGAGAGCGGAAAGATATAAGCGGGAAGCGCAGGGCAGGGCACCGCTCATTGTCGTGAGCGATTACGTCATTCCGGTGGAAACCAGCGGAGCCGCCTCCCGCCCGCTCACCGTCCACTCCATGAAGTTTATGAGGCCCTTGGGTTCCCTGGGTTGGATGGTCGTTGTCTCAGGACCTTATAAACTGGATCCCGGCTCAACCACGCTGCCGGGATGACGGAGTGGGGACGGACTCCCGCAGGATGTTTGTTTGCCGGTTTCTTTTCAATCGGGCAACAGTCCCTCCGGCTTGGGAACTCCGTCAGCGGGAGACCTCAATCCCTCATTTGCTGTAGCGCAAAATCATTCCCCTGTTTTATTTACCTCGCAATATTCCAGAATGTCGCCGGTCGAGTTCGGGAGAGTGGAATAACCATACCATTTTCCCGAAACGAAAGACCCTGAAGACATAGAAGTTGTCCGGGAGATTTCCTCAGTGCGGTGAAACAGCCGCCCCCGGCGAACAGCATTTACAGCGAGGGATGCTTTAATGAGCCGGAACCGACTTTGAATTTGTTTTCAGCGAGGTGAGTTTATCGCCGATATATCAGGTGGAGTTTAATTGTTCATTAATCAATTCGACTTCTGTGCAAATCAATTTCCTGAGAAGATCCGACTCCGGCCCGGAAACGACCGCCGGATGAATTCAGGCCGACGGGAGTTTCATCTTGCGACTCAAAAGAAATTTCCTGCTCCTGGGGATTCTTTTGTCCCTGTGTGTCGTCCAGCCTCTTGCCGCATTGGCCCAAACCGATACACAACCGGTATCCGGAGAGGATATCCTGTTCCAGGATATCCCCTCAGTATACGGTGCATCGAAATTTGAACAGAAGGTCAGCGAGGCCCCTTCCTCCGTCACGATCATTACCCAGAACGAAATCAAGAAATACGGCTATCGGAATTTGGGCGACATTCTGCGAAGTGTGAGGGGGTTCTTCGTCACCAACGACAGGAACTACTCTTATTTGGGAGTGAGAGGATTCGGGAGCCCCGGGGACTATAATACCCGTGTCCTCATGCTGGTTGACGGCCATCGTTTGAACGACAGCATCTTCGATCAGGCCCCGATAGGAAACGAATTCCCCGTCGATGTGGATCTGATAGACAGGGTGGAGATTATCCGGGGGCCGAGTTCTTCCATTTATGGCACAAATGCCTTCTTCGGGGTCATCAATATCATTACAAGACGGGGCAGGGACCTGAAAGGGGCGGAACTCTCCGGCGGTGTCGAGCGCTATGATGCATACAAAGGGAGGACGAGCTACGGGGAACGGTTCTCAAACGGACTGGAAGTCCTTGTCTCCGGATCGTATTCCAACAGCAGGGGGCCGGATCTTTTCTTCAAGGAATACAACACCCCTTCAAAAAACAATGGCTGGGCGCGGGGCTGCGACTGGGAAGACTTCTATAACACATTCTCCAAATGGACCATGCAGGATTTCACCCTGGAGACGGTTTACGGCTCGCGGAACAAAGGGGTTCCCACTGCGCCGTGGCAGGGGTGGTTCAATGACTCCGGTACCGGCACAACGGATGAAAGAGGCTACCTGGATCTCAAGTATGAACACAGCTTCTCGAATGATTTCATACTCTCCAGCCGCCTGTATTACGACCACTATCATTACGACGGGACCTACGCGTACAACGGCGCCGGCCCCGGAGATCCGCCGGATATCTATCATTTGAAGGACTTCGGCAAAGCCGACTGGTGGGGAGGGAACCTGCAATTCACAAAGAAGTTGCTGGATGATCACAAGCTGCTTGCCGGGGTGGAATTCCGCGACAACTTCAGGCAGAACCAGGGCGAATCCATGGATTTTTTGAACTTTGCTACGCTGGATTCGAAGAAATCATCTTTCGACTGGGCGGCCTATGTCGAAGATCAGTACCAGATTTTCAGCAGTCTTATCCTGAATGCAGGAGTGCGCTACGATCATTTCGAAACGTTCGGGGGGACGGTCAATCCCCGGGTCGCATTGATCTACAATCCCTTCCGGAAGAGTACCTTCAAGTTCATATACGGCGAAGCCTTCCGTGCTCCCAATGCCTACGAACTTTATTACGAGGACGGGTATGTAACCAAAGCGGCGAACCATCTCGATCCCGAGAAAATTCACACTTATGAGGCCGTCTGGGAGCAGTTGATCGGGGATCGCCACAAAATGACGACCTCGGTCTATTACTACAACATCGATGACCTGATCCGCCTGCAGCTCGACCCGGCCGACGGCATGCTGGTTTATGAGAATCTAAACAAAGTGAATGCAAAGGGTGCCGAGTGGGAATTCGAGACCAGGTGGGCATATGGAATCGAAACCAAGGTCAGCTACGCATACCAGAAAGCGAAGGACGGTCTGACCGACATGATTCTGACCAATTCACCTCGTCACACGGCCAAAGTAAACTTCCTGCTCCCGGTTTTGAGGGATAAGGCCTTTCTGGGTACGGAATTCCAGTATATGAGTCCCAGGAAGACCCTTTCCGGGCGGGAAACCGACAACATTTTCCTGACCAATTTGACCCTGTTTACGCAGAATTTTGTAAAAGGACTCGAAGTTTCGGCCAGCGTATATAACCTGTTCAATCAGAAGTACGGTGATCCCGGTTCCGACGAGCACATTCAGAGCGGCCTCGATCAGATCGGACAGGATGGAATCAACTTCAGAGTCAAAGTGACTTACTCTTTTTGAGATGACGATCTTTCGCGGAAAGCCGCCGGCACTCTTCTTAATCTGCATAATGCTTGCTCTTCTGGTCCGTCCGGGGGAATATGTCCTGGCGGACAGCGGGCGGAAGGTGAAGATCGTTGTTTTTATGAGCAACAACTCGGCCCCGTACGAAGAGTTGCTTGACGGCTTCAAAACCGGTCTGGCAAAGCAGAAGATAGATCCGGAGTTTTCCGTCTCCGTGTTGCAGGGCGACCGGGGGGTGGAACTGTTCGAACAGAAATCGACCGGCGAAAAACCCGCTATGGTTCTGACGGTCGGGTCCAAGGCACAGGGACTGGCTGCGAGCGGCCCCACTGATGTCCCTGTAGTTGCCGGTCTGTTCCTGAGAGCCCGGGAGACAAGAGGCAAACGGAACATAACCGGAATTTCGATGGAATTTGCTTTTGAAACGCAGTTCCAGGAAATGCGTCAGGTCCTTCCCCATTGTCGCAATATCGGAGTGGTATATAGCCCCGCTAATGCCGACAGGATGGATGAGGCCGAAAGAGCGGCCGCAGGAATGGGGCTGGTGCTGCACAAGAGGCAGATCTCGAATCTGTCGGAACTGCCTCCCGTGTTGGACTTCTTTGTCAATCGGGTGGACGTGCTGTGGGGCGTGCCGGATGAACTTGTATTCACACCCCAGACCGCCAAGGATATTCTGTTGTATTCGCTGCGAAACCGCATCCCGCTGGTCGGGCTTTCCGGGACATGGACGAAAGCGGGAGCGCTTTATTCACTTGAGTGGGACTATAAGGACCTCGGGCTTCAATGCGCTGAACTGGCCAATAAGATTCTCGGAGGTGCCGCTCCGGGTTCATTGCCCATTGCAGGCCCAAGAAAGATCGTTTACTCTTTGAACCTGAAGACCGCTTCCCATATGAAGCTGGAGATTCCGGACATTATAGAGAAGAGTGCCTTTCAAGTGTACAGATAGGAGGCAATCGATGAGATGGCGTCCTCGTTTGGGCATCATGGGGAAGCTGAATATCCTGATGATCGCCTTTATATTGGCCACGGCGGCGGTCATGGCCGCCTTCCTGATCCATCGTGAAGTGAAGACTTCCTATGAAGGCCTCTTGAGTCACGGCACAATCACGGCTGCCCTGGTTTCCCGGAACAGTGAGTTCGCTGTTTGGACCAGAAACAGGAGCGCACTCGAGAAGATTGTCAATAACCTGAATGATTCCGGCCTTTCCCATATTAAATTCACGGACAAAAAGGGTGAGGTCCTGTTCGAAAAAGGACCGCGCGTTGAGAGTGATCTCTTCCCGGGAAATCTGTCCCGGAAAGCGATGGAATACTCCGAAATCATTAATCGTGAAGACGGGATACGGTATATCGAAGTTATTGCCCCTGTTTTGAACATCCCCGACAGAGATTTCAGCTTTCCTTCCGAATCGGAATCCGCAACCGAGCCCGAAATCTTCGGATTCGTGCAGATGGACTTCAGTCTCGTGGAAAGGGCCGAGCACATCCGGGGATTTCTTGTTATGACAATATTATCCACGATGTGCATGGTTCTTGCCGGTGTGGTCATCACTGTTGCAATTACAAGAAGGATAGTGGGCCCGCTTCGAGAACTCTCCGTTATCACTCAGGAAATATCCGAAAACAAAATTGATCGGCATATAGAGATCAAAACGACCGATGAAGTCAGCGAGCTTGCCGATGCCTTTAACCGGATGCTGGAGCGTCTCAGGGGGTATCGCACTCAGGTGGCGCAATACCAGAGAGATCTTGAAGAAGAGGTGCGGCAGAGTACCGAACTGGCCCGCCAGGCTGAGGAGGCAAATCGCGCAAAATCGCAGTTCCTGGCCAATATGAGCCATGAAATCCGAACGCCGCTGAATGGAGTTCTGGGGATGGCCGAACTCCTCCTTGGAACGGAACTCGACCCGAATCAGTGTCGCCTTGCCAAAATGCTCCTCCGGTCCGGGGATGCCCTGCTGACCGTCATAAACGATATCCTGGATTTTTCGAAAATTGAAGCGGGCAAGCTGGAATTGGAGTCCATCGACTTCAACATTCAGGATCCCGTGGGAGAGGTGATCGATCTCTTTGCCGAACAGGCTTACAAAAAGGGGCTCGAGTTGATTTACCGGATCGACGGCGACGTGCCGAACGCACTGGTCGGCGATCCGGTCCGTTTGCGGCAGATTCTGTCCAATCTCATCAGCAATGCCGTCAAATTTACGGAGTGCGGCGAAGTGGTTGTGCGCGTTTCACTCGTCCGGGATGAGGGAAATGGCCCGATTCTCCGTTTCGAGGTGAAGGACAGCGGGATCGGGATGGAAGCACAGGCCCTGAGCCGCATTTTCGATTCCTTTTCCCAGGCAGACGGATCGACCACCCGCAAATACGGCGGTACAGGGCTGGGACTGGCCATCTCAAAACAGCTCTGCACCATGATGGGTGGAGAAATCTTCGCAGAGAGCCGCCTCGGGGAAGGCAGCACTTTCATTTTCACTGTACGCCTCGCGAGGCAGTCTGGCCAGGGCGACTCCCTCTCCGCGGTTGCGAATGGTTTGCGTGGAGTGAGGGCACTCGTGGGCGAAGGCAATAAGGTCCTAGGCGAAATTCTGACCGGCATGCTCGAAAGCTGGGGAATGAGCATCGTCCGTGCAAACAGCGCGGCTGAGGTACTGAAGATGATCGGCGACGGGCAGAGCGGAGGCAATCCATATGCAATCGTCATCCTGGATTCAGTGCTGCCCGATATGGAAGGACGGGACATAGCCGGGCTCATAAAATCGCGCACAGAGGTCCGGGACGTGGCCATAGTTCTGTTCACCTCGGGAAATATAAATGAATCCGACGAGTTGTACATGCCGGACATTTTTGCCTGTGTTTCCAGGCCGGTGCACCAGGCGCGTCTCTATGAAGTGCTCCTGAGGGCTGTAAATTCCGAATCTCAACAAGCCGCCCCTCCGAAGACCGGCCCCGGGGACATTGAGAATGCTCGATTCAACTGTCGCGCCCTGCTTGCCGAAGACAATCCGGTAAACCAGGAAGTTGCCAGGGTAATGCTGGAGGGCCTGGGATGCCGCGTGGATGTAGTTTTCAACGGGCGCGAGCTTTTGCGCAAAGTGAAATCGGATGCATACGACATAATTCTGATGGACTGCCACATGCCTGAAATTGACGGCTACGCGGCGGCGCGGCAGCTCCGAAAGATTGAAAAAGAAGGCGGACTGGCGCGCATTCCGATCATTGCCTTGACGGCAAATGCAATGGAAGGCGATCGGGAGGAATGTATAGCCGCGGGCATGGACGATTACCTGAGCAAACCTTTTACCCGGAGGCAGCTTTCGGAAAAAATCCGGAACTGGGTTGAAATGGTCCCGGAAGATTCCGGCCATGCAATCGAAGCCGGTTCGGAGCTTGGTAAAAAACCGGCCGAGCGGGGATCGAGGGGAATCGACCGCACTGCTTTGGGATTGCTCCACTCCGAAGAATGCCTGAGCATCCCGGGCTTCCTTTCCCGCCTTATGAAAACATACCTGGCTGATGCCCCCAAACGCCTGTATAACTTGCGAAAAGCTTTCGTTGAAGAAAATCCCACGTCCATGGCGGGCGCGGCCCATTCGCTGAAATCGAGCAGTGCCTATGTCGGTGCGACTGTTATGGCACAGCTCTGCAAAAACATCGAACAGCTCGGCCGATCCAACTCAACGGAGAACGCGGAAGCTCTCATCCGTGAGTTGGAGGGCGAATATCGGATTGTACGGGAAGCGATTGAGGACGAACTGGAGGCTGGGGTGGGAAAACGATGTCAGTGATCGCCATCCCGAACTATCCGGTTGGCCGGAGCAAGCCCGTGGTGCCTGCTATCCCTTTGCGGTCTGATCGATACAACACGATCGAGTGTCTCCTCAAGCCCCTCCTATTCAACCTCCGGATCGTGGTCTGGCTATAAATTCCCAACTCTGGGCATCAGTGCCGAAAAAGCGAACGCACCAGCGCAAGGCTGTGTCGGCCGTAATCGCGCACTTTGCGGAAATGATCTCTCCCAATGCCCTCTGAGACTCCACTCGTTTGAATTACACCAGGCGGTGAAATGCCCGGTTGCGCACCCTCCTCCCGGAGCGGTCATTGAAGACATAAAATGTTTGTCGGAGATGCCGTCAATTATGCGATAATGTCATGTATGACATAACGAAAAGCTTCCCGGAAACGGACCGGCTCATTCTTAAGCCGGATCGGTCGAGCTGCGGGAGGCCTGCCCGTCGACAGAACAGAGCGGAGGACGGTCCCATGAACGATGAAATGCTTCGCATGATGACACTGGCGGGTGAGGGGTTCAGTTGCAGCCAGATTTTGCTGACCATGGGTCTGGAGGCTCAGGGGAAGAGCAACCCGGACCTGATTCGCGCGATGGCCGGCCTTGCCGGCGGTTTGGGTTTTTCCGGAGATACCTGCGGCGCCCTCACGGGCGGTGCCTGCCTTCTTGGGCTTTATGCCGGAAAAGGGCTGCCCGATGAGTCGGAAGACGAAAAACTGAACCTCATGGTCGGCGAACTGGTGGAGTGGTTCAAGGATGAGTTTGGAAATCTCTACGGCGGCATACGCTGTGAAACCATCCTGGGCGACGATCCGGGGAACCGTACCACCAGGTGCCCCGGCCTTACCGCCGGGACGTGGGAGAAGGTAAAGGCTCTGCTGCTGGAAAACGGTTTCGATCCGGCCGAGGGACGGTGATGTCCGGAGAGACACTCCTTTCCACGACCGAAAGCGTATGCCCCGTGTGCCTGGCGCGCATTCCCGCCCAGCGGTTGAGTGATGGCGGCCGGGTGGTTTTACGGAAGAGGTGTCCGGCGCACGGTCCCTTCCAGGCGGTTGTCTGGTGCGGAGAGCCTCCGTATTCCTCATGGAGCAGGCCGAAGAAACCTTCGTATCAAACTTTTTCGCAGACCGGGGCCGAGAAGGGGTGTCCCCTGGACTGCGGCCTCTGCCCGGAGCATCGCCGGCAGACCTGCTGCACTTTGATCGAAGTGACTCAACGCTGCAATCTCCGGTGCCCCGTATGCTTTGCCGATGCCGGAAAGGATGTCTCCGGAGATTTGAGCCTGAATGAGATACGGGGAATGTTGGAGAAGCTCCTGGTTGCCGCCGGGCCGTGCAATTTGCAGCTTTCGGGAGGCGAACCCACGGTGCGCGAAGACCTTCCGGAAATCGTTGCCCTGGGGCGTTCCATGGGGTTCGAGTTTATCCAGCTCAATACCAACGGCCTGCGTCTGGCGGAGGAGCCGGGTTATGCAAGGAAGCTCGAAGAGGCCGGACTGTCGTGCGTTTTCTTGCAGTTTGACGGTCTCCAGGATGACACTTTTCGAAAGCTCCGGGGGCGTCCTCTGGCCCGTGAGAAGCAGGCTGCCGTGACGCAGTGCATCGGACACGGACTTGGTGTGATCCTGGTTCCAACGCTGGTGCCGGGCGTCAACATCCATGAGATCGGTCCGATCATCGAATACGCCCGGGAGAAAATACCCGGAGTGCGCGGCGTGCACTTTCAGCCGGTGAGCTACCTTGGCAGGTACTCCGGTTTGGACTCCGATCTGCCCCGTCTTACCATCCCCGAGATCATCACCGAGCTTGAGCGGCAGAGTGGAGGCATAATCAGAGCAGAGCATTTCCGGCCTCCGGGTGCGGAAAACAGCTATTGCTCATTCCACGCCAATTACGTGCTCATGCCGGAAGGAGAGCTTAAAACCTGGACGGTGCCCGATGCCGGGAACTCCTGTTGCGGCGGGGAAAATACCGGGGCGGGGGGCCTCAATGCCCAGCTTTTCCAACGGAAGTTCTGGAAATCGCCTGAGGGTTCGCGCCGCGAGAGTCGGGAGGGACTCGGCCTCGGCGGATGGGATGTCTTTGTCGAGCGGATCCGGACGCATTCTTTCTGTATCTCCGGCATGGCTTTTCAGGACGCCTGGACCCTGGACCTGGACCGCCTCAGGGAATGCCACCTGCATGTACTCCATCCAGACGGCAGGCTGGTCCCGTTTTGCGCATACAATCTCACAGACATAAACGGACACGGAATTTATCGCAACACGAATCGGTAGAATATCTCCGGTGAGAGATCGAGGAGTCTCATGATGAACATATTCAAGGACATGGTGAAGCTGCTGCAGGCGAAGGAGAGCTTTGTCGTTGCTACGATTCTCCACCGGTGCGGGTCGGCGCCGCGGGGCGTCGGTTCGCGCATGATCGTACGGGAGGACGGCTCGATAATCGGCAGTGTCGGGGGAGGGATCCTTGAAGCTACTGTTCAGAAGCGGGCAGCGGAGATTTTTTCATCCCGAAAAACCCTCGTGAGCAGATTCTCTCTCAACCGCGACGGGAAAGTTCCCATCGGGATGATCTGCGGAGGAGACGTGGACGTGCTCCTTCACTATGAAGACGGATCACGGGACGACCGGCGTGCCCTTTATGAAGACGTGAAGACGTCGCTGGATTCCAGAAAGCGTGCATGGCTGGTCATGCGGCTCCCCGACGGCGAGGTCGGCGAAACCGCCCCCCAGACGTATATATTCAATGACGGCAACGCCTCGCTGGAAGCCGAGGGAGTGGCGCGGTTCAGGGAATTGCTCGTGGAGGTCAGTACGCAGCCGGATGTTGTTGCGTACGGAGAAAAGCGCTTCTACATCGAACCGCTCTCATCTGGAGGGGCAGCATATATTTTCGGGGCTGGTCACGTGGGGCAGAAACTGGCGGAACTGACCGCCTTCGTCGGCTTTCGCACCGTGGTTCTCGACGACCGGGAAGAATTTGCCAGTCGGGAACGTCTTCGCACCTCCGATGAAATTCTGGTTCTGGAATCGTTCGACGAAGCCATGAAGGGCCTGCAGATCGACAGGGACAGTTATATCGTAATCGTGACCCGCGGCCATGTTCACGACAAAACGGTACTCGAACAGGCGTTGAGAACCGATGCGGGATACATCGGAATGATCGGCAGCCGGAAGAAACGGGATGCAACTTTTGAGGTTCTTGCCCGAGAAGGATTCGACGAAAACGATTTCGCCAGGGTCCACGCACCCATTGGGCTGGACATCAGGGCTGAAACCCCGGAGGAGATCGCAGTCAGTATCGTAGCCGAACTGATCCAGGCAAGAGCACGGAACCTGTAGGCAAGAATGCGGAGTGAGCCGCAACCAGGAATACGAAAAGACAAAAGCCCGCAACCACGAAATACTTGGGGCAGCACAGCCGCAACCAAAATTCAAAAACAAAACCCTTAACCACGAAATACACGAACATCACGAAAGAAAACAATAGGATAGAGTCTCGGAGCGCAACCCATCGCTTTTTGAATGAGCGATACGAGAACAAAACACACGAAATCAACGTGCTCTTATAAAACTTCAATCGAAGATGTTGAGGCGCGGTTTCCCGACCGTGCCGGTACCGCAAATACAAAAAGACAAAAGCTTTCAACCACGAAAAGCTTGGGGCAGCACAGCCGCAACCAAAATTCAAAAACAAAACCCTTAACCACGAAATACACGAAAATCACGAAAGAAAACAATAGATAAGGATGGGTGGAGCGGAGAGACCGTGTCGTTTTGTCGATGAAAACCATCTCAACCCCGGTCGGCAACGACACGGTCTCGGAGCGCAACCCATCGCTTTTTTGATGAGCGATACGAGTACGAAACACACGAAAGTCCGTTCAGTTCTCCTCGGCTTAAAGTGTACCTAAGAGTTTGATATTAAACGAGTTAAGACAGGCAGCATAAAAAATCTTGTTCAAAAAACAAGAAAACGACCAATAGTAGTACGAAAATCACGTAAGAAAACAATGAGATAAGGTTGAGGGGTGGGCACAACGCTTTCGTGCCCATCGCCTTGCGCTCGGAACCAAACCATGGGTGACACGGGTAACGTGGTTTTGGTTGCCCCTGCCGCAGGCAAGAGGGACTGGTGATTCTACGCGAAGCCTCTTGTCCTCCGGACCCAGGCAACGTTAAAGCCTGTTGCCTGGGCCACCCGATATCAGCTTGGGTGGCCGAAATTGTATCCGGGTGCAATGCGCAGAACTGCGATAGAGTTGCCCTGAGCGGCACAGCACGTACCGGATACTATCCGGCCTGCCGGGGCGGGGTTCCCAAGACGGACCTTGGGATCCAGCGGTGTATTTCCTCGCATCGACAACTGTTAGCCTGCATCCGGGGAGACCATGCCCCGTCAAAAATGAACCGCGTGACCCAGATAAAAGAAAAACGCGATAGCCAGGACGTGCAGGATCCACCAGTTTCTGGAAAACATTTTGAACTTATTCAAGACTACCTCCAGAGCAGACCGCCGAGAGTATAAACGATACTTACTGCCGCAAGATGAATCAGCCACCAGCCGGTATTCGGATAACGATAGCTCTTTCCCGCCTTATTCCTGTTGGGATCGTATCCGAAGAGTTCCAGGTCGAAGATGGCTTTGCCGATGAAGAATTTGGTCCAGAGGACCACGATGTCGGGCAGGGTTGTTTTCAGGACGACCGCTTCGACAGTTGCGGGCTGAGGCCAATGAGCAGCCGCAAAATGAGCCATTGCGATGCTTCCGATAATCACCTGAAATCCATTCAGGGTGTAACCGTAGCTGATGGTTTTCTTGCCGGCAAACAGCAGCGGCACGACTATAACGCTAAGAATTCCCGATATTAACGGGATGAGATTCGACGTGTTTTGTGACGGGGGATGTATGCGCGCGTGCAGCAGAAACCCCCCGAGCGAAATTGCAACGAGTCCGGTCAATAGAGTCAATTTCACATAAGATCTGATAGTCATCTGTCCCCCCACCATGTCAAAGAGATATGTTCCTTTCATGATTTGGTCATTAATAATCACGATCGAGCGCACCGGCGATAATCAGTTGCGGATTCCAGATTTATCGGCATTCGGGGCATCCATTCAGGCCGAAGCCGAAAACCGTCCAATAAGAAAAATGACTAAAGGTCTCAAGTCGGGGAATTATTTATTCCGACATAATATCGATTGCTGATTTATAGACAACGGCAGGAACCCTGTGTGTATAACCGGGTGGAAGACAGATAACCCGGTTCGGACTTACCGGAATAATCGGGCGGACGGCAGCTGTTTACAAATTCAGCATATCTTGATTATCCCATCGGACTTTCTGACATAGAAATCAGTTGCACAATAAATTTGTTTTAAGTTTGTGAATTTTCAGCCGAGCTTTTAAATAAGCATCTGGAAGGATGCAGGGAGCAAGGTGCTCAACGCGATCCATACCGGCAGTCAGACAAAGCGTCCTTCGGAATTGGAATTGGCTGTTCTTCATTCAGGTAATCTGTTCGGAGCTGCAAGATGATTCCTTTATTAAAGCCTGCAAAAGAGATTTACGACGCGCAGTATAGCCGTTGATATTTGGAATTCTTCGGACGGACGGCAGCGACGTTTCATCGATTTGTTCATTTTCCTATTCGTATTGCATCATGGTGCCGCACAAACGCCAGGAGGAAAGACATGCTCGGAAAATCGGAGAAACTGAAAAACTCGTCATTTTCATTCTCGTCAAAAGTGATCTGGCTTGTACTGTTGACCGTTCTCATAGTAGGCAGCACCACATTTTTTTCGGCCTATTATTTCTTTTCGAAAGGATTTGACGAACAGGCCGAAAATGGAATCAGCCTTAATGCCGTCTCCGTCCAAAAAGCATTGGACGATGCGGTGGACAGGGTCAAGAAAAACGCTCTTTCCTTTTCCACCCGCCCGGATCTGGCGGATGCCATTGCGGACAAAGATACAAAGCTTCTTCAGGAAATCGCCAGGACGCTTCTTAGCAACAACAGCCTGGAGGTACTGACTATTGCCGATGTCAACGGAAATGTCCTAGCCCGCGGCCATTCTGAGAAAGTGGGCGACAGCGTCGCAAACCAGATCAATGTCAAAAAAGCGCTGGCCGGGGAAGTCTCGGCAGGCATCGAAGAAGGGACCGTGGTAAAATTCTCCATCAGGGCAGGGGCCCCGGTCAAGGTGGACGGCCGTATTGTTGGAACCGTCACTCCTGGGATCGACCTTACCGCAACGAATGCCTTCGTGGATAAGATCAAACAGCAGTTCAACGTGGAATGCACCATATTCAAAAGTGAAGAGCGGGCTTCGACCACCCTCGAAAAGAATGGCAAGCGCATGGTTGGGACGAAGCTGGACAATCCGGTGATTATCGATACGGTGCTGAACAAGGGGCAAAAGTTCTTCAATAAGAATACGATAGACGGCCGCATCTACAATACTGCCTATTGGCCCCTGCAGGGTGCCGACGGCAAGATAGGCGGAATGCTTTTTATCGGAGTCGACAGGACCGTCCTCGAAAAGACGTCGCAATCGGTCATTTCGGCTGTTCTGATTTCCGCTTTGATCGTCGGCCTGCTGATGATCTTCATGGGATACGGCCTTGCCCGTTCGATAGTCAAGCCGATTCTCAATACGATAGGGGGCCTGAACGGCAGTGTTCAGGAAGTGTCCACGGCGGCCGAAAACATTTCTTCTTCGAGTCAGAGGTTCGCTGAAGGGGCTTCACAGCAGGCGGCATCGATCGAAGAGACCTCCTCCTCTCTTGAGGAGATGGCCTCCATGACGAAACAGAATGCCGACAACGCCACCCAGGCGGACAAGCTGATGACGGTGACCAAAGATACTGTTTCCAGGGCCGGCAAGTCGATGGAAGGCCTGGCCACGTCGATGGGCGAGATTTCAAGAGCGAGCGAGGAAACATCCAAGATAATCAAAACAATAGACGAAATCGCCTTCCAGACGAACCTGCTTGCCCTCAACGCTGCGGTTGAAGCGGCGCGGGCGGGTGAGGCAGGTGCCGGGTTTGCCGTGGTCGCAGACGAGGTGCGAAACCTTGCGCTGAGAGCGGCCGAAGCGGCCAAGTCCACCGCCAATCTTATAGAAGGGACCGTAAAGAAAATAAAAGAGGGTTCGGAGTTGGTGGTGAAGACGGAAAACGAATTCCGGGAGGCTGCCGCGAGCGTGGGGAGATCCAAGGAGTTAGTCGGCGAGATAAGCGCTGCTTCCCTTGAGCAGGCTCAGGGCATCGAGCAGGTGAATAAAGCCGTGGCCGAGATGGACAAGGTCGTTCAGCAAAATGCCGCCAATGCGGAGGAATCGGCTTCGGCGTCCGAGGAAATGAATGCCCAGGCACGTCAATTGAAGACCTATGTGGGAATGCTCAAGTCTCTGGTGGAGGGTTCAAAAACAACCGGCCGCAACGCACCAAGAACGATATCCGCCGGAAGGCCGGTGGAAGCTCTTTCTGTCCCTGAAAGCAGGATCGTGACCAAACTTAAAGCCAATGGAAAGTGTCGGAACGGCATGAGAAAAGATGCGGCCGGACCGGAGCGACTGGTCTCAATGGAAGAGTTTTCAAATTTCTAGTAATCCTGCACACAGTCCGTAGGGTGGGCACAGGTTTTATCGTGCCCACCGGTTTTTGATCGCGGTTCGGGATCTGTTATCAAGGAAACTCAAAAGCTCCAATCCGGTTTGGAGGCTTTGTTGCCGGCCGAGCATATTTTGTTCGGTCTCTTGCGCTTCGCCCCCGGATTCAAGAACACGGGTACAACAGAAAGCGCATCCATATCAGTCGAATGGGCCGGACGGTGGGCACGGTAAAGCTCTGTGCCCACCCTACGCGACTCCCGTCTGCCTGTTTTACATTTCACCATTGTAAGGGAGACCCATCCACAAAAGATTCCAGCCTCCGTCTCTCAATAGGGGTGTGGCGCCGCTGGCACTTAAGCCGCCTACGACCTTATCCTGTTGTTTCCTTTCGTGATTTTCGTTCCTTTCGTGGTTGTAAGCTTTTGTCTTTTTGTATTTGCGGTGTCGGCGCGGACGGAAACCGCGCCTCAACATCTTTGCGGAAGTTTCCCCCGGCATCCCGGGCTTTGACTCGCGGACTTCCGATTACTAAAGTACTCGTGTCCTGCCCCTGAAAGTCATTCCCAACCAAAGAGGGCATCATGATCGTCCTGATCGTAAATGGGAAAACAGCAGTAACGGAAGCCGACCCCGAAACTCCCCTGCTCTACGTCCTCCGAAATGACCTCGGATTGAACGGGCCGAAGTACGGCTGCGGCTATGCTCAATGTGGCGCCTGCATGGTCCTGATGGACGGCTCGGCCGTCGCCTCCTGCGTCACGCCTGTCAGCAGGGCCGAAGGCAAAGTCATTGTTACTCTGGAAGGGCTCGGTACTCTGGAAAATCCCTATCCGCTGCAAAAAGCCTTTATCGAAGAGCAGGCAGCACAGTGCGGCTACTGCATGAACGGCATGATCATCAGAAGCAAGGCGCTCCTGGACAAGGTCCCCGATCCGACCGAAGACCAGATTCGACTGGCCCTTTCACCCAACCTCTGCAGGTGCGGCACTCATCAAAACATTGTACGCGCCGTCCGGCGCGCAGCTCGGGAGATGAGGAGATGAAAAGGCGAGGGCACCTCACTCGACGGGAATTCTGCAGGGTCTCGGCCGGTGTTGTCGTCTCTTTCACCATGGCAGGGAACTCTGCATGGCCGGCCGAAGCGGGATTGCCGGATCACCCGGGTGAAACTCCCATGCTCGATGCCCGGCTGATAATCGATCCTGATGGGAAGGTGACAATCTTTACGGGGAAGGTGGAACTGGGCCAGGGTATTTTGACCGCGCTCGCCCAGATTGCAGCCGAGGAGCTGGCGGTGCCGTTTTCCCATATTCGCATGGTTTCCGGAGACACTGAGCGGACGCCCGACGAAGGGTATACCGTCGGCAGCCGGTCTATCGAGGAGGGCGGTGCAGCGATTCGATATGCCTGCGCTGAAGCCCGCACCGCCTTGATCGAAAAGGCTTCGGCACAACTCGGAGTCCCGTCCGACCGGCTCAAGGCAGCCAATGGCGCCGTTGTTTCCCCATCCGGCGCGCAACTTTCATATGGAGAGCTTGCAAGAGGCGGTTTCCTTCACCGGCCGGTTACCTCGCGAGTGCAGCCAAAGCAGACGGCCGGGCATACGGTTGTCGGTAAGTCCGTGCCGCGCATCGATATTCCGGCGAAGGCAACGGGCGGCTCTGTTTACGTCCAGGATTTGAGATTTCCCGGAATGGTTTTCGGTCGTGTGGTGCGCCCGCCGGGCCCGCGCGACCGGCTGGCGGACGTTGATATCGCATCGGTGAAGGGCATGCCGGGAGTCCTTTCGGTGGTGAGGGACGGCAGCTTCCTCGGCGTAATAGCGGCCAGGGAAGAACAGGCGATTGCGGCCGGCGAGGCCATGCGCAATTCAGCGAAATGGATTTCCGGCGAAGATCTTCCCGAATCCGACAGGATCTCCGCCTGGCTGCAGGAGCAGCCGGCTGAGGGCGGGGTGGTCGATGAGAAGAAATCCGAGACGACGCCTGCAATCGCTCGGAGGGTTTCCGCAACCTATGCCAAATCCTATGGCGCCCATGGTTCGATCGGGTCTTCCTGTGCCGTTGCCGAAATGAAAGATGGCCGGCTCCGCGTCTGGTCCCATACGCAGGGAGTCTTTCCGCTCCGGAGGGACCTGGCGACGGTCATGGAAATGGAGCCGCAGGCCGTGACCGTTGCGCATGTTGAGGGATCGGGGTGTTACGGCCACAACGGAGCCGATGACGTCGCGCTCGACGCCGCCCTCCTGGCCCGCGCCCTGCCGGGTCGGCCGGTCAAGGTGCAGTGGATGCGGGACGACGAATTTGCCTGGGAACCCTTCGGCTCGGCGATGGTAATGAAACTCTCTGCCGGACTCACGGCGGACGGCAGCATCGCCGAATGGCAGCATGAAGTGTGGAGCAACACTCATAACGACAGGCCCGGAATCCCGGGAGGCGTTAACCTTCTGGCCGCCCGATACCTGGCCAGGCCTCTCAGCCCCGCGCCCGTCCGGCCGATCCCCCTGCCGTCCGGAGGTGCCGATCGCAATGAAGTGCCGCTCTATGATTTTCCGAACAGGAGGATCATCCTTCATCTCATTAAGGAGATGCCGCTCAGGACCTCGGCCCTGCGCTCTCTCGGCGCTTATGGGAACGTACTTGCGATCGAATGCTTCATGGATGAACTGGCCGCCGCTTCCGGGGCCGATCCGGTCGAATTCAGGCTCCGGCATTTGAAAGATCCCCGGGCCCGGGCCGTAATAGAAAAGGTTGCCGCTGCGGCGCCCTGGGAAAAGGATTTCAAGAGCGACGGAATGCGGGGCCGCGGGTTCGGTTTCGCAAAATACAAGAATCTCTCCTGCTATGTTGCCTGCGTTGCTGAAGTGACGGTAGACCGCAAGACGGGCGCTGTTGCCGTTTTGAGGATAGTCGCCGCCGCGGATGCGGGGCAGATCGTCAATCCCAAAGGCCTTGAAATGCAGATCGAAGGCGGCATAATTCAGTCCGTTAGCTGGACGCTAATGGAGGCGATAAAATTCGACCGTACCAGGGTGACTTCTCGTGATTGGATCAGCTATCCGATCCTGCGGTTTCCGGAAGTGCCCAAAGTGGAGGTCCACCTGATCGGCCGTCCGGAGGAAAAGCCGCTTGGGGCAGGGGAGGCATCCATGGGGCCGACGGCTGCCGCCGTTGTTAATGGAGTGAGCAATGCACTGGGAGGTCGCCTTCGCGATCTGCCCCTTGTTCCGGAGCGTGTCCTCACAGCCTTGCCTGCGGAATCGGAAAACATCGGGTGAAGGGGAGGGCCGGTATGAAATGGAGTGCAGAGCGAAGGAACAGAAGATGGGCGCCGGTTCTCTTGAGACTCCTTCTGGTGTTCACATTTTGCGTGCTTCACCAAAAAGGTGGGATGAGAGGCGGGGTTGAATTCGCCCAGGCACAGGACGAACCTGCTGCTTCAGCTAAAGCCTTTCTGACCGCATCCCGGGTTCTGCTTCATCCACGGTGTGTAAACTGCCACCCGGAGGGCGATCATCCTCTTACCGGAGACCGAAGTCTGCCGCATCCAATGAACGTCGAGCGCGGCCCGGACGGGATGGGAACAGCAGGATTGTCATGCAGCGGCTGTCACCAGGAGAAGAATCAGCCCGGAGAACACAGTCCTCCAGGTTCGCCCGACTGGCACCTTCCAACCAGAGATATGCCGATGGTCTTTCAGAACAGAACGCCTCGCCAAATCTGCGAACATCTCAAGGACCCGTCTCAAAACGGGGGGAGAAACCTGGAGCAACTCCTCGAACATTTTCGGGACGCGCCTGTCGTCCACTGGGGATGGAAACCGGGAGGCAACCGAACGCCGGTGCCCATGCCTCATCACGAATTCGTGGAACTCATGACCGAGTGGATCGAGAAGGGCGCTGCGTGTCCGGAGTAGAAGAGAGATCGGCAACACCGGCTTCCTCATTGAGCGTGACTTTCTTGCGACCGTCGATCATACTTCGGATCAGGTTCTCCCTGGTTTGATAACTTACGAGCACGACTCCGCTCACGTGCATAATGACGAGGACCAGCGTGAGGTTTGCGAAGAATTCGTGTACTTCTTTCGTCCATGCACCCTTTTTATCCGGTTTGCCCGTCTGTTGACTCGCCATAGGGTGGCCGGCGTGGGCCAGGGCCATTGGATCGATTGAGAGCGTGCTTCCTGCGATGCTCGTCGACCACGCTGCAAAAGGCCCCGCATTGTCTCGGGCTGCATAATACAGCATGCCCGTTACGGCTGTTAAAGAAAGACATACCAGGAGAGCAACTATCATGACACCCCCGGCAGGGTCATGGCCGAGGTAGCGTTTTGCCCGGAACCGGACCACGTCGTTGAGATGCTCGAAAACTGTCCTCGGACTTCGGACGAAATCGCTGAAACGCGCATGGGGCGGTCCTGCAAATCCCCATATGATCCTGAGCGCAACGAACCCGGCGATAATGTAGCCGGAGTTGACATGCAGCCAACGCGGCTCGCCTTCCGTGATGTAACAGACTGCGAATGCAGCCACGACGATCCAGTGAAAAGACCGTACGAAGAAATCCCAGATTTTCAGTTCTTTTTCCGATTGCACCTGATTTTGTCCTTTCTCCGCCCCATGGATCATCCGGAGGGCTTCTATCTCACGCACTTAGCAATAGAGATTGCGGAACCATAATCATTAGCAAAAGCTCGGTCAACGTCGGCTGCCGGCTTGTTCGGGCTCCGGTTGGGAATGTAAATCCGGTTTGGAATGGTATGAAACTCCCTTTGAGTTGAGCACGGTTTCACGACCGTGCCGGCACACGCAAATACAAAAAGACAAAAGCTTCAACCACGAAATACACGAAAATCACGCAATAAAACAATAGGATAAGGTCGCGGATGGGGGCGGAGAGACCGTGTCGTGTTGGCGATGAAAACCAACCCAATCCGAGTCGGTTACGACACAGTCTCGGACCGCAACCCATCGTTTTGGGATGAGCCATAGGTACGAAATTCACGAAACTCCTCAGCCTATATGTATGCCTAAGAATTCGATATCAAACGAACTACCGAGCTGCCGGCATCAAAATCTTGCTAAGAAAACAAGAAAATGACCGATAGTACAAAAGCGAACCGTCGACATTAGATGATGCGGTTTGAATGAGGAGGAAACTTCGATTCGGAGTGCGGCAGCGACGGTAGGGTGGGCACGATAAACCCTTGTGCCCACCCTACTCGGCTGACGGGCACGGACGCCCAGTCCGCGCCCCGGTGTTTAGGCCTTGCTTAATTGAACAGCATTGGGGGCGCCTTCCTCAAGGCTGATACGTAAGTCGGCCAATACGGATTATTTGTCTGCAAGTTGAAGCGGGACAGGCATTCGGCGTGATGCGTGTTGATTCTATTTTAGGCGGGGTGCTTTTTTAGAGGCTGCCAAGTGCAAAGGACTCAATGATCTCCACATTGCCCTCTATCGGCCACTTCTCGGGATAAACGGCAACGGCGACTTTATCGAGAAAGCCGGTGCAGCCGTTGTCTCTCCAGGGCGGCAGGTTTTTGTGACTGGCAAAATCCGTCCCCCATCCAAGAGTCGCGTGCGGGCGATAGTTTATTCCCTTATGTTTTGCCGGCACGTCGTCGATAGCCACCAGAGAACTTACCGCATCCTCAAATTTTATGTGCAGTTCCCGGAGGCAGGCGAATCCGGCAGAGGCGGGATCGACTTCAAGCCAGCATAAATCCGGATCGACGAATACCGGGCCATTGAGGAGGATTTCAAATTGCCGGTTAGAACGGCAGACGCTTTCGATGCACTCACGGTATCTGTCAGGCTCGGCTTCCGTCCAAAATGGTCCCCTTATGGTTATGTGCACGGGAAATCGGAGTGCAAGGAGATTGCCGGTCCGGGACGAGAGCCTTTTCTGAAGCTGACGAATTCCTGCTGAAAGTGTGTCATTCAAAGTGCCCAGTATGAGTAGCCGGTTCATACAATCTTCTCAGGCGAATGACGGGCCGTCGGACAGTTCAGTATCCGGGTGGACTGGGCCTTGGGGCATCTGCAGGTCAAGCAGGAATCTTGGGTATGTTACCCTGGACCAATGGAACACGGACAAGTGCGTGGGACTGTATGAGCGCGAGAGGATCCGCACCGGGTCCTTCTCCTCATTCAAAATGCCTGCGATGATACGAATAGGGCCCATGTGGGTGCATACCAGAATGCGATTGATCTTTCTTTGCTTCTGGTCCCATTCGGTTTGAATCCACCGGGCTGTATCGGTCAGGAAACGCAACATCCTGCCGGCGACCGAAAGGTAACTCTCGCCACCCGGCGGAGCATATTGAAGATCGCCCGCAGCGTATTCCGGAATCGGGCGCGCCGGTTTAAGTTCAAGTTTACCCAGCTGGCGTTCGGCCAGATCGGGGGTCTCTTTGACGGGTATTTCTTCCAGCTTTTTTGCCTTAAGGGCCAGCATGAGAGTCTCTCTCGAGCGGAATAACGTCGATGAAAAAGCGACATCATACCTCCCGGCCAACTTTCTGCCTGCCATCCGGGCTTGTCTTCTTCCCAGTTTGGTCAGCGGAACGTTCATGGAACCGGTAATCAGATTGCCTTCATTGGCTGCGCTTTCACCGTGCCGCATGACATGGAGTTCCACCGGGAACGGCAGAACAACAGGAAACGAGCAGGCAGGCAGCTGAATATCTTCCGGAGATGGTGCGAAGGAGAGCCCCAGCTGAAAAGGGCGCGGAGCAATTTCTGAATCGGGATTCATGTTCTTTCTCTAAAGAGTCGTCTGTCAGACACCGATAAAAACTTAGAATATCAGATATTCAAAAATCTGAGAAGTCCAATGCGTACGATTGTCCAAAACGAAGCGGGTAAGCTCTGCCTGCAGAAAATCGGAATTGGTTTTAAGTTCTGCATAGTTACGACTTGTAAATCTCATTCTGTAGTCAAGAACCCTGAGTTCGTCTCTAACGTTGTCCTGCATAAGCCTGTGGAGAAAAGTGTCATATGCTCCGATAACTCTCTTGAAATTGGTATCATTGTTCATTTGATAAGCGCGGTACACTTTTTCAATCGGCGACAGGAATATGTTGTCTCTCAGGAAAGAAAGCTTATCCCGACGCAGCATGCTGGACGTTAAAATGAGAAACAGAAGGCCTGAATAAATCAGTATTCTGCTATGCCCAAGTTTTACGTTTCGAATTCCCCATTTACTGTCATCCTTCCAGAAATTGAATTCTACATTTATACATATGCTCCGGAAGTATCGTATTATATCGTTGAGTAGTACCAGGGCTTCTTTTTCCGGTTCCTCTTCGACATATTTCATATACCTGTTGATGAGGGTGAGCATTATATGTTTGAAAAATCCAGGGTTGAAGATAGCTCTTCCTTCCATCAATATCAGCAATCGTTGAGCCGTGGAATTCAAATCATCGTCTTTTGAACCTATCGATTCCACCATGTCCGCCAACCGGATCGGACGCGAGAAAGCTCCCTCAGGATTAGGCGTCTCGATGCCCAGCTTGCCGGCACATTCCCTGACAACTTCAACCTTACTCTCTTCTTCCGTCAGATAGCCATTGTGGACGATCATGAAGTCGAGATCGGATTTGCCGTGCGCATCCATGCGTCCGTAAGAGCCTGCCACAATAACGGAAAAACAGTCATTGGGTCCAAATGAGGCATTGAGTTCAGTGTTCAGTTTCAGGAGGGCCTTTCGTGAAAAAGCCCAGTTCTCCCTGCATTGCTGGTATCTGTCCCAGGGCAGGTCATTTGCGAAAATGGGAGCAGCAGGATAGGCTATCGCATATGTGTCTATGAATTTAGAGTTCTCCATTACTTCCTCATCTCACATGAACTTACGTCCGGTAATTATCGGTATTTCCAGGCATGATATCGGGAGCTGTTGGTCTGCCGGATCGCGCGCGCCAATTCATGAATACGCGACTTTCAGGATTTTTCAAGTTGAATCTTGTCAATCACTTAGGAGATGGAGGCAGCGGGAACTACCGAGGGCCTTCAAGTGCCCTACTTTACATTATACGGATTTTTCTGCGGCTGCACTCCATAATTCGTTTATCTTTCCTGAAGTTTATGCCGATCTCATCCTGGTTCGGATAATTAGAAGTGTCCCCTGTGAAGCAGGAAGAAGCCATGGAGCCCCTTCCGTTCCAGATAGTCTTTGAAGGGAAGCTGAAAGAGAAAGTCGATCCCAGGATAGCCGCCGAAAAGCTTGCTCAAGCCTTCCGACTGAAGCCGGAATCGGTTAAGGCACTGCTGTCCGGCAGGCCTATTGTGATAAAGAGAGGACTCACCCGGGAACTCGCTGAAAAGTATAAAGCGGCCCTGGATGGAATCGGCTTTGAATGTCGCATCGAGCAGGAACCCGCATCCAAGATCGACCTGACGATGGAAGAGGCAAAATCGGGCACCGCTGTTGTTCCTTCCTGTCCGAAATGCGGGCATCAGTTCGGGGCGGATGCCGCTTCTGACGAATGCCCGAAATGCGGAGTGATAATTCCCAAATACATTGCCCGGCAAAGGGCTAATTGAGCCGGTGGCTGAAGAACAGCCGGACTCTGCTTCCGCTCCTCCCGTGGTCCGTACAGGCGGGACATCAATATAGATTTTCTCCAGGGCGGGTTCATGCAACGATTCTGTGCCCTGGAATCCACTCTCCCCGATACGCTCACTCTGCCGTGGAACGAAGCAACCCGGGAGCCCCCGTCTTTGCAGACGCGATTCCTGGCGGCCCTCGCTTCCCTGTCGCTCTGGATCTACTGCTCCCTGCTTTTCGTGAACATCGTCGGTATCATCATGCTGTTAATGTTGGTCCTCGGGTTTCTTCCACGCATAACCCGCGGCGATGCCGACGGCATAAGGGTGTTGACGGGTCTTCTGCTCGGAGGTCCCTATGTGTTCCTGTACCTTCCTCTGCGCTGGAACGGACTCACGTATGGGCAGCGATTGATGGGCATATGGATCGCACCGAAGGACGCACGCGAAACGCCGATCGGATTTTGCGCGGTAGTGCTCAGGTTTTTAGGTACGGGCTGCCGCAGTGAGAAGGCTCACAAAACAAAGACTCTTGACCACGAAAAGCCTGGGGCAGCAGAGCCGCAACCAAAATACAAAAACTAAACCCTTAACCACGAAAGGCACGAAATACACGAAAGAAAACAATAAGATGGGGTCGATAGGCGGAGCGCAACCCATCGTTCTTGGATGAGCCATAGGTACGAAATTCACAAAAACTCCTCGGCCTATATGTATGCCTGAGAGTTCGATATCAAACGACTAAAGAACTGCCGGGATCAAAATCTTGCTGAGAAGCAAGGAAATGACCGGTTGGTTGTATGAAAAACACGAAAGAAAACAATTGGATAAGGTCTGGGGCTTGCTCGCGTTCACTCCGGGCTCAACTCCCGAACGGGATCTTCCGTTTTGAACGTGCGGTCATCATTACCGGACGTATCTCCAAATACTAACGTGCTGTCCTCAGCCGTTTTTGTTCTGCTTATCCCCGGACCGGTCTTTCTTAATTGAACCGAAGAACTTTGGACGATCGGGCAAGGCGCCGGCGCAGTTTGCCCCTGCCCGGAGAATATCATCCAAAGGAGCAAGACCACAGAACTTTGCAGATCTTGCAAGGTGACCCTCCTCTTCAATTGAGTCCGGTTTGTGAACTGATAGTCAGAGCAGTCATCTCAGCGGCCCTTGGGGTGAACAACAGCAGGTTTTCAATGGTCTCCATCAATTCGTGCACGTAGACCGGCTTCAGCACGAATGCGGAGATCCCCATCCTTACAGCTTCCCGTCTGATTATCTCATCGTAGCACCCTGACATCAGGACGAAAGGAGTTTCGGGATGCTTCGAAGAAACATAATCGTAGAGATCGAGACCGGATTCCAGGGGCATGTTGAGGTCTGAAAAGATTATGTCATATTGAGTGTCGTTCAATAAACCTCTGGCCTGCTCCGCGCTGGTCGCCAGGTCGAAGTCAAGGCAACGCAGTCTCATTGCTTCCCCAAGAAGCAATAGATATTCGTGATCATCATCGACGAGCAGGATTTTTGACATTCTTGGCCCTTTCCATGATGGAAGGTTTAAAACTTTAGACGTGCCGCGCAGAAGAATCCGAGTTGCTTTGTCTGTGTGTAACAGAAGCATCTAACATGCCAACATGCAGGCTGTCGTTTCGAACTCCCATGGTGCCCCATTCCGCGAGCTTTCATTAACTATTTCGTTTATGAATCCCGGGTCTGTGCCGGCAAATGAGCGCAGGGTTTGACATGCACGACTGTAGGGATAGGCCTGCAGTTGAGGTGAGCATTGCGCTTTGATATCAGGCTTGTATCACGTGGAAAACGGTCGGAGAGAGGTTAGTGCTGGCAGAGGCCATATTGCTGAAAGCTGTATGCGAGCCTAATTTACGGACTGTTGGGGGAGAACGGAAGAATGCACTGCTTCCCTCAACCGTTGTCTCTGGAAAACCCGCGGGAGGCGAACCCGTTGCCACCGCCTCAACAGGTTCGTGATTTCTGGTGGCATGACCTCCGCGGGGCCGGCCGGAAGAAATGTTTCTCTCCCGAAGAGACTATTTCTCCGGTGGTTCGTCAGACCGTCGGCGCCGATATTCCTGCCAGAGATCGGCCAGGTTGATTTCGACTTCGCTGAAAGGCGCCGCCCGCACCTTATCGGCTTCCTTATGAAGACCGGCCACCACCCATTCACCCTCCTTCAGCCGGTAGATTTCGAGCGTCAGATCCGTCGGATCGATCAGCCAGAGATAGGGGACTTCGTACTGAGCGTAGATGGGCATTTTCACCATTCGGTCCAGCCGTCGGGTGTCAGGCGACAGGATCTCGCATATCCAGTCCGGGGCAACCGATATCCAGTTATGGGGTTCTTCATCCGGATATCTCTCCTCCTTCCATCCGGCCAGATCGGGGACCAGGATATGCTCCCCGCACCTTATCTCCGGTTCAACGAGGATAATCCAGTTGCCGGGCCCTCCGCCTTCGCCGAACTGGTATTGCGGGCCTATTCTTTTGTCGAGAGCCGAGGCCGTATAGGTATGCTTTCTCGATGGTCTTGGAGTGACGATTAGTTCACCGTTAATGATCTCTCCCGTCATATTGTCCGGAACATCATAGAGATCGTCGTAGGTAGCTTTTCCTCTGGCCGGTTCCGACATGGCGTGTCCTCCTTTCTTTCGTGGATTCTACTAGAGGCGATCGGAAAGGCAAACTGGTTTTTGAAAGATTTGAGTTCACCTGGGCGTCCAGCACAAGAACTATATTCACCCTCTTTTCCGTTTGCCAGCAATGCCAAAATCACTGGTGCATTTCGTCGAAAAACTATGCTTTTCTCGTGTTATTTTGAACAGTCGGCAAAAATGCGTGCTCTCTATCAACGAAAGAAGGGACGTGATCTGTCCGATCTGTGGATGGCCGACAAAGAAACCGGCATCGATCCGGACCGGGTGGTCGGTTCGTTCCAGCATTACATGGAGCACGAAGGCCACAGAGTTTCCCGGGCAGAGTACGAAGATAACCTGATCGAGAAACTGAGCCATCCGCTGTTCGCTCAGGACATCGGGCCGCTCATCACGGCAGTAGCCGACTGGAACTTTCAGGAGGCAGCCGATTTTGTCATGCATGAGCTTGTAGCCCGCTTGCCTGGAGAAGCATGGCGGGGTCTGCGTGACGCCAAGATGACAGGTAAGGGTTCGGGATTTCAGTCCTTTTTCTTGGAGATTGGCAGAAGAGTAAGTCATTATCAGCGGTGGTAGGATTCCCACACGCATTGGCCATCCATGGGGAGGATCTTCTCTTTGCGGGAAAGTTCTCCAAGCAAACTACAGGATTTTCCTGGTCGGTCCGAATTCGCAGACCATCGACGTAGATGAGGCGAGAACTTCCAGGGCTTGTTACGCCGACAACTTGGAGTTCTTGATTGGGCAGCAGTGACGGACGGATGCCCAAAAACAAAACGGGCGGGACCTAAAACGCTCCCGCCTGCTTACACGGCGACTTGTGATTTCTTGTAACGCTGGAGCCGGCGATGGGATTTGAACCCGCGACCTGCTGATTACGAAAAAACTCGCGCTATTCCTAAACCTGCTAAATAGCTGATAATTCAAGAAGCTGCGGTTGTATCTCATGTACTCATTGAGGGCAAAAGTGGCCCTTTGGATTCCTTTTGCCAATATTTTTCCCTATGGGTCGAGGAAAGTCTTCTAGAATGAAATCCAAGAGCCCGGACGCGAACGACACATGGAGGCATCATGAATAAGGAATGGATACTTCTTCACCTTCGGGAAGCGCGACAAGAACTCGACAAAGCAATCACCAACATGGAATCTGACCCTGAATACGATGAAATAGAGTTGAAACTATCCCTGGAGCATCTGTACAACCACATCAACACAGCTTGGAATTCAAGGAATGAGAGGATGGAGCGTGTGGCCAAGCATTCAGAGGCTGATTTTTACGAATGGCGCGCTTTTCCCAGAGATATTCAAATGGATTAGGGATGATGCGGTCGCGATCTAATTGAAATTACAGCAGAATCCTGCGCTTTTCCCCATAGGCAAAAAACAGCTACATAAGCCTGCTTGTAAGTCATCGAAATTGCTGGAGCCGGCGATGGGATTTGAACCCGCGACCTGCTGATTACGAATCAGCTGCTCTGCCACTGAGCTACGCCGGCCCTTGGGTGCGAATGCTTGTATCATAAGGGTTTTTGAAAATCAAGCAAGTGCAGCGAATTTGACTTTGGGCTACGCGCACATCCGGCAGTTTTTTTTGCCGAATCGTTGCCGGGGAGGGGAGAACTGCGTCTGCCGCGGTCGGAAACGGCCGGGCTGCAATTTTATTCTTGCAAATATTCGAATATTAGCATATTAAGTTAATCGAATATTATGGGCAGCAACGGTTTACGAGGTGATGTGATGTCGGAAGAAAATGGTTTCCCCCTCGATGTGGAGCACCTGGAACGCGCGGCCGATATCCTCAGGACGGTTGCACATCCGGCGAGGCTGAGGATTATTGCGTTCCTGGAAGAAGGCGAAAAGGCGGTGACCGAAATCTGCAAGCACCTGCAGGCACCCCAGCCTTCGATTTCCCAGCACCTGAACCTTATGAAGGCGAAGGGGATTCTTTCGTCCAGGCGCAACGGGACTCAGATCTTCTACTCCATCGCGAACCGGAATGTCATCGGGATCATCCACTGCGTTGCCCGGCACGGGGAAGGTTCGATGCCTGAAGGGCGCGGGTGTCTTTCCGGAATGGGCGACGAAACCGATCGGCTGAAAGGTTGAGAGTAAGTCGTTGATTCACTCAAAAGTGCGTATGAGATGAAACCATTAATACATTGTGAGGTTTTCCAGAAAAGTTCGTGAGTCGCATAAGAGAGAGGCGGATGTTTCCCCCCGGCAACTTGTTCCGCTGAAGCAAGAAAATCCAGGAGTCCAAATTCGGAGGCAAACGATGGCAGCAAGAACAGTGAAGCAGAAAGCGGAAGTCAAGAAATCGGAACCAAAAGAGATCAAGACTGAACCCGTTGCGGCACCCGTGCCCGAAAAGGAAGCCTGCACGTTCATATGCAGCCGCGATACGCTGGACGGCGCCTATCCAGCACTCATTCTCGGCATCAATGCCAGGAGACTCGGGATGGACGCAACCGTATTCTACACTTTCATGGGGATCAATCTCATACGGAAAGGCGGGGCGGCCAACTGCAAGTTCGTGCCGAACGGACCGGTGGGAGCCATTCCGGGGATGTCGAGCGTTGCCACGAAGATGATGCGGAAGAAGATCGACGGTGCGGGAATTCCGCCCCTGGATGAGTTGATGGATATGGCCCAGATGGAAGGGGTCAGGTTCGTCGCATGCAAGATGACCGTGGATATGATGGGAATCAGCCCGGATGATTTCATTGAAGGTGTGGAGATCGAAACCGCGGAGGACTACCTGAAGCACGCGCGGAACTGCAAGATCAATATGTTCACGTAAAGGCCTCGGCGGCACCGTTGCGGCCATTCTTATGATGCTGAATATATTGCTGCTTGTGCCGTATGGATTTGCCTGCGACAGTTCTCTTTGGGGCAGGCGAATTCCCATTGTCAAATTGAAAAGGGCGCCTCTTTCGAAGCGCCCTTTCCTAATAGAAAAATTGTCCTGAAATTCCGGGATCCCCGTTTGGCGGGAGCCTTTCAAGTTGGTTTCTTCATCTTCGGTTTCTGCGCTGCGGATTCGTTTCATCTCTCAATTCGAGAGATCCTCGCCTCGTTCATGCGGGCGCAAACGACTCACGACCTCACCGAAGCCTCACCTGCTTTTTTTGCGAACGGGCTCGTTCAATCTCCTGATGAAAGGGGCAGTTTGAGATTTGTGACTGCTTCTCTTCCATTTCGTCCTTTGTCCTGAAAATCCAGGAACTCGAATCGGTGTAGCAGTAAATCGCCAGTTCGCATTCTTTGCATCTTTCCATTTTCAGTCCCTTTCGGACTCACCATCAGGCTCGCCGGCGGGCGAAAGCCGATTTTTCCAAGCACCCCGAACATACTCTTCCCACTCCATCGGGAGCAGGTATTTCTTGCGGCTGTTGCAGTCCTTGCACGCGGGAACGGTGTTGCCTTTAGAGGACTTTCCGCCGCGGACAAGCGGCACGATATGATCCATCGTCAACTCAGCGGCAGGGACCTGCTTATGGCAATAATAGCAGGTCCCTTTGGCCAACTGGCGTTTCCACCACTGAGATTTGCGCAATTCCCCGGCTTTCTCCTTTTCTTTACGGAGCTGTTCGGGGGATACGGATATGATGAAGCATGTCGCTTGTCCGCCGGTTTCCATCTTTTTGCAGCCTGTCTCCCGGGTGCTCCCCGCCTATTCTTTCGGGGCCTTGATGGCGACATAGAAGGTATTGCCCCCGCGCTTTACGAGCAGAAGCAGGCTCTCGCCTTTTTTCATTTTCTGCGTGATCTGCTTGTAATCCCGGACATTCTGAACTTTCTGCCGGTTTACTTCCTTAACGACGTCTCCCGGACGGAGCCTTGCTTCGGCGGCAGGCGTATTGGGCTGAAGCTCGGTGATGACGACACCGGATTCATTCTCATCCATGCCGAATCTCTGGGCCATTTCGGGAGTGATGTTCTGGACCGTAATGCCCCATGCGCTCTCGGTCTTGGGCCCGCTGCGTTTCTGTTCCGGTCCCTCTTCGGGCATGGTGCCGATAGTGATTTTTACTTCTTTGGATTTGCCGTCGCGGATTACCTCAAGGGTTGCGGAGGAGTCGGGTCCGAGGGCCGCCACCGAACGGGAGAGTGTGTGAGCATTGTCGACCGGTTTCCCGTTAAGCGATTTGACAATGTCTCCACGTTTGAGCCCGGCTTTCTCAGCGGGGCTGTCCGGAACGACATCGGCTACGATGACGCCCTTCGTCTCGGTTATTCCGAAGGATTCGGCGAGTTCGGGCGTAATATCCTGGATCATGACTCCGAGCCAGCCGCGAATGACTTTGCCGGTCTTGAGCTGCGGCAGGATTTCTTTAGCCATGTTGATCGGGGTGGCAAACCCGATGCCCTGGCCCTGGGCAACGATTGCCGTATTAATGCCGACCACCTCGCCGTTCATATTGAAGAGCGGTCCGCCGCTGTTGCCTGGGTTGATTGCGGCGTCGGTTTGGAGGAAGTCGTCATAGGGGCCGGCGCCGATGATACGCCCTTTCGCGCTGATTATACCGGACGTAACCGTGTTGCCGAGTCCGAACGGATTCCCGACGGCCATGACCCAGTCACCGACCCGAATGGCTTCGGAATCACCAAGTTTTGCCGCCTTCGGGAGTTTGCCCTCGGCGGAGATCTTTATCAGGGCGATATCCGTCTTGGGATCCCGCCCGACCACCTTGGCATCGTATTCCTTGCCCGCCGCGGTCTTGATCTTGATCTCGTCGGCCTTTTCGACCACGTGATTGTTGGTCAGGATGAGTCCGTCCTCATCGATAATGAATCCGGACCCAAGCGCATGCGTTTTCATCTGGCCCTGAGGCTGGTCTCCGAAGAATCTCTTGAAGAAATCATCTCCGAAGAACTCCCGAAAAGGCGAATTTTGCCCCATGAAGGGCTGCATGGGATTTTCTTTGACCACCTGCGTAGTCGAAATATTTACGACTACGTCTTTGACCCCATCGGCCAGATCGGCAAACGACGCCGGGCCCTGCAGCGCGGCATAAGCTCCTTTGGTTGCAGGAATGAAAACGGAGCAGAGAACTACCAAAAAGCAGAAAATCTTGAAAACATACGGATCAACAAAACGACTTCGCATGGAAGCTCCTTTCTTGAGTTTCTCCACAGCATTTTGAAACGCACATGATAACGCGACTGCCGGATCGACTGTCAACTAAAAAACCCGCGACCTCGACAGAGGAGCGATCACAACTGTTTCCCGCGTAAATATCGAAAATATTATGGCCAACTTTAACTCGCTTCGGTTAAGATTCAATATGCCGCCCAATATAAATATGCAGAAGAAATGGACTATGAAAAACGAAAAATTGAATCTTATCGATGCATGCGATAGGGCCGTGGGTATAATCTCTCAGGCAGATACCATAGACAGGTTATACCAGAGGGCGATCCAGTGCTTCGGCGAGGGGAAGCTCCGAAACGGTGTGATGAACCTCGCAGCAGAGGCGATCCAGGACGAGAAGTTGAGCCAGGAAGTGTTCGCAAGCGATGAGAGTATGGTCAGCTTCCTGTGCGGGGTTTGGGTGCAGTTCCTTCTCGTCGAGGTAGCCGGGGTCAAGAAAGGCGAACTGAAAAGCCTGGCGCAGAAAGCTTTCTCGGAAACCCTCGAAAAAAAATCCATTCATTAGAACGAAATTCGATTCGAGATTACAGGTGAGGGGCAGCCTTTCCGGCGAGGAATCCTGTAGTTCGGGTTTTCCCGCCGGTTCCCGAGATGGAGGGGCTGTTGCCCAAATGGAGATGGGTCTCGTTCCCCGGCATTTTTCACCGGAGCCCCCGGCCCCATCATCCCGGCAGTGCCTTTGAGCCGGGAACCAGAGTTTTTAAGGCCTTGAATTCACAATTAATCCGCCCCAAAGCCTGGATTTCGGTGTGAACTTGTCCTGATCGAAGAGAAGGGCCGGCCGGAATGACGAGGTTGGGCTCTGCGAGCCATTCGGGGCTGCCGCGATAATTTGGGCAACACTCCCTTGGACCTTGGAAACCAGCGCCGTATTTCCTCAAAGCATCAACATTGCCCCTACACGGCTCCGCGGTTCCCGGCCGGCTGTTAAGAGTCGTTAATGACGAATTCTCCGATTTACCTCGGCCCGCCCTCGCGTCCGAACTCGTCTATTATGCTTTTCTCGAGGGGAAGATAGCTGAAGAATTTCCTGGCTTCGTCGAAGCTGTGGAAGACTGCGCTCAACCAGACCATTTCCTGCTCGTGTTTTCCCACTCCGCTGACAATCTTGTGTATCTGGATTTTTTCCGGCAGGCTTGCCAGAGAGGGAAGCAGTTCGCGGAGATTCCGGTCGAGAATGTGAATGTGGAAAACGATCGGATGGCGCCATACGGCCCGGGTGTTCCAGTAAACGTTGAGCAACTGCTGGGGTTGCAGGGCGTGCCTTGCATGGAGGTCCTGGCAGTCGCGGTTGTGGAAGGTGATGCCCCGCTCGCTCAGGGTTGCCACCACGTTGTCCTGGGAGGGCAACGGGTTGCAGCATCGGGCAAATTTGAAGATGGCTTTGTCGAGAGTCGATACCGACAACGTATTTTGTTCTACCTGCTCCGGTTCCTCAGGCTTTCTCTCTTCCGGGGGGTTGCCTTCGAGATAATAGATGACAAGCTGGGGCGTTGTGAGGTCCTGGCCTATCTGGACATAGAGATCGTTAGGGTCCTTCAGGTTGAGGATTTCCAGGATGAGGCGGAAATTCTCTCCTTCCAGCACCGATGACGGCAGCTTGTGCCTGATTATTTCCTGCAGGAGGATGTCCTTGCCGACTTCCTGCGCAAACTGGAGTCGTCTTTGTTGAAGGTGCCGGTTGATCGCCGTTCTTGCTTTCGGGGTTTTGCAGAGGACTTCCAGGTCGGGGTCTACGTCCAGAGGTTCGGTGGAGGTGAGGACTTCGACGATGTCTCCGTCTTTTAGCTGCCGGGTGATGGGCGACCACACGTTGTTGACCATTGCGCCCTCGCAGTAGTCACCCAGTTCGGAGTGGATCCGGTAGGCGAAATCCAGCACGATGCTGCCTTTCGGCAGATAATAGATGTCGCCCCTCGGGCTGTAGGTATAGATCTCTTCGGCTTCGGAGAGCCGTATGAGCGCTTTGCGCTGGGTCGCCGCCCCGCCGTATTCGCCAATATCGCGCAGGAGTTCGCTGATTTCCTGCCAGTGTTCGTCGCTCAATCCCTTTTGGCTGTCCCAGGCCCGGAGAATCCCTCCGTTTGCCCATTCCTCCATTTCCGAAGTCCGGATTTTTATCAGGTAACTGTTGCCGCTCAGGTGAATACGCGTATGAATGCTGCGGTAGCCGTTCGCCTTGGGGTTGGCGATGAAATCCCGGAGACTGCGCGGAATTGAGGCAAAGTTGTTGTTCACCAGGCCGAGCACGGTGTAGCAGGAGATGAGATCCCCGGTGTTCAGGATAATTGCGAAGTCGATGTAGTTTTCCGGATATTTCGGGTCGAGCGTACGTTTCAACGGGTCGTAATAACTGCCCAGTCCTTTTGGCCGGGTGCGGACTTCCGCCTGGATGTCCAGGTCCGAGAGAAGTTTCTCCAGCGTGGATTCAACGGTCCCGACGTCTTTTGAGTTACGGATGTCCCGCATTATGTGGAGAATCTTCTTGCTTTTCTTCGGATAGAGATACGAAAGCGCGAGATGGTATAATTCGCGCTTTACCGGATATAGATTCAGGCGGGCCGCAATCGGAGCATAGACTTCGACCGTTTCCTGAGCTATGCGCTGTCGCTTCGTCAGCGGCAGGTAATGCAGGGTCCTCAGATTGTGGAGACGATCGGCCAGCTTGATAATGAGAACACCGAGTCTGCGGCTCGCGCTTATGAAAATCTTGCTGTGGGTGAGGTCCTTCAAAGCGGCGCGGTCGAGGTGATATCTTGCCAGTTTTGTACACCCGTCAACCAGTTCTGCAACCGGCGCTCCGAAACGGCCTTCGATATCGTCCAGCGTGATCCAGGGTACGTCTTCCACAACGTCGTGCAGAAGTGCCGCGGCGAGGAGTGTCGGGTCCCGGAATCCCATTTCGCGAGCGAGGATTTCCGCCACTGCGCACGGGTGGCTTATATAAGGCGCACCGGATTTTCGGCGCTGTCCGGCATGGAGTTCGTATGCGAAGGAGAGCGCGTCGAAGAAGAGCGTATAGTTATAGTTGGATGAATCGAGGTTTTTGGCCATGCGGGCGCGAAATGCACCGATGTCGAAGATGTGTGCATCAACTGGCGCCGCCTGCTGTCCCAGACTCGATTTTCCGGTCAGTTCGTCTGTTTCCGCCATGATTCCCGTACAAAATCTAGAATTGAATAGACCTGCAAGTGCCTAACCGGCCCTCACACAGTTTAACCAGGATTCGTCACTATTACCGATAATTTTAATAAAAAGACAGGGAAAATTCGAGTGCCCGGGCAAACGTGAGCGTCCCGCCCGTTCTCTTTCTCTCTTTCAAGAGACCTTGCCTGAACTGAAGAAAATCTTCCCTGCTCTCCGAAAAGCTTTCACAACGATTCGGAATGCAAAGAGTTTATTCCGCCTCTGGCTCAAGGCGAATTGAAGTTTTAGATTGAATAAGCCGAAATTATGGTCAACATTGTGCGCTCTGGGCGGGGGCCCTTAGAGCTTCGCGACTTTGAACATTTGCGGCTGTTGATTCGGCTTTTTCGGTTTTGTAACGGGGCGAAAAAATATGAAGTACATTTCAAACAGAGTCCTTCTATTTTCTGCGGTCTGGGTGATGCTGTCCTTTCTTGCTCCGCTTGCTGTTGAGGGCGCTGCTCCTATTGACCAGAGACTCTATTCCGAGCTGATTAAATTTCAAACCGACAAAAAAATTGTCGAAGTGGACGGCGTGCCCTGCCTGAAGATATTCCTGCCGCCAGGGCAGTCGCTCAGCTATTTCTGCCGTTTTGTGCCGTACTTCGACCGCAACTTTTATTTTTATCGCCAGCAGATCGCCCTCATAAACCGGCTTGAACCGATGGCGATAATTGACGGCGCCGACACTTTGAGCACCGACGTAAAATTCATTTATGTTCCGCTCAATTTCTCGATACGCCCACAGATTCTGCCGGAACGGATCGGCAATATTTCTCAATTGCCGCAGTTCATCCTGATCGATGTAGGTCAGCAGTGCGTGGGGCTTTATGTCTACGGAAAATTGCTTCACCTGTTTCCAATTTCTTCCGGCAGAAACGGAACTCCGACAAAAAAGTTCGTCATCTCATCCAAAGAACAGGACCATTACTCGTCCAAATACGACAATGCCTGGATGCCGTACTCTCTGCACCTCTTCGGGAATTATTTCATCCACGGGGGAATTCTGCCGAGCTATGCCGCCTCCCATGGATGCATTCGGATGATCTATGAAAATGCCGTTTTTTTGTACAATTGGGTCAAGGTTGGAACGCCCGGCGAGATAATCAACCAGACAGCTTCAAAGCAGAATTGGGCAAAAATCGGTGTCCCCGGTGAAGTAATCAACCGAACACCTCCAAAACAAAAGGAAGCAGTTTCGGATCAGAAGGAACTGGATAAAATGCTATTCTAATCCGGGACTCTCCGCTTCAGGCCGGCGCCCTTCATCAATGAACCTCAGGCCCCGAATAAAAGGAGGGTCCCGGAGAATACAGGCATTGCCACGAAAGCTGTTTTGAGGATAGACGGATGAAGTCTCCTGGTAAATTTTGCGCCTATGAACGCTCCAACCATCAAACCTGAAACCACCTCGGCAAACAGCATCGGATCGAGATAACCGGCGGCCAGATATCCCGCCCCTCCGGAAAGAGCTATCGGGAGAATGACGAGCATCGTTGTGCCGGCAATCTGCGCTAAAGAAAGGCTGAATCCTGCCATCAACCCCAACTGAATGAAAGGGGCGGCGCCTATGCCGAAAGTCCCCGACAACAGACCGCAAGAAAGCCCCACTCCTCCTGAGACGGCCCAAAACCTTGCCTTGTTCTCCATCCCTAAGCCCTGACCGTGCAAAGACCATTTTAGAGGGAAAAAAATTCGAAGCAAAATCAGGAGCGCTGATAGATATAAAGCGCCCGCCGTCAGGTATGTCATCTCTCGCGGAGGAATAAGCGACGCTATCCAGACTCCGCCGTAAGCACCTATCGCTCCGAAGACGCCAACCACGACCCCTTCTTTCACCGCCAGATTATGTTCCCTGAAATGGCTTACAACGCCCGAACTCGTGGTAAAAAGCATAGCACCCAGGGACGTGCCAAGGGCTGTGTGAATAGGTATTCCAAAAATCCCCGTCAGCACGGCAAGTACCAGACCCGCGCCTCCTCCGCCAACAAAGCCCAACACCAGCCCCAGGAAAATCATCGCAGCGATTATAATCATAATGGATGTATTGGATGTCCTCCGTCGTCAACATGCATCGAACTGTTCGGCCTTTCGCTCCCATACACAAAAAAAGCGGCAATGAGTTTAACTCTTCTTCGAAAAGGAAGAAAGTTGCCATTTCACCAGAAAGGAGCGGGCCAGGATATGCCCTCTCGGAGTGTGCAGGTGAGCAATTCTGCATTGGAAAGAAGAAGGTCGTGAAAAGTTGAATTTTACAAATACTTTTTATCACAAATTCCTAATGTAAAATGAGCGGCCGGACGAATATATAAATCAGCGGCAATAGTTAAGTCCGTGAGTTTCCTATTTAAGTAGAGCGTTTCCTGATATTGGTTATCAATGAACATGCACATTCGATTCAAATGAAAGGAACGCTTCGTCAGGGAGTACATGGCCATGAAAAAATCGAAGATCTTCGCTTTGTCGATTTGTTCAGTCCTCCTCGTTTTCCTTTCTTCCTGGAGGCCGATCGCAGGAACGGCGCGTTGCGAGGACCCAAGGCACTACGTCGGTTCAGAATCCTGCAAGGATTGTCATTTAGGCGAATACGACAGCTTTCGTAAATTCAACAAGAAGGCCCATTCGTTCAAGAGCATAACCGCACTCAGGAAGGGTCTCACCGATGAGGAATTACGGAAGTGCTATGAATGCCATACCACCGGCTACGGGAAAGGGGGCGGGTTCCGTTCGGAACAGGAAACTCCAAACCTCAAGGATGCCGGGTGCGAGGTGTGCCATGGCCCGGGGAGCATGCATGCCGAGACGGGAGATCCGAAGGATATAAAAGGGAAGCTCACCGCGAAGGACTGCGAAGCGTGCCACAACTCCGAACGTATCAACGCCTTCAAATACAAACCTCTTGTTTATGGGGGAGCACACTGATGAACAGGCTGAATGCGAGTCTTCAGATAAAAATCATTCTGGGAGTTGCCGTTCTGGTTTTGGTCGTGCTCGCTTCCATCATATGCATCGACTTCTTTTACCAGCAGAAGGAAATGAAAAACCAGTTCGAGACCTCCACCGGCATCCTCGCGGACACGGTTTACAGCAGCATTCTTTACCCCATGGCTATCGGGGACAGTGAAACGATCAAGCAGCAGATGGCGGAATTCGGGAAGAACAACAATAAGATCAGAGTCTATGTATTCGGTTTCGATAAATTGATTACTTACGCATCTGAAGAGAAATCGGCCGGGAAAGACATTTCAGCCGGCGTGAGTTCGTCCCGGCTCGCGGAAGCCCTCGATCAACTCCTGACAACCGGTCAAAAGCCCAAGGCCGGTTTTGATGAGGTAAAAGCCGGCGCGCACTACCTCAGCCTGCTGCAGCCTCTCGTGAACGAAAAGCGATGTCATCACTGTCATGGAGCCAGCCGCGCCGTATTGGGCGGGGTACTGGTGGAGCAGAACAGCGAGACCATGTTCAATGCTTTGTTCGCGCTACGGAACAAGAATTTGGTGATTGGAGCCCTGGGGAGCGTGCTGATACTCCTGGGCCTTATTTTCATGATAAGAAGGCTTGTCACCCGGCCGATTCATCAGGTGATCGAGGGGTTGAGCGAAACCGCGCAGAGCGTGTCGGGAATATCCGGTGAGGCGGCCTCGCTGAGTCAACAGATAGCAGGAGGCACATCGAGTCAGGCCTCGGCAATAGAGGAAGCAGGCGCATCGCTTGAACAGATGTCTGCCATGACCAGGCAGAACGCGGAAAACGCATCTCAGGCCGACCGACTGATGAGCGGAGTCGAGCAGGCCGCGACCGGGGCAAAGGAGTCCATGAACCGACTCATGCGATCGATGAAGGAGATTTCCAGTGCAAGCGAGGAAACTCAAAAGATCATCAAGACTATCGACGAAATCGCATTTCAGACAAACCTGCTTGCGCTCAATGCGGCGGTTGAGGCGGCCAGGGCCGGAGAAGCAGGTGCCGGGTTCGCGGTAGTTGCCGACGAGGTAAGAAACCTCGCCATGCGCGCCACCGAAGCTGCCAGGAACACCGCCGGACTGATAGACGGCAATGTGAGGACGATTCAGGCCGGAGCCGATCTGGCAACCAGCGTGACACAAGAATTTACGGAAGTGTCGTCGAGCATCGCGAAGGCAGGTGAGATCGTAAGGGAAATCTCGTCGGCATCACACGAGCAGGCGCAGGGGATCGAGCAGGTCAGTCAGGCAGTTGGGCAGATCGATAAGGTTGTACAGGAAAATGCAAACAATGCGGAAAAGGCGGCATCGTCCTCCGGGCACATGAGTGACCAGGCCGAGCACATGATAGGGTATTTAGGAAGGCTGATCGAACTGATCGACGGAGTAGACCGCACCGGGTTGGAAAAGGAGGAGATCGGAATCCGCCACAACAATTCCCGGCCGGAACAGGTCGTAAGGTAATTTGCCGGAGTGTCACGGTCTTACCCTGATTCCTTCTGTCAGAAAATGAGCCAGGGAACGTGCCTGCAAAAAGGATTGCAACCCCAATGCATGCAGCCCTGAACATGGCTGATTTCCCCCCATACCCCGGTTTGTTGCCGCCCCTTTCCCGGAGTAATCAGCGGAGGGCATCGCATCGTATATCCTTCCCGGACGCTATCTCTCATTATACGCCCGGCATGTGTAAGCTATTGTTTTGCCGCTATATATCGGCTGTTGGGGATAATTGTATAACCCATTAATCCAGGCCCGGGTTAGCTGAATCAACGTAGATGTTGCGAACCGGATTCGCGTATTGTAAAGTCCCCCCGGTAAAAAGGGGCCGCCAGGCTCGATTTAACGGGGACTCTCATGATTGCTTTTTATTTGTCAAGACAGAAACATAAGCCCTCCAGTGCGGTTGGAAACTCTTATTTGATCCATCCGATCGATCGTCGATTTCTTCTGGCCGGAGTTATCGGCCTTACCCTGGTGCTGCTTCCGTGGCAGGCTTATTGCGCACACCATTTCTCAAAAAACAAACCTGGAAAGCCTCCTGTCCACGGGAAAAGTTCGCGCCATCGCGCTGCCGGAGGCAATGATGCGATCTCTTGTATTTTAGCCCACTTGCGGACATACCGGCAGGTAATCACAAACACGCGTTACCTGACCATTATCGATTACAGCAAACCCTCCAATTTTAAGAGAATGTACCTGATAAACATGAAGACCGGCAGGGTGGAGAAGTTCCTCGTCTCGCACGGCAAGAATTCGGGCTGGGCTTATGCGACCTCTTTTTCAAACCGCCCCAGTTCCCTCCAGAGCTGCCGCGGGTTCTTCGTTACGGGCCGAAAGTATTCCGGAAAACACGGAATCGCGCTGCAGTTGCATGGACTGGAAAAAGGGGTCAACGACAACGCGCTCAGACGTGGAATTGTGATACATGGGGCCAACTACGTCAGCATGCGTTCGGTGATGCTCAATGGGGGCCGCCTGGGGCGGAGCTGGGGGTGTCCGGCCGTTCCCGCCAAAGATGCGGAATCCGTGATCAACCGTATAAAGGGCGGCAGCCTGGTTTATATCCACACGGGCGGTAAGTATCCGGCCCTTGGGGATTCAAAACGGACAACGAAGCGCAGGAGTTGATTTACCTGTTTTCCGCTTTTGCCTTATCATTTGGCAACAGGCTTGGCGGCGTGCAATACTTGAAAAGGAGTATTTAGATGAAAAATGGAGTTTTTTCAGTCCCTGTACTCATCAGAATAAATATGCGGTTCTTCGCCATTGCGATCGTTTTCGCCGTGAGTTCGTTCGGGACGTTGTCTGCGCGTGCTCAGACCAGCGAACCGCAAGTCGATGCATTTGTTGAAGCGCTCCGGTTGGCTGCCCCGAATACCGGAAATCCCAATGACGGGCTCTACAGTGACTGGAAGATAAAGTGGGAAAACATTATCAGGTGGTCCAGGCGCTGTACGGGAAAGGAAATGGAGCCGGCGGAATTTGAAGCGAACACTCAAGCGGCTCGTGAGATCCTGGCCTGTGTTATGGGTAAGATACTGCGGGAGCAGTATGCCGCCGGCAAGGATGAATCCATTGCTGTACGACGTGCCGCATCCTGGTGGATGACCGGCGATCCCGATCGATACAACAGCCCGCAAACAGGGCCGTATACCTGGAAAGTCCTCGATTTCTACAGAAAGATACGAAGATAGATCGTCAGCATTGCTGTGGAACGTAAGGCATGGCTGATTTGCGAGCCCGAACGCAAACGGCCGAAAGGCCCCGAACGATCGAGAAGATCCTCAATATTTCGACCGTTCCCTTATGCCGGTCAGGTCAAGACTTGCGCTCCGGGGCATCGATCGGCATCCATTTCCACTCCATCATCGGGTAAACCGGTTCAATCCCTCTTTTCCCGGGCGGAGGACGGGCTGCCCGCTCTAAATCCGTCTTCCGATTCGAAATAGAGTATTCACCTGGGGGCGCGTCGGAAACTGCGCCTCAACGAATCCATTCCTTTGAAATTGCAGGTCAATCCCTGCATACGTAAACACGTATACCCGATCAAGCGTTGGCGGATGGAGCCAATTCTTATTGGTTGAAGCTCCTCGTTCAATTTTCAGATATACGTTTTCCAATTATTTCCCTTTGGAGCATATCCACTCCTGTATTAAAATCAGCAAAACATGAGTATGCCGATTTGTGACTTTTGTACCAGGTTGCGACCATTTATGAGTTGGCGGATAGATAGTTTCCGTTAGGGTATCTTAATGCAGGAAACCATTGACCGAGAGTTGAATGTCTTAGAGTCTGAGGAGCAAATTGCGAAAGATATAATACATATCCACCGGATATCAGTTAATCCGATGTACTTCGCCGGTATGATTCGGAACGCAGAAAAAGGAAATGCGAGTTGCCGTCTGTAAATCTGTCTCCCAAAGTCGTCGGAACACTCGTCATTGTCGCGCTTGCGCTATTTTCATTCGGCGGCCTCACCCTGGCCCAGCCCGGTTCCGAAGCCGCTCTGGAGGCTCTGGTCAATAACCCGAAAATTCGCTCGCCCGAATCGGCCCTGCGGGATTTCAAGGAAGGAAAGGAGACCACTCCGATAATAATCGTCCTGGTTCCTCCGGCATCCGTACTTGAGTTCGGTGGAGGCGTCTTGGATCAAAAAAGCAGTCCCGCTGACAGGGCCACGGCATACACTAGTGAACTGATCAAGCGACCCGATGCAAGAAAAGAACTCCGGAAGGAAGTCGAAACCCTCCAGGGGGAAGTCTTGGGGCCGCTCGATCCCGCGCACGTTCGTGTCAGGCATAAGTTTTCCCATATCTTTGGCTTTTCCGCGGAGGTTACCCCGCAAGGCCTTCAGAATCTGGCAAACAACCCCAAGGTCCTGTCCATCGAGGAAGACACATTGGTCTATCCTCATCTTGCCCAGGGCATCCCTCTGATGAAAGCAGGCAATTCCAGGCGTCATCACGACGGCTCGGGCCTGTCGATTGCCATCGTGGATACCGGAATCGACTCCAGCCATCCCCGTCTGGGCGGAGGAGGTTTTCCCAACAGCAAAGTCATCGGCGGCTACGATTTTGGGGACAATGATTCCGATCCCAGGCCGTCCCTCACGTCCGGTGAAGCGCACGGTACGAATTGCGCCGGGATAGCGGCAGGGGATGTTGGGATTCTTCACGATTACATCGGAGGAGTTGCTCCCGGGGCCAGGCTTTATGCCCTGAAGATCACCTCCGGAGATAGCGGAAGTGCTTACACTTCATCGATAGCTGCGGCGTGGGACTGGTGCGTCACCCACCAGAATGACAACCCGGGCAACCCCATCATGATCATCAGCACGAGTTTTGGAGGGGGACGCTATTACAGCACCTGTGACGGTTCCTCAACGTCGCTTGCCCAGGCCGCCTCCAATGCCGCAGCAGCAGGTATCACTGTCTTTGTTTCTTCCGGGAACGATGGTTATTGCGATTCGCTCTCATCTCCGGCGTGTCTTTCAAATGTCATTTCCGTTGGGGCCGTCTACGATTCGGCCTTTGGAGATTACTATCCCTGCGTAAATGCCCGGTCGTGTGCTTCCAAATATTCAACTACCGGCTGCACGACGGGTTATTATGCCGACGACAGCACAGCCGCCGACAAGGTCGCCTCTTATTCCAATACGGCATCTTTCCTCTCCCTGCTTGCTCCTGCCAACAGTGTGTACACCACGGATATCACGGGGTCAGGCGGGTACTCGAGCAGCGACTACTATAGCGGATTTGGCGGTACGTCTGCTGCCTGCCCATACGCCGCCGGCGCCGCTGCCCTTTTGCAGAGTTCGGCAAAAGCCGATTCCGGCAGTTTCCTGACGCCTGCTCAGGTGAAACAGACGCTGATCGATAATGGCGACGCAATAACGGACGGCAAAGTGTCCATCATAAAGCCCAGGGTAAACATCGGCAAAGTATCCGCCGAAACGGTCGATTGGAGCAACATCCTGGACATCTCCGGGCTGACCTTTACGTCCGGCGGAGACGTTCCGTGGGATTATGACACTTCAATCCGCTACTATGGCAGCGGCTCCGCTATAAGCGGAATGATCGGAAACGGCCAAACCTCGTGGCTGCAGACCACGATAACCGGACCGACCGGATTGTCTTTTTACTGGAGGGTAAGTTCCGAGCAGAACTATGATTATCTCACCGTCTACCTGGACGGCGTATGGTCTTCACGAATCAGCGGCACCGTGGACTGGCAGCAGCAGACAATTAATATTCCGTCAGGCGGTCACACCGTTAGATGGGTTTATTCGAAAGATGTCAGTGAGATTGCGGGGTCAGACTGCGGCTGGATTGACAAAATCTCCAGCTCTTCGGCCACTGCGGATTTGTCCGTCACCTTGACGGATTCACCGGATCCGGTCATTGTCAATTCAAATTTCGTCTACACCGTCGGCGTAACCAACTCGGGTCCGGGTGCGGCCGAGGGTGTAACGGTAGTCGATACTTTGCCCGCCGGCGTAACGTTTGTCTCGGCTTCCGTAGGACAAGGCAGCTCCAATTATTCTTCGGGCACTGTGACCTGGACTGTTGGGAGTCTGGGGAGCGGAGCCGGTTCCACGGCCACTATTGTGGTGAAGCCGGCGGCCGCGGGAACGGTCGTCAACACGGCCACGGTGAGCGGAAGCACAACCGATCCAAACAGCGCGAACAACTCGGCTTCGACTTCCACGACCGTCAATGCCGCAGCGGACCTGTCGATCACGATATCCGATTCCCCGGACCCGGTAACGGTCAATTCAAACCTGACCTACGGCATAAGCGTCACCAACTCGGGTCCGAGCGCGGCAACGGGGGTAAGAATTACAGATCCTTTGCCCGCCGGTGCAACGTTTGTCTCGGCTTCTGCAAGCCAGGGCAGCTGCAGCAATTCTTCCGGAACGGTGACCTGCAATATTGGAAGCCTTGCGAGCGGAGCAAGCATCGCGGCCACGATTGCGATCAAGCCGACAGTTGCGGGAACGATCGTCAACACGGCTACGGTGAGCGGAAGCACAACCGATCCAAACAGTGCGAACAACTCGGCTTCAACTTCCACGACCGTTTCCGCCCGCCCAACGGTCACATCATTCAGTATTAACGGAAATGCCGCATTCACAACAGCTCTCCAGGTCACCCTGAACAACACGGTAACGGGAGGAACCCCTACTCACTATATGGCGAGTGAGGTCTCGAGTTTTACAAAAGCTGCATGGCAGACTTACTCCACTTCCCCTTCCTTCACCTTGAGTTCGGGGGTCGGGAACAAGACCGTCTACTTCAAAGTAAAAAACAGTTCCGGAGCGGAATCGGACGTTGTGAGCGATTCCATTCAACTCAAGCCCGGTACAGATTTGACGGCCTTGCTCAGCCTCCTGTTGTCCGATGAGCCCACATCCGCGGTCACCTCATTTAAGATCGACAATGGCGCGCGGTTCACCACCTCTTTAGTGGTTACTCTGGACAATAAAGTAACCGGCTCTGCCCCAACGCACTACATCGCCAGCGAACTCTCAACCTTCGAGGACGCGGAATGGTTCGAATACTCCGGCTCACCTCCCTTTACCTTGAGTTCGGGTACCGGAACAAAGACCGTTTATTTCAAGGTAAGAAACAGCTCAGGGGTTGAATCGTCTGTTGCCGGTTGTTCAATCGAAGTTAAGTGAGTGTCGGCGTTTCTACTGGAGCACTTTTTCGATAAATACGGGATGAACCTGCTGAGAAAAGGCAGGGGCACCGAGCGTCGGCGGGGTGTTTTCGATCCAGCCGCCGACGTAATTCTCCCACCGAGAAAACGCGCAATCCGAGATATGTCCCTTCTATTCGAGAATTTTTCACGGGTTTTGCTACAGCCTTCACCGCCGAGGAGGCCGGTGAGCTCATTCGGGACCGTAGCGAACGCGCCGGTGAAGTCAAAAGTGGAACGGGGCAGTAAGCTGGAAGAGCAGGATTTGACTTTTCGGAGAGAACACCGTTCACATTTACCCTTACGGTCCCCTGTTTTGAAGGAGGGTAAAGGGATAATTCTTGATTTTGTCAATTTACATTTGTAAAGCTGCTTCCGCTAATCAGGTCCTTTAGCTAATCTTTGCTCCGGATTCATATAAGCCCTCCTCCGTTCCCCCCATATCTTCAAGCAAAATTAATCCTTTGGGGCACTATGGACATAATATATTGATCTAACTAATAAAAAATTTAATTGACATGGATTGAAATCTGATATATCAGGTAAATACCTACTTGATCTGTATGGGTGATCTATGTCCTCGAGCGGACGATTCCATGTTCAACCGGCTCTCCTGTCAAGAATCTGCCTTCAGCGGCAGGTTGAAGGCCCAGCCCCGCTTTTTCGACACTGCATTCCAATGACTCATAAGAACTACACGGGATTTCGGAATTATCAACCGGTCTTTATTGAAGATTCCGGTATTTCGGATGCCGCTGTTCAGGATTTGGGGAATGAATTTTGCTTGAAAACAGCAATGGGAAAAAGGTTGTGGAAAGAAGGCCGATCCATTTTTGATGCAGCTACCGAGATGGAGGATGGAATCGACAAGGCGAGGCGTTCAGGAAGGGTAGAGAGTCAGGGCAGGGTCTTCTCCGGTCGATCGGCCCGTATACCGGCCGGGAACAGGCCCGCAACGCATAAGTGGTTGCTTTCTTGAGAGATATCGGAGATTATATGATCGGACTGAGTCCGGAACTGTTTTCGAACGAGAGCATGGAAAAGTGCCTGGAGTTCGTTGAAAGCCTCGAAAAAGAGGCGACCAGGATGGAGTATCACGGGTGGGGACAGGAAGCCGTGAACCTGCGCAAATGGGCCTCTGAATTGAGGGAGCGCATGCGCCACGTGAGCTTTGCCACCGGTAATTGATGCTCCCGGCAGGTCTCCAAAAGTCGAGCTGGACAATGATCAACCTGAAGTCTTTGCGGGAACAGGTCTATGAATTTCTAAGAAAAGAACTTCATAGCGGCAACCTGATTCCCGGCGACAACATAAACCTTAATTTGCTCAGCCGACAACTGGGGACGAGCAAGACCCCCCTGCGCGATGCCCTTTTGCAGCTTGAAGTGGAAGGGTTCGTAGTCATCTCGCCCCGAAGCGGGGTTTACGTAAACAAGCTGACCCTGGACGCAATCAGGCACTGCTACGAAATAGCGGGAGCCCTGGAAACCGGCGTCATCTCTTCCAACTTTGACCAGATCGGCAGCAATCACGTCGCAAAGATGCGGTGGTTGAATGAAGGACTCAGGGGTGCGGTCGCACGTGAGGACTTTGACACGGTGTACGAACTGAACCTCGCGTTTCATAACGTATTCATGGATCTTTCCGACAATGCCTCCCTTCGGCATACGGTCGATATTATCAAACAGCGGCTGTACGATTTTCCACGGCGGGGTTACATAGTCGGTTGGGAGCTGCATAACTGCGAGGAACACGATTTACTGCTGGATGCTTTTGAAAGACGAGATATTGCGAGCGTGAAGACGGTCTGGATGGATCGGCATTGGGGCTATCCGGTGCAGGAAGAATACATCCGGGCTTTCTATTTCCCGGGCGGCATTGAATCCGGCGCGGACCCGGTCCCCCTGGAGCGCCCTTCGACGGTAAGGAAAAAGTTGAGGCAAAAGGCAAAGATTGCCCCCGCGGCATTGGCCGCGGAGAATCGCTGAGCCCTGATGCAGGGGCAGCCGGGCAAGGCCGGCTGCCCCTGCATTTTTTTCAGATGGGCGCGGTACCGCCCACGAATCCTTCATCACCAAATCTGCGGCAGGCATAAAGATGGCATCAACCCCAAGAAATTCAATAGATCACTTCGACCCCCGATTCAAGCTGTTCCACGAACTCATGAGCAAGAAAGTGCGCGAGATCCTGCTGATCTCGACCCCCTATGACGCCTGGGTCATGGAGGAAGATTGCAGGCTTTCGGAAGCCATCATCAATGAGTACCGCGGGTTGAACCTCAGCCACCCGCCAAGGCTCCACTGGGTTTCCTCGGCCGATGCCGCACTTGCTGCCCTTGAGAGCCGCTCGCTCGATATGGTCATCATCATGCCGAGCGCATCCGATACGAACTTCCTGATGACCGCCGAGAGGATCCGGGCTAAAGCCCCCAAGCTGCCGATCCTGCTTTTGTGCCACCAGCCCGAGACGAGTATGGCGCTTTCGTATTCCTCGGCTCGTATCTTTAACCGCATATTCGTCTGGAGGGGGAACTCGGATCTGCTGCTCGCAATGGTGAAGAGCGCGGAAGATCAGAGGAACGTTGCGTACGACACTAATTTCGCAAGCATTCGGGTCATCATCTTTGTCGAGGATTCGCCGGAATATCTTTCGGTCCTGCTGCCTCTTTTCTACAGAGAACTGGTCCTTCAGACCCAGGCCGTGATGGAGGAGGGACTCAACGAGGAGCACCGGCTTCTTGCAATGCGCGCGCGGCCCAAGATCCTCGTAGCGGGTACGTTCGAAGGGGCGATGGAGCTTTTCAGGAAATACGAACCGTACGTCTTCAGCGTTATCTCGGACGTTCGCTTTCCACGGAAGAACAAGTTCGATGAGAATGCCGGGATCGATTTCCTGAAGGCAATCAAGAGCGAACGCTTCGATATTCCTACGCTGCTGATGAGCAGCGAATCCAGGAACGCCGCGCGGGCGGTGGAAATCCCGTCCGTGTTCGTAGACAAGAACTCCCCTACGTTGCTCTCGGATGTGCGTTCCTTCTTCCTGAATCATCTCGGCTTCGGTGATTTTGTCTTTCGTTCACCCGACGGTGCCGAGATAGGGCGAGCGCCCAACCTGAGGATGCTCGAAAAGAAGCTGGCCTGCATACCCGACGATTCTTTTGCTCATCATTGCAACCGGAACGATTTTTCCAGGTGGCTTTTCGCCCGGTCGGAAATCGAACTTGCAACCCGGGTCAGGCCGGTGAGAGACGGCGATTTCTCCGATGTCGAAAGCCACCGCAGGTTCCTCATTTCGGCCATCCACGAACGCCGGATGCAGCGTCAGAGGGGTGTAGTGGTGGACTTCGATCCCAAGGCGTTCGATGTGGATTCCGAGTTCATGAAGATCGGCACCGGATCTCTCGGCGGTAAGGCAAGAGGCCTGGCTTTCGCATCGGCGCTCCTGCGCAGGTATCCGCTGCTGGAGGAAAAATTCAAATCCGTCGATATCCACATTCCGCAGACTCTTGTCATCACGACCAGTGTTTTTGATGATTTCGTTAAGAAAAACGGCCTGTTCGATCTGGCAAAAGCGGACCTGCCCGACGAGACGATCGCCCTGCGTTTTTTCGAGTCGCAATTTCCGCCCAGTTTCAGGGAAAAACTCGCCGGATTCCTGACCCAGATAAAGTACCCTCTCGCAGTCAGGTCGTCGAGTCTTCTGGAGGACGCGCAGTTCCGCGCCTACGCCGGCCTGTACAAGACGTATATGCTGCCAAACGACCACCCGGACCTGGAGTGCCGTCTGGATCAGCTTATTCATGCCGTCAAGCTGGTCTATGCTTCCACTTACTTTCAGGGACCGAAGGCCTTCTCCCGTCGTGTGGGGCACCGCACGGAAGAAGAGAAAATGGCGGTAATCGTTCAACAGCTCATGGGAAGACAGCACGGGACTTACTACTATCCGGCCCTGGCGGGCACGGCCCAGTCCTACAATTTCTACCCCTACCTGCAGATGAAACCCGAAGACGGCATCGCCACGATCGCCCTCGGGCTCGGCAAAACGGTCATGGACGGAGAAAAAGCCCTGCGTTTTTCTCCCCGCCATCCGGAAATGCTTTCGAACTCAACGGTCGAGGGTATTCTGGACAATTCGCAGCGGTACTTTTATTCCCTCAGGCTCGGCGAACAGGTATGCCGGCTCACCCCGAACGACGGCCTGACGCTGGTCAGGCGCGAAGTCATGGACGCCAGGGATGAAGAGCCCGTGAGAATCATGAGCAGCACCTACGTACCCGAGGAACACTGCATCAGGGACTCTCTTGGCGCTCCCGGTTATCCGGTGGTGACTTTTGCGCAGGTGCTCAAATACGGAATGATTCCCCTTTCCGACATTCTGAACGGGATTCTCGCGATATGCCAGGATGGTATGGGCTGCCCGGTCGAACTGGAGTTCTCGGCTGACCTCAGCTTTGACAAGAATGACAAACCGCGGTTCGCCATCCTGCAGATTCGCCCGATGAGCGCTCGTGCGGAAATGGCCGATGTCGAAATAAGGCCCGATGACCTTTCCAGGGCTTTTTGCATCTCATCCCAGGCACTGGGCAACAAAGTGAGCCGTGAGGTCAAAGACCTCCTGTATGTGAAGCCGAACGTCTTCGATCCGGGGAAAATGCCGGAAATTGCCCGGGAGATCGGCCATATGAACGGCGCTCTGGCGAAAGAGGGCCGCAAGTACATCCTCATCGGACCCGGCCGGTGGGGTTCTGCCGACCGGTGGCTGGGCATCCCCGTCTGCTGGGCGGACATCTGCGGTGTTGCCGCCATCATCGAAACAGCTCACCCGAAACTGAATGCCGAGCCGTCACAGGGGTCGCACTTTTTCCACAACATCATCTCTCTCGGGATCAACTACCTGACCGTTAGCGACAACCAGGAAGGCCGCATCGACTGGGAGTGGCTGACTTCCCGGCCCATTGTGGAAGAAACCGATTTCGTCGCCCGCGTCTCCTTCGAAAACACCCTGACCCTCAAAGTGGACGGCCGCAAGTCGCAGGGGGTGGTTATATACGATGAGTGGTAGGAAGATCATAATGCCGACGGTCGAATTAGGGCTTGACTTATAGTAAATTTACTATAAATTCTTGAAGAGGCAGCCCTTGGATGAGTTCGAGATATCAGAGATAAGACCTCTCGTCTGGATGGGGAACTCAAGAAAGAACATCCGGGAGTTCCCTTTGGGTGCGCAGAAGCTCATCGGCGATCAACTCCAGTTGATGCAATTTGGAGGAATGCCGAAGGATGCTAAACCGTTCAAAGGAGTTGGCAGCGGCGTTCTCGAAATTGCCCTGAGATACGATACTGATGCCTACCGCACGGTTGTGGCGGTTCAGCTTGGAACGAGAATCTATGTGCTTCATGCTTTCCAGAAAAAGTCCAGGAAAAGTGCGGAAACCCCGCAACATGACATAGATTTGATTAAGCAGAGATACAGGGAAGCAAAGGAACTCTCAAAATATGAGCAACAAGGATCAAACCAATATAGAATATGAAGAGGGCTCGGGAAACGTTTTTGCCGACCTGGGATTGCAGGACGCAGACGAACTCTTTGCCCGGTCGCGACTGGGGTTCCATGTTTACGATATTGTCCGTAATAAAAGGCTCAAACAACGGGAAATAGCCAATCTACTCGGTATTGCCCAGTCGGACGTGTCCCATCTGATGAACGGCCACTTCAGCAGATTCACAATCGACAAGCTCCTTGATTTCCTCAAACGCCTCGAGAGAAAAGTCACTATCAAAATCAGCCCCCACAGACAGGGAGAGCCGTATCAGGAAATTAGTCTGACTCAGTAAAGGTGCCCATTCCGTCAGTTCTTAATCTCGTTATGTTCCTGACCGCCTCAAACCTCTGAAGTTTATCATTTGCGGCATACCATCCTGCGGCCAAAATCACCTTAAATCCACACGCTTGGCAAACCTCTGCCTAAGGCAAATCCCACCTCTTCAATACTACCTGGCGAAACTCTTCCGTTCCCGCAAATCCACTCTTACCTTTTTCTTAACCAATTTCTTAATCTCTCAAGGGGAAAAGATGCCCACCGAGGAAACTATTCAAAAGCTGGAAAAACTGGCTCGCCTGGTCCGCTATTACATACTTGCCTGCACAACCAATGCTGGTTCCGGACATCCCACTTCGTCACTTTCCGCGACGGAACTGATTGTCGGACTCATGTTCGGGGGTACTTTCCGTTTCGATGCCGACCATCCCGAAAATCCGAACAACGACCGCCTGCTCTTCTCCAAGGGGCATGCATCGCCTCTTCTTTATGCGCTTTGGACGGCAGCGGGAAAAATCTCCGAAGAAGAATTGATGACGTACCGTCAGTTCGGCAGCCCGCTCGAGGGGCATCCGACTGTTGCGTTCCGGTACACCGAAGCGGCAACCGGCTCATTGGGGCAGGGACTCTCGGTAGGTGTGGGGATGGCCATGAACGCAAAGTTTCTCGACAAGCTGCCTTACCGGACCTACGTGCTGCTCGGAGACAGCGAAATGTCGGAAGGGTCGCAGTGGGAGGCAATCCAGATAGCGGACTACTACCATCTGGACAATCTCATCGGGATAATTGACGTAAATCGCCTCGGGCAGCGTGGCCAGACCATGTACGGTCACAACCTGGACGCCTACCGGAAGAGGATTTCGGCTTTCGGATGGGAGACCGTTGAAATCGAAGGGCATTCCTTCCCGGAAATCCTCGATGCCTATGAGCAGGGTTTGAAGGCAGACGGGAAGCCGGTCATAATTATTGCCAAAACGATAAAAGGGAAGGGCGTACTATCAGTTGAAGACCAGAACGGCCGGCACGGGGTAGCATTGAAGCAGGCCGAATTCGAGCAGGCACTGAAGGATATCGGTCCCGTAGACAAGTCGATTCGGGGCGAAATAGCAAAGCCCGAAAACCTGAAGCCTTTTGTTCCGGAGGCAAGGAAGGCGGAACCGGTCCACTATGCCGCGGGGGAATCCATTGCAACAAGGAAAGCGTACGGCAAGGCACTGGTTCGGATCTATCCAGAATTTCCAAACATCGTTTCGCTGGACGGCGAGGTGAGCAACTCCACGGGGGCCGAGACCTTCAAGGAGGAATATCCCGACCGGTTCTTCGAAATGTTCATAGCCGAACAGAACATGGTCGATGTCGCCCTGGGGCTTGCTCGTAGAGGAAAGATTCCTTTCGTTTCCACTTTCGCGGCGTTCATGAGCCGTGCCTTCGACCAGATCAGGATGAGCCAATATTCCGATGCGAACCTGAAATATGTCGGATCGCACGCCGGAGTGTCCATCGGGCAGGACGGTCCCTCGCAGATGGGACTGGAGGATATCGCCTCTTTCCGCACAATTCTAGACGGCGTGGTGCTCTATCCTGCGGACGCGGTCTCGACCGATCGCCTTGTCGAAGCGGCGGCGCGGCACAAAGGGATTGTCTACATAAGGACGACGCGGGCGTCCACTCCCATAATCTATGATTCGGACGAGCAATTCGAGATCGGGGGCAGCAAAACGCTGCGGAAGAGTGAAGGGGACGTGGTAGCTGTGGTTGCCGCGGGCATAACTCTCCATGAAGCCCTGAAGGCTTATGAAGAACTCCGGAAGGAGAACATATCCATACGTGTGATCGATCTTTACAGCATCAAACCACTCGATCTGGAAACATTACAAGGGGCTGCCCGCGAGACGGGACGAATTCTTACGGTGGAAGACCATTATGCCGAAGGCGGGATAGGCGAGGCTGTGAAGGATGTGCTCTCGCTTTCCGGGTTTCCCGTATGGTCGCTTGCGGTGCGCAGGACGCCCAAGAGCGGGAAGCCGCAGGAACTTTTGGATTACGAGGAAATATCCAGCCGGGGGATCGTAAGTAAAGTGAAAGAGATCATCCGCTGATGTGAATTGCCGGAAAGGAAAAAATGAAATGCGTCTGGGCATCGCCTCGGACCACGGGGGATTCGAACTGAAGGGGCTGATAATCCCGGAATTGAAAGCAGCCGGGCATGAAGTCGTCGATTTCGGCTCGCACGAGTTCGTTCAGGGTGACGATTATCCCGATTTTGTTATCCCCATGGCGCAGGCGGTTGCCGCCGGAGAGGTGGACCGGGGGATCGCGGTGTGCGGAAGCGGCGTCGGCGCTTGTGTTGCCGCAAACAAGGTTGTCGGGGTCCGGGCTGCATTAGTCACCGATGTGTTCTCGGCCCACCAGGGTGTCGAAGACGACGACATGAATGTGCTCTGCCTGGGAGGCTGGATAGTCGGCCGCAAACTGGCAATTGAACTCGTGCGGACATTCTTGAATGCGAATTTCAAGAAGGAGGAGCGATTCGCCCGTCGGCTGCAAAAGATTGCCGAGTTGGAACGGTCATGATTCGCAATACACATTTTGGTCGGTAATATTGATTGTAGTGTTCTCTATCAAGCACCTGCAAATGTGAACGCCAAATTATCGGCGTTGATATCGCCAACGATTGACAACGTTTCTCATTTGCTCATCAGTCATCGCAGGACTCTGCCACCCTTTGTCAAAATCGATGTCATTGGATTTTGGCAGTTGACTTGACTCTAGTTCTCTTATCATTATCCGCGATGGAATCATGGCTGCCTGACCTACAAAGATTGCTTCTTGGCGGCGAAGACCAGATAACATCTTTGTTAGACCGGACATCGAGTCTGGGAGAATAGCCTTGACGTGTTCTCGATCTGCATCGTTAGTTACACGCAAGACAATCCAGCTATTACATTGCGACAGCACGGTGGCCTCGACCTCGCTTGGCCTTTGGGATACAAGGATCAGGCCCACACCATACTTTCTTCCCTCCTTGGCTATACGCCGAATTGCCTCCTGAGCAGCCTCATACTGCGCTTCTCCGCGATTAGGTACATAGCGGTGGGCCTCCTCGCAGACTAGCAAGACGGGGTCGCTCGCACGCTCTTCAGCAGTCTGCCAGACTTTAAGGTTAAACAGCGTTCTTGCAATGACAGCGCTTGAGACCCCGGCGACTTCGTTCGGTACACCGGAAAGGTCTATAACACGGGGTTGCGCATTATTGCCGATAAGTTGTGCCACTACTGATGGAAATGGGTCTTCATTGCCGCCTTGCCACTGCTCCATTAGAAAATTGAGGCGCGCATCTGCGGTGAGCACATCAAGTTTCTGTAGAATGGAGTTGTGAGAATCCTGTTTGCTAGTTTGAGGGGGTTTATCAACTTCGATCAATCTGCGTAGCTTCGATAGTTTATATGGGACAGGGGAATCCACTGTAATAGATTCGGCATCTAGCTTTAGCTCTGCCGCACCTTCTTTGCGTGCAGCAATCAGCGCACTCTTCACAATATTTGCTTGAGAAGTTGCAACAAATTCAGTCTTTCCGACCAGTAATGCAATGGTTTCTTGGAAGTTTAATAACCAGTATGGAAGCGACAGACTCCCGTCGTCTGTGGACAGTTTCGAATGGCCTGGAAATGCACTTCCATATTCATTATGTGGATCAAGAATAATAATTTGCGGTTTCCAGACCTTATACTCATTGACTTGCCCTCTTTCAAGAATACTGTGTATAATGGCGGCAACAGTTGCTGATTTGCCTGCTCCTGTAGATCCAAGGACTGCCGTATGTTTTCCGAGTAGCTCGTTCATATCAGCATAGCACGGAGTTCCGCTTGAACCAACATGATCACCTAGCCGTACAACTGTGCCTTTAGTATGACCATATATATAGCGGAGTTCGTTCTTGGGAGTGAGATAGAGTGTCTGTTGTGGTAATGGATAGGTGGCGACCCCGCGTTCAAAATGGAGAGTCCATTCCGATGGTGTACAGGCAGTGTTGCAGGTCCATTCGCCTTCACCAAACAAATCAGCCTCAATTATCCTTTCATCTGAAGATGAGTGAGAGACTATGCCATGTTCTGCCTCATATTCCGCCTTCATCCTAAGACGTCCAACTAGAGCATAAATGAGGCGACGACCAAAATGGATCTTGACAATCGAGCCGAATTGGCCGATGGGGTATGTTTCCCCAGCATAGATACGAGAGAGTTCTGTTAATTTGGGATCCAATTCGGCAACAACATGCGAGCCATCCACCTCGATAATCTTTCCGATCGCGAGATTCTCGATAGCCTCATTTGGATCTGGTGCATTTGCGCTCAACATTCCCCTCCCAGAAGCCGCGTTATATTCTCGAACTTCCACCACGGAAGATCAGTCTTCGAAATACAACGTTGCTTGCCATGAAAGAAGCCCCTCTTTGCGAATATTAGAACTTGCTCGCCGATTGACGTATCCTCATTCCACTTCTTAATTTGCCCAACTGGTTCGTCTTCCGATGTGAAGACGACGACGGTAAGGCGACCTGCTGATTCCCGAAGCGCACGGTCAATGTCAATGTTGATATGAGAATCCCCGAAACTATACCCGCAGACAGTCAGAACCCGCTGGGAGCCACTCGTCGGACGAAGAATATTACGTGCGAGCGATGCTAGCTGGGCATAGGGGTCCTTTTGAGTTTCGCGATACTTTGTTGATGCTGGCCAGATTAGGATGCGACGTTCTCGAGCTTGGCGTATTTTAAGACAACTCGCCACTCTTCGAGGGAACGGGTCGTCTGGGAATTCGCACCAATTAATAGACCCGTGTAACTTCAGAACGCGTGCCGCCAATCCGTTCCGTTCAAAAGTCAATGGACTCCACCATCCTGTTACGCCACCATCTAAACCGTCAGAAAATGGTACGCGTTCAAGTGCTAACGCATCCTCCATCAAAGTGTCATAATTGAGAACCAAGTAATCTACAATTTGACCTATGTTGGTTTTGCCGGGCCGAAGTGGCCGGTGAACGGCCCTGACGAAGCGTTGGTGAGTCTCTATATTTATGTTATCGCAGTCGATAATTCGGGCGATATTCTGCTTTATGTTCTCAGCACCATAACGCAGTTGGTCCTCTGTAAAGAATTGCCCCGCCAGATTCACCTGCTGCTGTGTTGCAGCTCGTCTTGTCCGTCGCTCTGCTATAGCCAAAAGGTCGATCAATTCACTCAGATAATCTTCAATGTTCGCATTCGGGGAGCCCTGAAATTGAGTCTGCAGACCTTCAAGAATCTTCTTCGCTGTTGCGTCCAGTTCTGGGCTTTGCAGTGTCTTGTCGGTGAGTTCGAGGATCAGGGGAAGCCCAGCGCATTTGCTACAGCCGGCGCCGATCAGGAATGCGCGCCCATCCTGAGTCATTAATTCTTCGAGCTTTCCGATTGCCTCCGTAAATGGCTTTTCCCTCAGAATTGAAAGGTCATCATGATATGTCACGGTAAGCCCTTTTGAATTATTGAGGACAAATATTCCATTGCTGTTGCCACAGTTGTTAATATTAACGCATGGGAACTGATCCTTTGATAGTGATATGAAGAGATCAATTATTCTTGGACACTATGATCTACCCCCATGCATGATACGTCAATCAAAAAGTGCCAACGAAGGTACTCTGATTGGAGAACTTCATGGCTCAGGGGTGATTTTGCAGACTTCGAACTGTCGCCCAAACCCCACACAGAGAAGTGCCCCACCCAACCTTCCCAATAAAACCTGCCCCAAAATTCTCTCTCTCATTGTCAACCTCTTACCCCATATCAAGTTTAAGCTTACATTTGCTTCATGGGCAATTCCGGCCCTTCTTCCCGGAGACCTCGGTTCATTTCCTGTAAATGTGTCCCCGCGGGACTTGGGCCATTGGCAAAGCGTCATTCGGGCCCGGGTGTTAGAATTCAGGAGCTTGAACACATGGGAGAGAACCCTCTCGTTAAATTGCACGAATTCGGCCAGGACATCTGGCTGGACTACATCCGACGTCATCTTATTGAGTCCGGAGAGCTTCAGCGGATGATCGATGAAGACTCTCTTCTCGGAATCACCTCCAATCCCTCCATCTTCGATAAGGCCATTGCCGGCAGCAACGACTACGACAACACCATCAAGGCGCTGACTTTTGAGGGCAAAACGACGCAGGAAATCCTGGCCGCCCTCACTATCGAGGACGTCCAGTGGGCGGCGGACCTTTTTCGTCCCGTTTTCGAACGTCTGGAAGGGAAAGACGGATACGTCAGCCTGGAGGTGAACCCTCACCTGGCCCACGATACGGACGCGACCATCGAAGAAGCCCGCCGGCTGTGGACGTCTCTCAACCGTCCGAACGTCTTCATCAAGGTCCCCGCTACGATTGAAGGTCTCAGCGCGATTCGGCAACTCATAAGCGAGGGGATCAACGTCAATGTGACTTTGCTGTTCGGGCTCCAGCGTTATCGAAAAGTCGCCGAAGCCTTCATCTCCGGCCTGGAGGACCGTGCCGCGCAGGGGAAACCCCTTTCCGGGATCGCATCGGTAGCGAGCTTTTTCCTGAGCCGGATCGACGTCCTGGTCGATCCGCTGCTGAAAAAAATCATCGAGGAAGGCGGTCCCAAATCTGAAATTGCCCGCGAACTTCTCGGCAATACCGCGATTCTCAGCGCCAAGACGGCTTATACGATCTACGAGGAGATATTCGGGAGCGAACGCTTCGCCCGGCTGCGGGAAAAGGGCGCCCAAGTCCAGAGGCTCCTTTGGGCAAGCACCAGCACCAAGAATCCCGAGTACGCCGACATAAAATACGTGGAGGCGCTGATCGGGCCCGACACGGTCAACACGGTGCCTCTGGAGACTCTCAACGCCTACAGGGATCACGGCAACCCGGCCCCGCGGCTGAAAGAGAGCATCGGGGGAGCGAAGGCGAAGCTCAATCGGCTGGTCGAACTGGGGCTTGACCTGGAAAAACTGACGCAGGAACTGGAAGACCAGGGGGTCGAGAAGTTCAACAAGCCCTACGACAGCCTGCTCAATACCCTGGAAGCGAAAAGATCGGCCGCGTTGAAGCAGCGTATCGATCGGCAGAAAATCTTTTCCGGCGAATTTGAAGCTGCCGTGCGGGACCGGATGAAGGCCCTGACCGGCGAGCATTTCTGCGGCAGGCTCTGGCGCAAGGATGCTTCCCTGTGGGTGAAGGAACCGGATAGGACCGGATCGATCAGAGAGGGGCTCGGATGGCTGCACGTCGCGGAAAAGATGGAAGCAAACCTGCGCGATCTGCTCCGTTTCGCTGAAGAAGTATGGGACGCGGGGTTCCGTCACGTTGTCCATATGGGAATGGGCGGCAGCAGCCTGGCACCCATGGTCTTCGAGAGGACCTTTTCTCCTTCGGGACGGGGAATTCCGGTGACCGTGCTGGATACCACCGATCCGGATACCATCAGGGACATCGAATCCCGAGTCTCTCTCGAAAAGACCCTATTTATCGTGGCCAGCAAATCGGGGACCACCGCAGAGCCGCTCGCTTTCGGCGAGTACTTTTATAACAGGCTCAAGGATTTGGTGGGCAACGATGCGGGCATGAATTTCGTCGTCATTACCGATCCCGGCACTCCTCTTGTCCGGCAGGCTGCGGAACGCGGCTACAGGCGGACGTTCCTGAACTTCGCGGACATCGGCGGAAGATACTCGGCCCTTTCCTATTTCGGCCTGGTTCCCATGGTGCTTATGGGCCTGGACGTCGAGGCGATTCTCATCAGGGCTTTGACAATAGGCTGCGCCTGTGCGCACGCCGTGCCCGTCGAACACAATCCCGGCGTCTCGCTTGGGGCTGCCCTGGGTGAATTTGCCCGTCGGGGGAGATCCAAGGTGACTTTCCTGATGCCTCGGGAAATAGCCGCTCTTGGCATGTGGCTCGAACAGCTTATCGCGGAGAGCACAGGAAAGAACGGAACCGGGCTTCTGCCCGTCGCGGGGGAAGCGCCCGGCGATCCATCCGTCTACGGCAAAGACCGGGTTTTTGTCCGGTTTCGTTTATCTGGGAATACTGAAGATCCGGATACGGAACTCTCCGCACTGAAAGAGGCGGGTCACCCGGTGGTCGAGATTATGCTCGAAGACAAACTCGATCTGGCTCAGGAATTCTTGCGGTGGGAGATCGCCACGGCCACGGCCGGAGCGGTGCTCGAAATCAACCCCTTCGACCAGCCGAACGTCCAGGAGAGCAAGAGCAACACGAACCGGCTCCTGTCCGAATTCGAAAAAAACGGGCGGCTGCCCGGGGAAGAACCTTCCCTGCTGGAAGACGATCTGGCGCTCTACGCCGGCATCGAGGCGGCAAATCTGACGGAGGCTCTTTCCAGGTTTTTCGGGGAAAGCCGCGAAGGCGACTATCTCGCCCTCCTTGCCTATTTGAGCGAGACGCCGGAGGTTGAACGGGAACTGGAGGAAATCCGCCTGCTTCTCCGGAATAGTCTTCATCTTGCATCGACTCTCGGCTATGGTCCAAGGTACCTGCATTCGACGGGGCAGTTTCACAAGGGCGGGCCGAACACCGGGCTTTTCATCCTGCTTACGGCCGATCCCGCGCAGGATGTGCCCATACCGGGCAGGCGCTTCAGCTTCGGATTGTTGCGGCAGGCCCAGGCGCTGGGGGATCTTTCCGCGTTGCAGCAGCACGATCGGCGGGTCATCAGGATTCATCTCGGAGCCGATGCCGTCCGTGGACTGGCCCGGCTGAAGGAGATCGTCGCCTCGGCTTTAGCGAAGAAATAGAGTGAATTGAGTATTCAGATATTTCTCACGCGAAGGCGCGAAGAAAGATAAGGATGAGAACTGGTTCACAGGTGACCGGCGGGAGTACATACGGAAAGCCGCCGGCGAGGTTCCGAATTGAATGCGTGAGGACAGGAACATCTTATATGTAAGGAATCTCTTTGTTCTTCTTCGCGCCTTCGCGGCTTCGCGTGCAAAAAAATATCTGGAGTATGCCTCTAACCAGGCGGAGTCTTACGGATGATTATGCAAAAGTGTGATGTGGGCCTTATCGGTGCAGGGGTTATGGGGGCGAATCTGGCCCTCAATATCACCGATCACGGCTTTTCGGTTGCCGTAAACGATATCTCGGCGGAAAAGGTCCGTGCCTTTGCGGAAGGGGAGGGTAAGGGCCGCAGAATCCTGCCCGCGTATTCGGTTGCTGAACTGGCCGACGGCCTGTCCCGGCCGAGGGCGATAATTCTCCTTGTGCCGGCGGGAAGTCCGGTTGACGATGCCATTACCGCTCTCTTGCCGCACCTCGAACCCGGGGACCTGATAATCGACAGCGGCAATTCCCACTTCACAGACACAATCAGGCGTGACCAGGGGCTGACGGAAAAGGGTCTCCAGTTTATCGGCATGGGCATATCCGGAGGCGAAGCCGGCGCGCGAAACGGCCCGAGCCTCATGCCGGGAGGTTCCGGCGACGGTTTTTTGCGGGTGGAGAAGATCCTGAAGGCGGTCGCCGCTAATGTCGACGGAGAGCCCTGTGTCGCCTACCTGGGGCCGGGAGCTGCCGGGCATTACGTGAAAATGGTCCACAACGGCATCGAATACGGAATGATGCAGTTGATAGCGGAGACATACGACTTGATGAAACGCGGGCTGAAGATGCGGTCCGCGGAGATGGCCGATGTATATGAGGGCTGGGACAAATCCGATCTGAACAGCTACCTTACGGAGATTACCGCCAGGATTTTCCGACGCAAAGATCACAAGAAGGAAGGGGCGCTCCTGATCGATTTCATTCTCGACCGTGCCGAACAGAAAGGGACGGGAAAGTGGACCACGATGGATGCCATGGGAATTCAGGTACCCACTCCCGTAATCGATACGGCGGTCGCGATGAGGAACATGTCCGTTCTCCTGTCGGAGCGTACAGCGGCAAGCGGGAAGTTGAAAGGGCCCGAAAACGAAATCCGCGCGGACAGAGATTATTTCCTCAATCAGCTCAAGAATGCTCTCCATGCCGCGATGGTCCTTACCTATTCCCAGGGATTTTCCCTTTTGCGGCATGCATCCGCGTATTACAAGTTTCAGCTCGACCTGGAAACGGTCGCGCGGATCTGGCGGGGAGGGTGCATCATCCGCGCCGCTCTACTCGAAAAAATCCGAAGCGCCTATCGCGAGGAGCCGGTTCTCGCTAATCCCCTGGTCAGCCCTGTTTTAGCGCAGATTATCAGTGCCAATGAAGCCGATCTGCGTGCGGTGGTCAAAGCCGCGGCCGAATCCGGATTGCCCGCCCCGGGCATGATGGCGGCCCTCGCATACTACGATGCCTACAGAAGTGCCTGGCTTCCGGCAAATCTCATCGAGGCTCAACGCGACTACTTCGGCGCACATACTTATGAAAGAACGGATATCTCGGGATATTTTCACACCGACTGGAGTGCCGTATGAGGAATATTTCCTATGCTGACGGTTCCTAAACCCGGTCCTACCGCGTTCGTTATCTTCGGAGGCGGAGGAGACCTCGCCTGGCGCAAGCTCATTCCCGCCCTGTATAATCTCTTTCTCGAAAAGAAACTCCCGGACCTCTTTGTCATAATCGGTCTGGATAGAAAAAATATCGACAACGAGGCCTACCGAAACAAGCTCCGCTCCGGAGTTGACCGTTTCTCCCGGACTGGAAAAACCGAAGACGGCCCTTGGCGGGAATTCGCGGCAAATATCGTGCATGATACCGCCGATATGAAGAAAGTCGAGGATTTCCAAAAACTTGCCCGCAACCTGGACGGCTATGAGGAGCAGTGGGATACCCAGTCGACCAGGGTCTTCTATCTTGCCGTTCCGCCCAATTTAATCGGGTCCGCAATTGAAGGACTGCCCGAGGCGGGGTTGAATGACGACAGGGCCAGAATAGTGGTGGAGAAACCTTTCGGCCACGATCTGGAATCGGCCAAAATGCTCGATAGGAAGCTGACGACGATATTTGCGGAGAATCAGATATACCGAATCGACCATTACCTGGGCAAGGAGACCGTCCAGAACATCCTCGCCTTCCGATTCGGAAATGCTTTGTTCGAGCCGATCTGGAACCGGAACTACATCGAGCAGGTGCAGATTACGGTTGCCGAAAGTGTCGGGGTGGAAACTCGCGGCGACTATTACGATCATGCCGGGGCGCTGCGTGACATGGTTCAGAACCATCTCCTGCAGCTTCTTTGCCTGATAGCCATGGAACCGCCGGTCTATTTCGAGGGAGATGAAATCCGGAGCAGGAAAGTGGACGTGCTCCATGCGATCCGAAAGATCCCCCGGGATCAGATTCAGAAGTATGCCGTGCGCGGCCAGTACGGCGCCGGGTGGATCGAAGGAAAGCAGGTGCCCGCATACCAGTGCGAACCGAATATTCCGGCGGATTCACATACCGAAACCTTTGCCGCCCTCAAGTTGTATGTCGATAACTGGCGATGGCAGGATGTGCCGTTCTACCTGCGGACGGGCAAGCGGCTCCCCGATAAGGTTTCGGAGGTCTGGATCCAGTTCCGGCCCGTTCCGCACCATACCTTTCCGCAGGCGTCCCTGCTCGATTCCCGGCCCAACAGGCTGCTGATAGCCATCCAGCCCAACGAAGGAATCCTGCTCCGGTTCGAGGTGAAACGCCCGGGGCAGGGAATGACTCTGTCTCCGGTGATGATGCGCTTCTACTACAACGAGGCCTTCCGCATCCCGTCGCCCGAGGCCTACGAGACCCTGCTGCTGGACATCATGTTCGGGGATATGACCCTTTTCATGCGGGCGGACCAGACCGAAGCGGCCTGGTCGGTCATAGCTCCGGTGCTCGACATCTGGCAATCCGTCCGGCCGTCGGATTTTCCGAATTACCCGGCCGGGAGTTGGGGGCCGGAATGCGCCGGGACATTAATCGCACAGGACGGCTATAACTGGATCGAACCGAAGCCGTCGCCGGGGGAAATTACGGTGGACTGTCGAAGGGAGTCCGAGGTCGCAGAATGATTCAGGTATTTCCCGATTTTGAAGCTTTGAGCACGGCAGCAGCCGAGCTATTTGTCTACCTCGCCGCCCAGGTCCTGACGGTCGACGAGCGATTCAGCGTCGTTCTATCCGGCGGAAGCACTCCCAAGCGTACCTATGAACTGCTGCGAGAGCCGACCTTCAGTCCCCGCGTCCCGTGGGAGAAGGTCCATGTTTTCTGGGGAGACGAGCGCTGTGTTCCCCCCGATGACCCCAGGAACAACTCCCTCATGGCCCGGAGGGCTTTCCTCGACAAGGTCCCGATCCCTTCCTCGCATATCCATCCGATCCAGTGCGCGGCATCTCCCGATCGTGCGGCCCACGATTATGAGAAGATGCTTTCCGACTTTTTCGACGGTGAGTCCCCCCGGTTCGACCTGCTCTTCCTCGGGTTGGGTGAAGACGGCCACACCGCTTCGCTCTTTCCGGGCAGTTCCGTCATCGGGGATGTCGGCAGGTGGGCTTCCGCCGTTCACGTACGCGGGCAGGACATCTCAAGAGTCACACTGACGCCGCTTATCCTGAACCAGGCATCCAGGAAGGTATTTATTGTCTCCGGAGAAAATAAGGCCCGTGCGCTGAGGGAAGTCCTCAGCGGCCCCTATGACCCGGACAGGCTCCCCGCGCAGGCGATCCAGGACGAGGACGATTCCAGCCTCATATGGCTGGTCGACAAGGCTGCAGCATCGCTGCTTTGAAGAGGGTGTACAGCCGCAACTAAAATAAGAAAGATAAAAGCTCACAACCACGAAATACACGAAAATCGCGAAAGAAAACAATGCTATAGCGTTAATGGTGCGGGGCCGCGGTAGGGTGGCACAGCTTTATCGTCAATGCTGTTGCTTTAATGCCCCGTCCCGGCAGGCCAAGTATTTTTGACAGCACGTACCGGATACTAACCGGCCTGCCGGGGCGGGGTTCCCAAGGCGGACCTTGGGAACCAGCGGCGTATTTCCTTAAAGCAACAACATTGAGCTTCATCGTGCCCACCGTCTTGCACTCGGAACCAAACCATGGGTGACACGGGCAACGTGGTTTTGGTTGCCCGTGCCGCAGGCAAGAGGGACTGGTAATTCTACACGAAGCCTCTTGTCCTCCGGACCCAGGCAACGATAAAGCCTGTTGCTGGGCCACCCGCGTCGCTGCTTTTAAAGGGCGTACAGTACAAAGACAAAGACTTTTCAACCACGAAAAGCACGAAAATAACGAAAGAAAACAATGGCATTAAGCCGTAGGATGGGTGGGAGCGGAGCGGGAACCCATAGGATTTTAAGGTTCGTTTCCTTCTCAGCCGTCGGGAAGCTCAGGGCTGTCGAATTCGACTTTCTTTTTCGTATGACAATTTTCCCGTGTTTCCATGCACCGACTTATGCCTCTCCGGCCGATCTTTTCCGGGCGTTCCGAAAAACGATGGGTTGTCACCCATCCTCGTGCTGTTGCTTCAAAACCGGGGCACAAACGGTGCCCCGGATTCAAGAATCCGGGCTACCCGGTTGGGGCCACATGGTGAAAGTCTCTCAGTTCACTGCTCACGGTTCACTGTTCACTGATAAACCCCGAGTTCGTCCAGATTCTGGAGGAGGTCCGCCGGATCTTCATAGACCCTGTATGCGCCTGCGCGAAAGAGTTCCTCTTCGGCGTAGCCTCCGCAAAGCAGTCCGACCCCAATTGCTTTGGCCCGGCGCGCCGCGAGGATGTCCCACACACTGTCGCCGACGATGATACAGTCTGATACGTCGACACCCATATTCCGGGCAGCCGCAAGAAAGAGGGCAGGGTCCGGTTTTCCGTGGGGTGCCTGCTCGCGGGTAATTACGGGAACCTCCGGACCGATTCCCAACATCTTGAGCGAGTCGGCTGCGCGCTCCATGGAACTGCTGGTCGCAATGGCATAGAGCACCGAGTTTGCCGAGAGGAATGTGAGAAGCTCCCGCGCTCCCGGCAGTAATCGAAGAGCCTCGGCTTCCCGCAAAAAGAATTCCGTGTGCAGCTTCCTCATCATTTCCACGTCCGGAATGCTGACGAGATGGCCTGCTTCGCGGATCAGAAGCCGTACGATCAGTTCGTCGCTCATCCCTATTCGTTTGTGAATGCGCCAGTTGGAAAGCTCGATGTTCATCTTCCCGAAAGCGTTCCGCCATGCCGTGACATGCTGGTAAACGCTGTCTACGAGTGTTCCGTCCAGATCGAACAGGAAGACGGTCTTCGCCCCGGTCTCCGGCGGTTGGTGCTCATTTTCCATATTCCGCGCTCCTCAGAGGGAAACTGATTTATTTGCCTTTTTGCTCTGCATCCCAGATCGGCTTGTAATCGTAAGTGGGGTAAAACTCCGTCCGAAATGCGCCCCAGGCACCGTTTTCGATTGCGAGGTTCACGTCCCGAAGTTTGTCCGGGGGCACTTTCAGAGTGACGATTTGTCCGATCCCCATCATCACATACCAGGAGACCACCTCGGTACCGGCCGGCGGGAAGTTCTTATGGAAGCCCGTCTTTGCAAGTTGTTCCTGTATTTCCCCGAGGGTCTTGGACTGGTCGTGCCTGAGAAAGATGGTGAGCAGAATGGCGTTCTTGTCCGGGGGCTGTTGAGCTGCGGAAACGATTGGTTGCAAAAGAACGATGGCGACAATGGCCAGGGCTGCAAGGCGATGTGGTTCGAAGTATCTTGAATTCGGAAACTTCCTGTCAAGCTCGGCATTCGATTGAGGTATTTCTGCCTTTGCATTCATTTCGATTTCCTTATTTCGTAATTGGTTCCCGCCGGTCCCGAACTGTCCCGACTCGGGACTGCATCCAGAGTTTTTAAGTACTCTCGACATGGAGCACAATCGGGGGAGGGTAATCGTGAGGACCGGGGACCGTAGATCCCAAAGTTGTCATGTCAACGTCACTCGCATATTCCGCCGGTTCTCAAGCTTCCCGGGGCTGTTGCCCAAATCCCCGCGGTAGCTTCAGATTGCGTACCGGGTAAGATTTCGTCATTCCGGTGGAAACCGGAATCCAGGCCTTTGGAGCGGATTAATAGTGAATTCAAGCTCTTAAAAACCCTGGAGCCCGGCTTAAAAGCACTGCCGGGATGACGGGTTGGGTGCTTGACCGCAAAATGCCTGCGAAAGAAGCTTCATCTCCATTTGGGCAACAGCCCCTTCCCGCTTGGGAACCCCGTCCCGGCAGGACTGGTGGTTGCAGCGACTACTCCGTTCGCTCTTCCGGTCGGCATTCTCCGTTTACCCCTCTTGCGCTCATTGAGAATTGCCGTGCCGCTCTATGTGCATGATTATATTTCAGATAGTGCGATTGGAACGGAAGCGGCTAAAATGTGTGACTCAAGAGAGTCCTTCGCTTCTTCAGAAAGAGAAATCATTCTTACCGGTAATGGAAAGGCTTTTCACAATGATGTCGATGCTTAGAGTAGCGCTGCTTTTCCTGGTTATAGGTCTTTTGGCGGGGATTATCGGATTTGGCGGTCCGGGCGCCAATGCCGTTCTGGCCGCAAAGCTGGTGGTGTTGGTCTGGGTTTTCAGGATGATGTTCTTCCTGTTTATCATCCTGGCGGTAGTCTATTATTTTAAACACAAATTCGGGAGTCGAGACCAAACCCCGGCCTGATTTTGTGAAGGAACATGATCGATTGCAAGTGGGGTGGACCTGCCCGGGGTCGCCTCACTTCTCCGCCCCCTGAGTTGAGAGCCAGCGCTTCAGTACTGTCAGGATATATTCCTTCTCTTCAGCCAAGAGTTCCCTCCCCATATCGATGCCGTGCCACTTCTGAAGGCAGCCTCTGCAGCAGGTTGCCGTTGCGTGTTGCGCCACGAATACGGGGTGATTTTTAAAAGGCGTTTGTTTGCCGTCGTTTGCCGGATTGGCGGGAGCCAGGCGTTTTTCGATAAACTGCGCCGCATGAAGGAGGACCTCGTCCAATCCTTTATCGCGGAGATAGATCAACTCGGACCCTCTCAGCCGAAAACGGCTCCGGAACGAAGACCGGGCCAGTCTGAAAAATAGTTCGTCAAGATTGCGCATAGCAGGTAAGGCATAATCAATTTCGTTGCGCCGGTCAATTCCCGAAGCTTGGCAGAAGGGACACGTCTTTGTCTTGCCTGTCCTTCACCTCATGACCGCTCTATGGGTTTTAAAGCGCGAAACAGTACGCCCTTCGTCACGGGCGAGCTGTTAAAACCCGTCTCCGCGGCAAGTTCAACCTCGGTAAAACCCGCTTCCTGCAACATGGCCAGGAAATCCCTTCCCGGTATGGCCCCGCCTTGTCACCGGGACCAGCTTTGGATCATCGACTCGGTTCCGCTCGGAACCTCTCCGGTCAGGACCTGGTCGGCCATCATGAGCCTCCCTCCGGGTTTCAATACCCTGAAGACTTCTCTCAAGGCTTTCGGCTTGTCGGGAACGAGGTTGAAGGCCCCGTTCGAGATCACCACGTCAAAGGTCTCGTCCGGAAAGGGCAATTCCTCCGCGGACGCCTCTTCGTGGCGCACATTCTGAAAAACGGTTGCCCGAAGGTTTGCCTTCGCTCTTTGGAGCATTTCGGAGGTTATGTCGATTCCGACCACCTTCCCTTCGGGGCCGACCATCGCAGCAGCAACGAGTGTATCGACGCCGGCGCCACAGCCGACGTCCAGGACCGATTCGCCCTTTCGGATCGGTCCCAGGCGGAAAGGATTGCCCACACCGCAGTAGGAGGCCTGTACCTCCTCAGGCAGCATTCTCAGGGTATCGGGATCGTAGTCCAGTCCTTCAAGTCCCTCCTTTCCCGTGGGGTACCTGAAGCTTCCTTCCGGACTGACGGCTACTTTCCTGTACTTCTCCGTTATTCCTTCCCTGATCCGTTTCCTGTTCTCACGAGTAAAGATGCCGTCCATGGCGGTTTTCCTCCTCAAGTAGAGGTATTTTTGCCGCAGGGTTATTCTCTGCAGGCAACTTCCCCTTAAATTTAACTTTCACCGCCGGGCTTTCAATCCATGACTTTGGAGGCGATACTTTCAGAAACCCGGGGCCGCAGTTCAGTGCCGATCCCGATTGTACGGTGCGCTTTGTAATGGAGTTGACATCCAACACCATATAAGCAAATACTAACAACTTCGACGGTTCAATTCGATCTGCTCATTGCCGTCACCCGCGACTGGGAAGCCGGGTTGCCGGAAGAAAATTTAATTCGAAAAGGGGAGACGAAAGTGTCTGAAATCTATGATTGCATCATCGTGGGCGGCGGTCCGGGCGGTCTCACTGCGGGTATATACACTATGCGAGCCGCACTCAAAACTGTGTGCATCGAGAGGGGAGTGCCCGGAGGCCAGGTTGCCATAACCAAAGGCGTTGAGAACTATCCCGGGTTTATCGATATAACCGGATTCGAGCTTTGCGATAAATTCCTGGAGCATGCCAAATGGTACGGCCTCGAGATGTTGCAGCAGGAGGTTACAGCGATCGAACCCGGAGCTGAATTCCATTCGGTCCGGCTTGCCGACGGGAAGGCCCTTAACGCCCACGCGGTGATTCTTGCCGCAGGCGGGAGCGCAAGGAGACTCGGAGTGCCCGGTGAAATCGAGAATTTCGGCAGGGGAGTCTCTTACTGCGCCACCTGCGATGGTTTCTTCTTCAGGAACAGGAAGGTGGTCGTCATAGGCGGGGGAGACACGGCTCTCGAGGACGCTCTCTATCTCGCAAAGATCGCCAGCCACGTTACAATCATCCATCGGCGCGATGAGTTCCGGGGCAGCAAGATTCTTCAGCAGCGTGTGATGTCCGAGCCCCAAATAGAAATTGCTTTCAATACGATCGTTACGGAAATCCGGTCAAATGATGACGGCGTCTGCGCGGTTGCCCTCAAAGACACTAAGACCGGCGTTGAGAGGGAACTTCCCACCGAAGGTGCCTTTATCTTTGTCGGTTTTTCTCCGAATAACCAGCTCGTTCCCGCCGGCATAGAAGTGAGCCCGAATGGCTATGTCGTTACGGATAATAAATGTGAGACGAGCATTCCCGGCATTTTTGTCATTGGCGATCTCAGGCAGAAGTATGCCAATCAGATCGTGATTGCCGCCGCGGACGGATGTACCGCGGCTCTTGCCGCCGCTCACTATGTCGAGATGAAAAAGGCGACAGCGGGTTCGAAATAAAGTCGAGCAGCAATCTCGGCAGTGCGATATCAGAAGGAGCCGATCGGCCCGGATCCCATTGAATAAGGGATGTCCGGGCCGTTTCTTTGTAGACTCGGTTAAGGCAGGGGAGGCTGTTCCACGTGCTTGCAGAATACGAGCTTGAATCGTCACGATATCCGATTCCATCACGGCTATTACTCATTCGGTGCTCATTTCCCTCCGGGAGGGTCCGGAAAGAACTGGTGTTTACGACTTCCGGATTTTCCACCCCGGTTGGCGATGCCAGGCTCATGTTCTACTTCCCGGGCTATGCCGCAGCCGGAGAAGAATACTGGATGGATAAAGCAGTCCTGGAAGAGTATTAGCCTGCAATAACCCAATCAAATAACACGGGAAAGGGGCAACGTCGGATGACGGATGCCCTTTTTTCCTGTGAACTCTTCTAACCATTTATCCTACCTGTCGAGTCGCAGTTCCTACGGTCCGTACCCGCTGATTAGCCTGTCCCCCGCCCCAAAATACATTCCACTACCACTCGTAACTACATACAAACCATACTTATTAGTGCGTAAACAGCAAAAACCGCACTTCAGCGTAATGTCGTTTCGTAGTTAAACAACTCGAGAATACCTCATTGTCTGTTCAGAGCATTGTCCGCCGACGGTCCGCCCGGATGGAAGGAAACCGCAATTCATGAGGATATCCTGTCTATCTGCATGGTGGTTGCGTAGGCGACCTCCTCTTTCGTTTTTCTCACATGGAGGCAACTATGGGGAAGAAAGTGCTGACGGCTTGTCTGATGGTTCTGGTTATCTTTCCTGTGTTTTGTCGGGAAATTAATGCTCAATGTATCGAGGCGGTGTGTGACAGCAGTCTGGCAATGACAAGGGTTGAGTACTTCAACAACGACGACCTCGCCGGCTCTCCGGTTATTTTGCGATCTTACGAAAATCGGGGTGAGGGGCTGATAGATCTCTCTTCACCACCTGAGGAATGCGGCGTCAATTCCGACGTGTTTTCAGTCAGATGGACATCGCCTGAGTTATACCCCTGGCCCCCCGTTCCGGGTTGGCAGAGATATCGCTTCACCGTGACCTGCGACGGCGGATGCAGGTTCTACATGTTCGGGAATCCGATGATAGACCGGTGGAACAACACCGGGCCGGCAACATTCACGTATGATGCATCATTGTTCCTGGACCCCAATAATTACAACCTGAATATCTGGACGGACATGAAAATGGAGTACCGTCACCGGGCGGGCGGCACCAGGGCAAGATTGACCTATGAAATCCTCCCGGAGTCGATCCAAACGGAATGCTTCGGGCAGAGTACCTGCGCCGATTGCCAATACTGCGGTTGCCAATGCTGGGAAGGAGAATACTTCGACAATGTGACATTGAGCGGATCGCCTGTGATGGTGAAGCGCGATCAGGTACTCGATTTTCAGTGGAGCACGGGAAGCCCGGGCGTCCATTGCGGTGTTACCGAAGGCAAGTTCTCCGCGCGCTGGAAAAATTACCTTTCCAGTTGCGGCGATCCCTCGGAATGGTACCGTTTCAGAGTGGAGGGTACCGGCGGAATCAGACTCTATTTGAACGGAGTGTTGCTGCTGGACAGGTGGACCGGCCACGGGCCTTCGGTCGAGTATGTGGATGCACGGGTGGTTTCGAGCCCGCATTGTGAAGTGAACGCCCCGGTAATTGTTGAGTACTATACCGAAAAGCTCCCTGGCTCAGTGAAAGTCTCCTGGGAGCCGATTCCGTATCCGGGACCGAATTGTTTTGAAGATCCGCCACCGGATCACTGGAGAGGAGAATACTTCGACAATGCAGCCTTGATCGGTTCCCCCTCCATGATAAGGGATGACGGGAGCGGTTTCATCGACTTCAACTGGGGGGCAGCGAGTCCCGGCAACGGGTGCAACATCGGAGCCGATAATTTCTCGGTCAGATGGACAAGGACCGTAAATTTCCCGACTTCCGGTAGTTACCGCTTTACCGCTG
>JAEZHY010000053.1 GCA_023416335.1 Pseudomonadota bacterium | reverse complement strand
TTCTTTCCTCCCGCCTCACTCAACTGGATTCCATTCAAGTGGGCTGGAGAGTCGCTTAACCGGATCCTTTCAGGTTGGCTTCAAATCCGGAACTCCCGCAAAACCGTCTCGAACCTGCTGGGGCTGACTTTTCTGTACCTCTTTCTTGCCTCGCTCACTACCTGGCTGGAGTTTGCCGCTTTTCACATGGAAGATGCCTCCGGCAATGCCATCGGCTTTTTCCAGTCTTCGATCTACACATCCATCGCGGTTCTTTCCCTTTTGGTAAGCATCACGCCGTCCGGCCTTGGAATCCGTGAGGGCCTGCTTATGGTCAGCTCCCAGTTTCTTGGTATTTCTCCCTCGCAAGCCCTGGCGGTTTCTCTTCTAGACCGCACGATCGGTTCCGTTATTTTGGCCCTGCTGGCCTGCTACGCATTCATCCATATAAAGAAACAGCTCCGCTCAGCCGTTCCGATTTCGGAGGCAAATAATGACGCTCCCCTTTCGGCCGCGGACAGGTGACATGCATGCCAAGTGGACGAAATTTGAAGGGTTTACGTATCCCGGCTACAATTGCCGTGGCGCTTGGGGCCAATATGTTGTATGGAATGTCGGGTTTGGGGGGGGATGAAAGTTCTCTATATAGCTAATAACACCTTAAACCGATCCGGTTGTCGATTGACTTACGGTACTCCGCTGAGTACAGGGGAATAAATGGAAAAGAACAACGATCTCGCTCCTCCGGCGAAGCGTGCTTGCATAGTCTTGCCGACTTATAATGAAGCCGGAAATGTTCAGAAACTCCTGCCGGCCATTTTTGCCCAGGCTGAAAAGATTTCGGGCTACGAACTGCACGTGCTGGTAGTAGACGATAACTCGCCGGACGGAACGGCCAGGATTGTTCAAGACCTGGAAACGAAGTTCCCCAATCTCCATCTGGTAACCGGAGAAAAGCGCGGGCTTGGGGAAGCATACAAGCGAGGGATGGCTTTTGCGATTGGACTGCTCAATCCCGATTTCATAATCGAGATGGACGCCGACCTGCAGCATGATCCGAATATGATTCCTTTATTCCTCAATCTTGCGGATCACGGCTTCAGCGTAATCATAGGCTCGCGGTTTGCTTTTGGAGGCAGTACGCCGAATTTTTCTCTGCACCGCCGCGCACTCAGCCTTACCGCCAACTGGATGCTGCGCTTCGTCGGCGGGATGCCGCCCATAAGGGATTATACCTCGGGTTTTCGCTGCATTAAGACTGATATTCTCCAAAAATGCGATTTGTCTTTTCTCTCGACCAAAGGATATTCGTTCCAGTCATCCCTGCTGTTCGAACTGATAGGGAACGGAGGGAGAGTGATAGAGGTCCCGATCACCTTTCCGGACCGCATGCAGGGCAAATCGAAGCTCGGTTTTGCCGACCAGGTGGAATTCCTCCTGAACATTTTCAAAATCCGGTTCAGAAAATCGGAAGAGTTCATCACCTTCTGCGTGGTTGGAATCAGCGGAATCCTGGTAAATCTCGGAATCTACTATCTGCTGACTCGTAAACTCCTGCTCCCCCTGGAGTATGCATCCCCAATTGCGATTGAATGTTCCATCCTGTCGAATTTCTCCCTGAATAACGCATTCACTTTCAGAGGACGAAAAGTCGAAACCGGCTTTCTCAAGCGCCTTTTCCGCTTTCATACGGCCGCGTTGGCTGCCGGTATTGTCAATTATGTGCTTCTGCTGGTTTTTGCGAAAGCGTTCGGGATTTGGGATATCCTTTCAAACCTGATCGGCATCGCCGGAGGGACACTGATCAACTACTTAATCAATTCCAGGTGGACGTGGAAGCATAATGCCGGTGGCCCCGGGAAAGAGATGGAGGTTGATCGGACTTGCAGAGGCCCGTCAAAGCCGGTTGAGAAATGATCGGTTGCCCTGACAAAGGCATGTTGCTTTTAAAGAACCGCTGGCTGTCTAAACGGAACAATGGTGGGGGATCATTTTGCACGTGCGCAGTACAAAAGGTTCCGCAATGGATGTGCCGGAAGCACAAGGCTGTGAACGTAGCCAACTGGTGGGCAATTGCCTCGGACACGAAGACGCGGACAGACTCTTTCCTTATTCGATGGCGGCCTGAGAACGCTGCCTAGGTGGAGAAGACGTCAACCTGTCGACGCAACAGGACGACAGGACCGATTCGCTGGAGAGAAATCTTGTCGGTTAAAGATCTGAGTCTGAAGCCTCTCTCTGAAGCCATCGGCCCACAGTACCAGCATGTTCCCTCTGCAGGGCCTGCGGCAGAATCGAGAACTAGGTGGGCACCTTTGGCCCTGATGGTGATCCTGTGGTTGGCCGCAACTGCTTACAACCTGGACAAGCCTCACCATATCGACGACACGTCCTACCTGGAAACGGCCAAATGGATAAGCCAACACCCGCTCTCTCCCATGAGCGGACTAGTGAACTGGAGAGACGATCCGGAACCGATTCATTTCATGAACCAGCCTCCCCTTTATTCCTATCTGCTGGCGCTGCAGATGTCCTTATTCGGCGAAAGCGAAACATCAACCCATCTATTGCAATCCCTTTTCGTGCTGATCTGCATCTACGGTTTCTATTCACTGGCTGAATTGAAGGCCAAAAAGTCTGCTGGCCTTTTGACCTGTTTTTTCATACTGGGCCCGGCATTTTTCGTCGGCCAAAATCTCATGGTGGATGTTCCGCTTGTTTCTCTTTGGATCTGCTTTTACTACGCGCTGTTAACTCCGGCTATAAGCTCGGATTTCCGACGATACCTTCTGGCCGGAATCATCGCATCCGCGGCTCTATTGGTGAAATACTACAGCCTTACACTGATTCCCGCACTCTTCCTGGCCATTTTCCTGAAGCGCCGGTATAGGTTGTTGTTCCTGGGTTTCATTCCCATCCTGACTCTATTACTCTGGTCGATATTCAATTATATAGACTACGGGGGCATTAATATCCTTGGACGTCCACGCAATCCCCTTTCCAGCGCAATCTTATTTGAAAATACTATTGCCTGGACACTGTGTCTTGGAGCGATCACCCCTTTTTCGATCTGGTTTGCCGGACGGTGGATCGAGTCGCTGTCACCGAAATTGCGCATGCCTGCCCGAATTGGCATACTGCTGATCTTTGCTCTTTCGGTTTGCCTCCCCATTGCTTTTGCCTTGAACATCGTGACGGAAGGGCAAGCTAACGCGGTTCTTTTTATTCTCTTCATAGTCAACGGAACCTGGCCGTTGGTGATGGCCTTGTCTCACTTAGGCAAACATGCGACTGATTTGAAATCATTCCGGGATGAAGACATCCTGCTCTTTTACTGGCTCTTCTCAGGAGCAGCCTTCATTATTTTTCTGGCACCCTTCCAGGCCACCAGGCATATACTCCCCATCATGCCCCCTCTCCTGTTAATTCTGGCAAACACTTTCCAGACTCAGGTTTCAAGGACCTATGCCGTGCTCTCTCTCCTGCTCACGCTTTCGCTGTCGCTCTTGTTGGGAGTCTCCGACTGGCAATGCGCCGATGTTTACCGCCAAAGTGCGCGCGCCTTGGCGGAAGATAAGGTTTTCCGGACATTGGGGCTGGATGTGGTATGCTGAGCAGAACGGAATGACGCAAATAGATACAAAATCGGAATTGAAAGTCGGCGACACCCTGCTCTATCCCTTGCTGGTCAGCCAGCAGAAAATAAATGGTACAGAGCGCTTCAAGATGGTACGAGAGATTGTCATTCCCGGATCCGGCTGGACCATGTTTTCCACCTCGCGAAAGGCAAGATTTTACGCTTCATCGATCGATCAGCTGCCTTGGAACTTCACCAAGAGCCCTCTTGCAGTATTCAGGATATACCAGGTTACCGACGAGACTCAGGCAACTAAATAAGACACCCGCGCACCTCCCACTTTATTCTTCCGCACCATCCCCCACAACCGACTATGCTGAGTTCCCCACCTCGTCTCAAAAACGACAACATTTGTGCCCACAGGATCAGATTTTCCCACCCAACTGACAATTCACGGCACAGTATCTGACAATTTTTGTCACTCGATACCCAAACTCGGCACCTAAGCTCTGATTTGGGTGATTTCCAAGTCCATCCCTCAATCCAGCCATATCAAAACCACATGCGGCTTTATCGGAAATTTTGCAGAAATGTTTCGCGGTTTTCGTTTCAGGCACTGATTTTGCTGTAGAGATCTGCCAACCCCTTGCAGGAAAAACTTAAAGAGGAGGCATAAACCTGACGATAGTTTAATTACATGGGAAACCAACTGAGTTTCGAGTCCACAAATAAAATACCAACCCAAGGAGAAACAAGATGTTTATCAAGATGAGAGAAAGCAAAGGTTTTACCCTGGTTGAATTGATGATCGTCGTCGCAATCATCGGCATCCTCGCGGCAGTAGCAGTTCCTTTCTATCAGAAATACATCCAGAAGTCGCGTCTTACCAGCAAGGTTTTCCCGGGTATGCATGCCATTGAAACGAACATAGGAACCTTCTACAGCTTTCAGAATGCGTTTCCTTCCGGCGCTTCCGCTACTCAAATGTATTCTGATGCTTCCACCGTATGCTTCACTCCCACCCTTGCCGGCAATTCGACACTGACCATCACTATTAATGGCACCGGCAACTGCACTGAATTGGCAGCGTTAAATGGGAGAATATTGACGGCCTCAGCCCAGGTGTCAAGCAGCAAGATTACAGGCTGGCTGCTCGGAGGCGATCTTGCAGTCCAGCTTGGTCTATCCGGAGAAAAATAAACCGGAACAACCGTTTCGAGAAATTTCAAGAAGGGATGCCGACCCGGTCGGCATCCCTTATTTAAGTTTGCGCGGGGTAGAGAGATGGAAGACGCGGTACAGCAGCGGCCGACAGTAAGATTCTACATTAGACGTTTGCTTCCTTTCATCTTTATTTTTATAATTTTTGCGGCCTATTCCAACACCTTCACCTCGCCTCCCTGCCTCGACGACTTTCATTCTTTCATTTTTGAGAAGAAACTGTATCTTGAGGACTTTTCATTATCCAGCATTCTTGCCTTGGCTGATACTGAATTTGGTCTCACCCGTTTCATACCGATGGCAACTTTTGCCTTGAATCACAAGCTAGGCCAGGGGAGTCTCATTCATTTTCATGTGACAAACATAACCATACACGTCCTTGCATTCCTGGCTGTTCTGTTTCTCGCCAAACAAATTCTTTCCGTCGCAAAAAAGCGCCATCCCGATGCATTCTCAGCGGAACTTGCGGGATGGCTTCCAATATGTGTTGCTGCACTGTGGGCACTCAATCCGCTCCAGACGAACGCGGTTACCTACCTCGTACAACGGATGGCCTCCATCCAGGCTCTGCTCTATTTTTTGGCTGTTGGTTTTTATCTGAAAGGCCGTATCGAAACCAGCAGGCGAAAACGCTCGGCATGCTTTACGGGACTTGCATTTTGCGCACTTTGCGCATTATTCTCGAAGGAGAACTCCGTTCTCCTCCCGTTCAGTATCGCACTAGCCGAAATCTGGTTTTTCGATGCCGAATATCTCCGAAAACTCTGGTCATTTGCCCGAAGAAGAAGCCGGCTGACATGGGTGATAGTGGGACTGGCCGCGGCTGTAATTCTGTTTTTCGCCTTTGGCGTCCTTTCATCCAAACTGGCCGCGGGTTACGCGAAAAGAGCTTTTACGCTTTCGGAACGTGTCATGACGGAATGGAGAATAGTTATATGGTACATCTCGCTGCTCTTCTGGCCCGTTCCGGAACGGTTGGCTCTCGAACATTATGTGGATATTTCGACTTCACTCCTGAATCCGTTCTCGACGCTTTTATCGCTGATCACGATATTGGCGCTTATTGGCGGTTCAATTTGCATGCGGAGAAAATACCCCATCATAACGTTCGGGATTATGTGGTATTTCCTCAATCTGGCAAGCGAATCAACTATCTGGCCCCTTGAGCTGATCTTTGAGCACAGGCTATACGTGCCTTCCTTTGGTCTATTCCTTTCCGCGGTCGCAATCCTTGCCGCAGGCTCTCGCTATATTCTGAAGACTCTCCCGGAGGTCGATTTCGCTAAGATCCTCTGCTGCTTTCTCCTGGTTCTCGCATCCGGCTCGGCGATCCTGACATTTGTTCGCAATGAGGACTGGCATAATAGATTTACATTGCTGTACGATGGCGTGCTCAAAGCGCCCCAGCTTCCGAGAACGAACGCAAATTTCGCCAATGTTCTAATAGAGTTCGGCCAAAACGAGGAGGCGCTGAAATATGCCGAAGAAGCCATGAGACTTGGCAAACCCGGCCTCGAGTGCTATGCAGTTTCTTCAAACGCCATCGTCGGCTCCCTTTTCCAGATGGGCAAACATGACGAAGCTCTCGCACGCGGAGAAGAGTTGCTGTCAAATCATCCCAAAACTGTTGACGGCGACGCCATGCCGGCCTTGTGCCTGACGATGGCCAGTGGCTACATGAATCAGGGCAGAGAAACTGAAGCATATACCAAGATTTTACGTGCGTTCGAGTACATTCGGCAAACCGACAACGGGCTTTATAAGAAAGAAAATGCCTACCATTCGCTTCGGACATTGTTGGAAATATGCCGTTCCAAGAAGATTGATCTGAACGGAGACGGAGTGCCGGATCCCGGCGAGGTACCGATCGGCCTGTGGATATACCGGGACCTGGAAAGGGTCGGAGACATTGGATTCGCAAAGCTGATGCTCGAAACGGAACACGCGAAAGACCCGGACAATGTGCAGCTAGCCGAACTGGTTGCGGAAACAGCGAAGCAGGATTCCCTGAACCGGGCACAGGCTGAACGCTTTGATTTTTCCGGTAGATACATTCGACGGCCATTCTCCAGGTTCAATTTTTGCATGGCAGTGGCATTCACAGTACAGTCGCAGCACATGTCTGAATTCTATTCGAGAATCGGCGAACGATTTTTGAAGTGGGCCTTGCAACTCGAACCGAATTCTCCCGACGCTTTGCTCCTGGCGGGATGGTATGCGTTCCAGGAGGATCGTGCGGAAGATGCCGTTGCCTGGGCGCGCAAGGCCCTCAAACAGGATTCCGAAAATGCAAGGGTTTGGCTCGGGCTCGGATTTTTCCTCGCAAAAACAGGGGAATTCAGCGAGGCGGCTTCGGCATTCACAAAAGTCATCGAGATTTATCCGGGATATTCCCGGCGGTCTGTTCTCGAAACTTTGACCGCCAAGCTGAGGAAAGGCGAAAATATCGAGCCCTCAAGCTCGGCCGCCAATGAAGGCACGATTAATGCAAGTCTTTCAGCTATCCCCACATCTTGAAATAGGGCAAACAAAAATGACTGTTTCCTTCTTTCTTGCTTGTGGTTGAAAGAGAAAAATATATAAGTACTGGAAAAACTCTGCAAAAAATCAACACAATGGGGGGAGTAATGAACTCGCATCTTCTGACAGCGGTCGGGAAAACATGCTTTTTTTCTTTGATTCTGATCGCTCTTGTCTCGATCGGAAACCTATCGGTCGCCACAGCCCAGCAACAACCTGCCCAAACCGAATCCGCGCAGGCGCCCGCTCAACCGAAAGCGCAACCTGCGGCAGATCCGACCACGGCGGCAGCCCCGACTTCCCCCAAACCCGAAACGGCAGCCGCTGCGGTCCCACAGGAACCGCAGCCGGCAACGCAGGAAGCGGCCAAGCCGGCGGAGACTCTCCCGGCTGTTGCCAACACGCCTGCACCCGAGCAAAAAGCTGATGCCCCCGCGAGCGAAACTCTTCCGTCTCCCACGGCTTCAGCCAAGGAGTCTCGCGAGCCCCTCTCACCGGCTGAATACGCCCCTCTCATCCAGAAGTTGACAGCAGCTGTGATGGCGGAGAATTTCACCTTCGCGCCGAGCAAGGCTATCGATCCTTTTGCTCCTTTCATTGTCCCCGAAAGCAGTGCTCCACCTGTGCTTGCCGATAATGGGGAAGACGAGCCGAGAGCGGACAGCGACAAGCCATTGACGCCGCTACAAAAAATGACGGTAAGCGAAGTCGAACGGGGCCTAAAGGCCATCATCTGGGGAGATCTCGGGAAAAAGGCAATGATCGAGGACGCGACCGGTAAGGGATACATCGTAAGTGTCGGGACTCCTGCCTGCGATCGGAATGGCGTAGTAAAAGAAATCATGAATGACCAAATTGTTATTGAACAACAAATTTGGGACAGGATGGCAAGAAAAAGAATGCCGCAGCAGGTCGTGGTGAAGCTGCCCAAGAAAACCGCCGACAAGCCTATGTAGATTTTTGACGTATGTTTGGCATATGAAGTCGAAAAGCCGGTTCTTCATCGAACCGGCTTTTCTTGTTTTATTTGTCTGCATCGATCGGATGCTATAAGCATCACCACACACCCGCTGTCCCGTCCTGAGACGTTATGTGAGTCGCTTCGCAGCCGCTGATGGACCCTTAACCCATTAAGGAACATCCAATAAGCATGAACGGTGAACTCGGTCAGAGGGCGTTAACCATGCCCCCACAATTTGCCGAATCACGTATAATTTGCGGACTGGATTGGGGAATTGTATAGTCGCAGTCTGGCGGTTGAGGCTGTTAGCCTGTGTCCCATTGATTCATCGAATGAAAAAATGAAATCATACCTGAGCAAAATCGGCAGCATAGCAAAAGAAATCCGGCGCGAGGGTTTGGTCGTCGGCGGACGAAAGGTATTTCATTCGGCCAAAACACTCGCAAATCTCATGCGAAAAGCACCTCCCGGGGACATTCTGTACGTCGCCGGAGGGGCTATGGGCAACAGTACATATTATCGTGTCCACAACCAGAAGGAAGAACTCGAGTTGCACGGCCTGAAATGTTCCGTAACGGCCCAGGACAGCCCATGGCTTTCTACCTACGCCGACAAATTTTCTCTATTCATCTTTCACCGGGTTCTCTTCAACAGGAATGTTGCCAAATTCATCGACTCCATAAAAAAGTTGGGAAAAGACATACTGTTCGAAACAGATGATCTCATATATGATCCTTACTATTTGAAATTCATGGACTTTTACGGCGAGCTGAACGCTCTGGAAAAGATGCAATATCAAAACGGCCTGGGCGGCGAAATTCTGAACGGCGCATACGTGACCACCTGTATTACATCCACGTCGTACCTCGCTGAGAAGCTACGGGAAAAAGGAAAGCAGGTATTCATATCGACCAACAAGATTTCAAACCATGAGTCGGCATTAGCAGAAGATATCCTTAAGAGCAGCAAAAAACCTGAAGACGGTTACATACGAATTGGCTACTACAGCGGCACGAATACTCACAATAAAGACTTTGCAGGCATAACCGATGCACTCATGGAAATCCTGGGCAGATATAAGAATGTCAAGCTGCTTCTGGCCGGACCTTTGTCCGTTGAAGATCGGCTCAACGCTTTTCGGGACAGGCTGGAAATCCTGCCGAGGGTTCCACGGGATCAATATTTTTGGAACATCTACAAATCCGATATAAACCTCGCCCCTTTGGAACTGGACAATCCCTTCTGTGAAGCCAAATCGGAGATCAAATTCACCGAACCCGGCATTCTTGAAATTCCAACCGTAGCAGTGAGGAACCGGACCTTTTCCGAGGCCATCGACGATGGCGAGGACGGATTATTGGCAGGCAACACCGCGGAGTGGATCGAACAGATCGGAAAGCTTATTCAGGACGCCGGCCTGCGCCGGCAAATCGGCAAGAGGGCAAGGGAGAAAGTGCTCCGGGATTACACCAACCCAAACAGCCACAACGAGGAATTTTACGCCTATTTGCGGTCCAGAACGGCACATTCCGGGCGATAAGGCAAATTCCCGCCTCCTGAGACAAGCCTCACAATCCACCATGCTCTCCGGAACGCTTCTGCCGGAATCCAGATGGATCGCCGCATCCCGGACGTTGTTTGGGATGCTTCCCTTCCCGTCGAGTTGAGTCACGGTTTCCTGACCGTGACTGCCGGGAGCCGTGAGAATAGCGCGGTCGGGAAACCGCGCCATAACCGAGTTCATACCACAACCCGGGCTTTAGGGCGGATTAATCTTGAATTCAATACCTTAGAAACTCTGGTTCCCGGCTCAAAAGCACTGCCGGGATGACGGGATTGGAGGCTCCGCCGAAAAATGCCCGGGAAACCGGGCCCGTCTCCATTTGGGCAACGGCCCCCCCGGAGCTTAGGAACCGGCGTGTTTCAAAAGTCCTGAAATACTTTAACCCTGGAGGAGCGTTGGTTGGGTAAAGCGGAGCGCACAACCTATCGCATTTGGGAGATGAGCGGCACAGGTAGGAAGTTCATGAAAGAGAGCGTCTCAGGAAGCTCCGCTCTCTCAGCTCAGACTGAGCCATCACTTCCTTATCAACGAAAGCAACAGCATCACCGCTCCGGCGGAAATCGCGCTATCGGCGACGTTGAAGGCCGGCCAGTGCCAGTTCCCGATATAGAAATCCAGAAAATCTACCACTTCCCCCATGCGGACGCGGTCAATCAGGTTCCCGATAGCTCCGCCGGTTATGCAGATGTAAGCCACCCGCGTCCACCAGTCTTTTCTGTGTACCTTGCCATAGGCGTAGACGATCGCGGCAACCACCACTACAGTTAGTCCGATGAAAGCCCACTTCCGCCAGGCGGAACCGGCGGCGGCAAAGATGCTGAACGCCCCGCCCGTGTTGTGGACGTGGATGATATTGAAAAAGCCGGGAATCACGGGGAATCCGGTATTGAGCGGAATTGACTGCGCGATCCAATACTTGGTCAGCTGGTCGAGCAGGATGATCGCGCCTGCAAAGATGATGAGCGGCGCCGTTTTACCGGTTTTAAGGTTCAGCATGTCGAATCCAGGATAGGTCGTCGGTCTGAAGGACCGCCGGGATGAAAAGAGCAGAGCGGCTTTAGACACCGCCCTGCTTCATATTTACAATCAGGCGCTGTGGCCGGTTATTGCCTCATGGCAGCGGTCGCAGATCTTCGGCTGGTCCGCAAACTGCCCCACTTTGTCGGATCGGACCCAGCAGCGCTCGCACTTCTCGCCGGTCGCACTCTCCACCTGAATTTTGAGCCCCGGCATCTCAACTCCCTCGGAAGGATCGGTAAGGGCCGATTCCGGTTCGATCGTAACCTGCGAAACGATGAAAACAGTCCTGAAAAGTTCGGCCTCTCCACCAAACTCTTCCACCATTTCAGGAGGAAGGGCAATGCGGACCTTCGCATCCAGAGGATGTCCGATCACCTTGTCGCGCCGGGCCGCTTCGAGAACACGCTGGACCTCGTTTCTCAGGGCCAGGATCTTCTCCCATCGCTGACTGAGAGCCTTATCCTGCAGTTTTGCGTCGATTTCCGGAAAAGCTTCCATGTGCACCGACGGACTGGGCCGGTGCGGCATGTGCTCCCAGGCCTCTTCCGCCGTGAAGGAGAGAATCGGCGCCATCAGCTTCAGGACGGTCTGCAAAATAATGTGAATTACAGTCTGGGCCGACTTCCTGGCCTGACTTCCGGCCGGCGACGTGTAGAGCCGGTCCTTCAGAATATCGAGATAGAACGAACTCAAATCCACCACGCAGTAGTTGTGTAGCGCATGGTAGACGCGGTGGAATTCGAAACGATCGTATCCCTGCCTGATCTTCAGGATCAAATCCTGAAGCTGCAGGAGCGCAAACCGGTCGAGTTCATCCATCTGCTCGTACGGGAGCGCTTCCGATGCGGGATCGAAATCGTAGAGGTTTCCAAGCAGGAACCTGCAGGTGTTTCGGATCCGGCGGTACGCCTCGCTCAGTCTTTTCAGGATATCCTGGGAGATGCGGATATCGTCCCGGTAGTCCTCGGCGGAAACCCATAGTCTGAGGATTTCCGCTCCGTATTGTTTGATGATCTCTTCGGGGGCGATAACGTTCCCGAGAGATTTCGACATCTTGTATCCCTGCCCATCCACGACGAAGCCGTGGGTCAGGACCGACTTGTAAGGGGCCAAATCCCTGGTCCCGACCGAAGCGAGCAGTGACGAATGGAACCAACCGCGGTGCTGGTCGCTGCCTTCCAGGTAAAGGTCCGCCGGGAATCTCAGATTGGGCCTTTTTTCCACGACGGCTGCAAAGGATGTCCCCGAATCGAACCAGACGTCCAGGATGTCCATTTCCTTTTCGAACTTCGAACCGCTGCACTTGGGACAGGTCAGGCCCGGCGGTATCAGGTCCTCGATCGGATGCGAGAACCACGCATCGGCGCCTTCCTTTTCGAAAAGGGCCACAACATGATCGAAAACCTCTTTCGAGCTGACGTACTCCCCGCAGTCCGAACACCGGAAAACGGTGATGGGAACGCCCCAGGAGCGCTGCCGCGAGATACACCAGTCAGGACGGTTCGCAACCATGTTGTAGATGCGTTCCCGGCCCCAGTTCGGAATCCACTGAACGCGGTCTATCCAGTCGAGCGCTTTTTGGCGCAGGTCGTTTTTCTCCATCGAAATGAACCACTGCGGGGTGGCGCGGAAGATTACCGGGTTCTTGCATCGCCAGCAGTGGGGATAGCTGTGGGTGATATCGGTTTGCAGCAGGAGCTTCCCTTCTTCCTGCAGCTTGGCATTGACGGACTTGTTGGCATCGAAGACGAATTGTCCGGCGAAGAGGGGCACGTCCTTGGTAAAACGCCCCCTGTCGTCGACCGGAGAGTAGACGTCGAGGCCGTATTCGAGCGCCATTTCGTAGTCTTCCCGGCCGTGTCCGGGGGCCGTATGGACTGCGCCGGTCCCGGCTTCCAGGGTGACATGGGACCCGAGCACGATCACCGAGTCACGGTCCAGGAACGGATGGCGTGCTTTCAGACCTTTCAGTTCCTCGGCCCCGAAGGTACGAAGAACTTCGTAGTCCTGTACCTTGGCAAGCCCCATCACGTTTTCGAGCAGCCCCTGCGCCAGGATCCAGATTTCTTCGCCAACCGAAACGGCGACATATTCGAAATCGGGATGAAGCGCAATTGCAAGGTTAGCCGGGAGCGTCCAGGGAGTCGTCGTCCAGATCAAGACGTAGACCGGCTTTCCGGCGAGTTCCGGGAATTTCGCCCGGCTTTCGCCCGTCATCGGAAATTTGACGTAGATGGACGGCGATTTGTGATCGTGGTATTCCACTTCCGCTTCGGCAAGCGCCGTCATGCAGCTCGCGCACCAGTAAATGGGCTTCTTGCTGCGGATGACCCCGCCGTTCTGGAAGAACCGCCCGAGTTCCCGTGCGATCGAAGCCTCGTACGCGAAAGCCATGGTCAGGTAAGGATCGCTCCATTCCCCCAAGACGCCAAGCCGTTTGAATTCATTGCGCTGAATATCGATGAACTTCTCGGCGTATCTTCTGCAATGCTGGCGAACTTCGGCTAGGGACATCGTCTCTTTCTTTTTGCCGAGTTCCTTGTCCACCTGGAGTTCGATCGGCAGCCCGTGGCAGTCCCAGCCCGGCACGTAGCTCGCGTCCATCCCGCTCATCTGCCGCGACTTAATGATCATGTCCTTCAAAATCTTGTTGAGCGCGGTACCAAGGTGGATATGCCCGTTCGCATAGGGCGGTCCGTCATGAAGCACGTAGCGCGGGCGGCCCTTGCTCATCTCGCGGAGCATTTCATACAGGCCCGATTCTTCCCATTTCTTGAGGATTTCCGGTTCCCGTACAGACAGGCTCGCCTTCATGGGGAAGTCGGTCTGCGGGAGGTTGAGCGTGCTTTTGTAATCCATTGGGATCTCCGGTGATTTTTTTATATATCGAGGGAAATGCAATGCGGTCTGAACGACATTTCCTGCTCAGTTACGTACGTAATCGATATTTATATCCTTCCGGCTCTTCTGCGGCAACGGCGGCGGCGCAAGGGGCCGGAAATGGCAAAATAATTCTTGTAGCACCTGCAAAGGGAAAAGAAAAGCTTTTGTCTTTTAGACATTAAACCGGAAATGGATTATGTCCCCGTCATGAACCGGATAGGTTTTGCCCTCGAGCCTGACTGTCCCCTGCTTCCGTGCTGCGGCGTAGTCCCCGGCCCGTTTGAGGTCCTCGTATGCGACGACTTCGGCACGGATGAACCCTCTCTGGATGTCCGAATGAATCACACCGGCGGCTTCGATTGCGGGGGCATCCCTGACCACCGTCCAGGCTTTCACTTCATCTTCGCCAACTGTCAGGAAGCTGATCTGGTTCAGCAGCGCGAAGGAATTCTTGATGACTCTGTCAAGGGCCGACTCGGTGATCCCGAAGTCCTGCATGAATGCCTCAGCCTCCTCGCTGCCGAGCTGGGCAAGCTCCATTTCGAGCTTGCCGCGAACGACAATTGCTTCCACCGGTCCGAAGGAAACGGGCGGGAGGGCGTCGTCGTCATCCGCATTGTTGACGATGACGAGCAGCGGTTTTGCCGAGAGAAAAGTGTATCCCCTGAGTTCCTGGGCATTCGCAAGCTCGGGCCGGGTCCTAAGCGGCTGCTCGGCATTGAGAACCTTTGCGCATTCTTCCAGCAGTTCCTTTTCCGCTCCGATCGGTTTTTTTCCTCTTTTTAGTTCCATCTCCAGTTTTTCGAGCCGCTTTTCGACGGTCGCCAGGTCGGATATGAGGAACTCGTCTTCGAGTTCGCGGAAGTCGCGGCCGACGTCCGGCGCGCCGAGCACCGGGTCGGGAAAGTTCCGGACTACCATCATGAAAGCGTCCATCGGGCGCATGTGGTTGAGCAGCAGGGACATGTACTCCTGCTTGTTGTCGGCCATGCCCGGAATGCCCTGCAGGTCCATGTAGGTTATCTGGGCATAGGTGGTCTTCTTGGGCTTATATAGTTCGGTCAGCCAGTCAACCCTGGGGTCGGGTACCGACACGACTCCAAGCGCAGGCACGACCTGCCCGCCCGGAGGAACCGATTCACCTGAGGTAAGAGCGTTGAACACAGTGGTTTTCCCGGCTCTCCCCAATCCTACTATTCCGAGTTTCATTGTATATTCCCTTTGATGTTTTCCTGGCGGTTCACCACCGGTCTGATTCAAAATTATTGAAAGCGGAGTTCCTTCAGAGAGGGATCCGCGCATTTCCGGGCAAATTTCATTCGGAATTTATGCGCTTGGACCTCTTTTGGAAAGTGTAATTATCGCAGGTCACAATTTTCCGCCAAATGAATTTCGACAACCAGGAGGTGAATACACGAATTAGTGCGACATTCTCAAGAAAATCAGTGCGGATGCCGACTCTTAATGCTAACTTGGCAGAACATGGATTCACCTCGCGTCATTTACAATTCCGACATCGAAAAATACAGAGAATTTCTGATTGCGTCTATTCTGAAGGATGCCTTTATGGAAAACCCGAGGAAGCGGCCAACTATTAATATTGCAAGAATAATTCTTATCTTTTTACTCATTGGGGTTGAATTCATATCTTTGCTGATCTTTGCGGAATCCTTCAGGGACGAGACCGCCAATCCCATCCTGATAGTCTCCGCACTCGTGTGCATAGCGGCACTGCTCTCGTCGGTCCTGATCGTAAGAAGCTACCTGCGGGACAGACACAAAGCACTGCTGATGCAGATTTCCGGTCTATCGACTGCGCCCGCCCGGCCGTCGGCCGCTGCGCCGGAAAGCGGTACCGGTGCCGCTAATCCCGGCCATATGGAGAAAGGACCGGTAAGGGAAGAGTTGTCCGCCGAAGCTTGCAGGCTGCACGTTGAAGCCGGGCCGGAGACTGTCGGTTTGGCAGAAAGTGTCCGGCCCCCCATCGAACACAGTACGATAGAGGAAAGAGGAAAAACAGATCCGGGACCCATCGGTCTCGCGGAAGAAGCAAAGGTTCGTCTTGAAGACGAATCTGAAGCTATCGAAGAGGAATTGTTCGATCTGGTTGCAAATGCCGGAGTTCCTCAGCAGGAACGCCTTCAAGTCTTCCGCACGAAGGCGGGTGTCGTGCCGATCCCGCATCCAACTCCGACTGACAGAGAAGATGAGAAAGTAAGACAGGAATACGAATCCCTTAAGGCGGCGTTCGACAGGCTTTCAGCCTACACCCACTCCCTCGAACAGGAACACGATAAGATTTACGAAGAAAATGCCGCGATCAGGCAAACCCTGGAAGAGATGCACGAAGCGGAGGACCGCTTGAAGTGCGAATCGGAATCTCTTAAGCAGGCATTGGAAAGTATCGCCGCTATTACAAAATCGCTTGAACGCGAACGTGACGAGATCTTCGCGAAAAATGCCGGGCTCAGGCAGGAGCTTGCATTGCTTGAAGCGTCGGAGGCGACATTAAGAAGTGAATATGAATCCGCTCTCCAGGCCATGGAAAGGTATAACGGTGCGGAAAGCCGGAAAAAACTCGAAGCATACGAAAAAATGAAATACTTCCTGGAAAACCTGGTCAAACACGCCGACCGGTTCTTTACACCAGCGGTCACAAAGGATCATCTGCACAAGGTGGCCACTTTCCTCGATCAGCTCCCCCGATAAGTTGCCGTCGTCACGAGAAATTGTTAAATCGACGGAAACGGTCGGCCGGTTATCATAATTTTATTCGGAAAAGAGATGTTCATGAAGCTATGGGTGGATGCGGACGCATGTCCGGGCGCGATCAAGGAACTGATAATCCGCGCGGCGAGAAGGCTCAAAATCAATGCGGTTTTCGTCGCCAATAAATATATCAGTGTACCCGATTCGAGCTATGTCTCGCATTTGCGCATCGGCATGGACCCCGAAGCCGTCGATCAACACATAGCCGAAGCGGCGCAGGCGGGCGACCTAGCGGTGACCCAGGACATCCCGCTGGCATCGACTCTGGTCGCCAGGGGAGTCGTGGTCATAAGCACCCGGGGAGAACTCTTCACCGAGCAAAACATCGGGGAACGTCTTTCCATCCGCAACTTCATGCAGGATGCCCGGGAAGCCGGAGTCGTCACTTCCGGCCCGAAACAGTTCGGACAGAAAGACAAACAACGGTTTGCGGACACCCTCGACCGGGAACTCACGAAGCTGTTGAGGCGCGGGGCAAACGGCCCCTGAGCAGGCGCGGAAGAAATATGGTACTGAATAGCCACCTGAGGCAAGCCGCAGATAAAGCCGTCATCCCGGCAGTGCTTTTGAGCCGGGATCCAGAGCCGCGTAGGATGGGCACAGCATCATCGTGCCCATCGCCCATCCTTCGGAATACTGTTTCGCATCGCGCACCGGTCTGGAAATGGGCAACCATCGGGGGGGCTGGGCGGTGGGCACCCCCCAAAAGCGGGGGGTGCCCACCCTACACGGCTGCCGCCCTTCCTCTATGTTGAATTTGCATCCCGCTCGCGCCCGGATAGCGAATCCGGGCCGCCCTGCCCTAGCAATTGCCTCGGACACAAAAGCGCTCTAATTTGCTTCCGAAGCCGGCACCGGCGAGTCCTGGACCTTTTCGATCTCGGCCGCCACTTTTTTCAACTTGGATTTCATCCCCGCCTCGGAATAAAGGGCCTGCATCTCTTTCAAAACGCAGAGTTGGGCCTTCCTGTCGCCGGCGGCGGTGAATCGGATGTAGCTTTCGAGATAGAGTTGTTCCGCTTCATCCCACAGAAACATAGCCTGCGCGGTGTTCCCCAGTGTTGCCAGATCTTCCGCGAGTTCCACCGCTATGTCCCTGCCCATAATGGCCCTGAGTTCCACGGCGGTCTGCGGATCGAGCACAAATGAGGCGATATTGCGGACCAACTCGCGAACATCTCTCGCTTGCCTGGCGATCCAGTCATCACTCGGACCGGGCAGGCCCGTGCAGTCGTAGATTTTCTGAAGGAAACCGCATCCTTCCCGAGTTCTCGGACGGAATGCCGGGGCGTTCGTATCGATCCCGATCTCATCGCGCGCATGATTATACGCAAACCTGATTTTGTACCTGATCGCACCCTGCGAGCCGTAGTCGTTGTTTTTTACGACTGCGTAAAATTTGCTGTCCGGAAAGAAGGCCTTCGCCGGATTGTGGACGATTACCCTGTTGAATCGGGGAATTTGATGCGTCAACTCCCGGTTGAAAGCATTGGATTTGTAAAGCTCGATGTCGAGGCATGCCTGGTTTTCCGTATATGCCCAGGTTGAAAACACCGGCGGATTGTGAACGACATAGAGCCCAATCAGCCGGCTCAAAGACTTCCTGACCGGTTCCATGATGGAGCATTTTCCATCCTCTTCCGAACTGCCGCAGGTGATTGCAAAGCAGTCCACGTCTCCTTCATGGCTTAAACTCAGATGATCGAACTCCACGGGCATGCCGCTCTTTCCCCCGTCCGGCTCCAATTGGATCGAAGTGGCCGAAGGGAAGTCGTTGTTGCCCGGGAGAGAATCGACTGGAAGGGTAATGGCGATCGTTCCGATTTCCAGGACATGGGACCGATCGGTCCCCGGCGTGTAGTTGGTAAAAGGATAGTAGGGAGGAAGATTCAAGAGCGGATAGGCCTCCGTTGACGGATCGGAATCGATCTCATACCCCGACGGTTTTCGGAGAGGGTAACGCTCGAATGCATCCCTGCCGCTTATGGCGATAGTGAGTTTGTAGTTTGCCTGCCGATTGTCCTCCAGGTCGAAAGAGCCCCAGTAGTACGTTCCCTCCGGAAGGCCGTCGGTACGGGCTGAGAGTTCTACCGGGAACTCGATTAAGGAGCCGTCCGGTTTTTTACCGTTTAGATTGAGGATAACGCTGCCCTCGGCCATCTTGACCCCGCCTTCTTCAAGCTCATTTCCAAACCTGACAAAAACATAGCCGGTTCGACCCGGTTTGAAGCGCGCGTTCTGCTCCCGGATCAGTTTCATCTTGTGCGGACCGCTTTTCTCCCAGCGAGCATCGTAAATGATGTGCGGTTGATTGTATCTGGAAGGATCGCTCTCAAACCGTGCATACCCGATCGGCTCCAACCCAGCCGGACCGCGCATGACCGCAACCTGGTGAACGTATGACGGCGGACGGCATATTTCGGGACTGTCGGGGTCCGCAACCCGGGTCTTCCCCGACGGGATGCCGATGCCGATCACCTGCGAGTACTCACTCGTACCGCTCCCGTTCACAGCCGCAATACGATAGAAGTAAGTATCACTCGGCATCTGGTCCATTTCATCCCTGTACCGGGCGCCAAGGGTGGACGGTCGTGAAGCGGGGACTGCCTGCAATTCGTTATTCTTGAAATTCGCCTTGAAGTTTCCCCCACACCCTTTCTTTCGCTCGACCACATAGTGTGAATCGTTGAGATTGCCCGATTTCCAGGAAAGTACTACAGTCGAGTCTTCCAGCACGGCTGAGAGCCCGAACGGAGGATTCGGTGGAGCAGGCAGGGGGGCATGGATTCTGGGGGCTCGCGCCTGGGCGATAATGGCTCCGTAATAGTTCCGGTCGAAATCTTCACGGCTGAACCGGGCATTCTTGAATACCCTGCCCCATGCGTAGTAGGAAAAGCTGATATCGGGCCAGCGGCTTCTCAGCGTTACCGGATAGCCTTCATCGGGCTGTTCGGTCAAAGCATCGAATCGGATGTATTCCTCACCTTTGAAGAAGTAGATCTTCTTCTTAACCGGATCGAAAAAGGCTGTATCGATATTGGAATTCCACAGCCCCTGCCATTTTGCTTCAATTTTTGACGGAAAGCCCTTATAGGCCCGGTCCGAAACAAGATCGTACTTGACGTATTCGTCGCCTCTGAAGAAGTAGGCGATGTTCGTGTCTGTATTTACGAAGGCGGCGTCCAAGCCTTCTTCCCATACGCCCGGCCAGCCTTTTTTGGTCCTGGCGGGATATCCGCTGTCCGCCCGGCCAGATGCGCAGTCGTAGCGTATGTATTCTTCACCTTTGAAGAAATAGACTTTCTTGATGATCGAATCATAAAAAACGGCATCGATATCAGAAGTCCATATGCCCGCCCAACTGCCGTCGATCTTCGCAGGGAAGCAGCTTGACGATCTCTCCGATACAAGATCGTACCTGAGCCATTCATCTTTTTTGAAGAAATACGCGAAGTTGGTTTCCGGGTCCACGAACACGGCGTCGATTCCGTCTTCCCAGATCCCGATCTTTTCAATCGGGGAACATATTCCGATATACTGGGTCGAATTCTCGGGGATCCGCTCGCCGATGCATGGCCGGATATCGCTGTCTGCAAGCTGGTGTCGAATAAGGTCCGCGTTGACGTGGAGGACCACCTCCGCATAACGGTTGGGTTTCAACTCCAGTGCGTGGTCCATCCCTTTCCGTGCAACGGGCAAACATGCGGGATTGGCCGCGGTCTCGTCCAGAACCGAATGGAACAGGCCGGATGCATCGAGCCATTTCACTATGTTCCCCGGACTCTGTCCGCAGGAGATGCATTCCTCTACGTTCTGCAGGGTCCTCAACAGCATCCAGTCCGCAGCGGGAGCGAGCTGCCCCGGCACATACTTCTCGAACAGTGCAGTATCGGGCTTGACCTCAATTCCACCGATCTCCGAGGCCCCGGAATCGTAAAGGCGGACGGCAAACCTGGCGAGGCCGGCGTGATCGTGCAAGGCCCAGGCGCGCAGGAATGCCGCCCATCCACAAAATCCCGCTTCACCCTGCTGAATCGAATCGGGGTCGTTCATTATTTCCTGGAGCCTGTCCGCTATCTGGAGCCTGTCCAGGTTCCACGGACCGGGATCGGTTCTTTCTCGAAACAGGTCGATTTCAAGCCGGCATTGGTTGCACATTTATTTCTCCTGGTAAACAAATGGATGGTCTGCTTCCCGGCGGATGGCGGAAAAGCTGTTGACGGCTCATTTATCGAGCGGCTCGCCGGAGCCCAGGGGCGGGGCCGAGGGGGCCGTACCACGGGACGCATTCACGATCCTCAGCGGCTCAACCTGCCTGGCCGGGTTTCCCCGGCGGGAACTCAGCCGCCAGTGGGCTTGCCGGTTTTCGGCTTTGAATTTTCTCGCATCGATTTCATATTTGCGCATGAGCTGGTAGAAAGCCCGTCGGTGCTTTTTAGCCGCCTGTGCGGCCCGGGAAATGTTGCCGCGATTGACGAGAAGCAAGCGCTCTATGTAGGTCTTTTCAAACTGCTCTACATACCGCTCCTTCATCTCTTTCAAAGATATTCCGACCCCGGCCTTCTCACGCTCCTGCACGAAGATATCCTGTTCCTCGATCGTTCGTCCCGGACAGAAGAGCACAGCCCGTTCGATAACCGATTCGAATTCACGCAGATTGCCCGGCCAGTCATGCTGGTTCAATTTCTGCAAAGCGCGGGCTGAAAATCCGTCAATTCTCTTTGCGGCCCGTATCGCGCTCTTCTCCGCAAAATGGCGGGCCAGCAGAGGAATATCGTCTTTCCTTTCCCTCAAAGGAGGCAGCCAGAGCGAGACTACATTCAGTCGGTAATACAGGTCCTTCCGCAGGCGCCCGGACCGCACGGCCTGCTCGGGTTCCATGTTCACGGCGGCTATCACTCGGACATCCGCGCGCAGGTTCCTGACAGAACCGGTAGGCCGGTACGTCTTTTCCTGCAGGAAGCGAAGGACCTTGATTTGAACGAGCGGCGGGAGGCAGTCGATTTCATTGAGGAAAAGCGTACCGTCCTCGGCCTGCCGAAAAACGCCGGGCTTGGAGAAAACGGCTCCGAGGGCGCCGCTTGTCTGGCCGAAGAGTTCGTGATCGGCAAAATCGATCGGAATGGCCCCACAGGTCGCGATAATGAACGGATTTCCGGCTCTCGGGCTCTGCTGGTGAATCAACCTGGCGCAGATTTCCTTTCCGGTGCCGACCTCTCCCCAGATGAGAACACTCGAATTGTATTTCGCTATTATCGGGATTTTCTTCACCTCATCCAGAAAAAGGGAATTTCTGCCGACAAGCTGTCTCGACCACGAAACTTTTTCACTGTTCGAAAACAGCTGCTCGGGTTCGAAGCCGTCCGCGAGACGGGTGACGAGCAACGAAATATCCACTGAGGACAGGTGGTCGGGAATCATTACTATCGTGCCCGATTGGAGGTCGACAGCCGTTATGTTGGAAAGGTCGTTGGTTTCGAGAAATGCAATTCCCGGGAGCCTGTCGTCCTCGGGACTGAGTGATTCGTAAACGGGCTGAAACCTGGCCAGTTCTGAAGACAAGGTGGTCAGGATCAGCAGATCGGGACTCAGGCTCAGGGTAATATCCTGAACACGGTTCCCGGCGGATTTCAGAAGATCCGTACTCTCCTGCATGCAGCTGAGACTGATGCCGGGAGCGGACTGCAGAAGATTCTTGAGAGCGGAGCCCACCTTTCCGGCGGGCCCCAGGCTGAGGAGCAAGACCCTGATTTGTTTCATAGTCAAATCCTGGTTCCACAACGGTCCTGGGAAAGGCCTGCGAACAGGCGCAACAATTCCGGTCGGCTACGGCCCTGAACGAACGCGCGCAAGCGCCCCGTCAGGCAACAGAGCCTTCAAACCTTCATCTGCCTCTCAGCCCCAAAACCACTCTTCAGTTGATTGACGACCCGTTCATGATTTTCCGGGTTCGACCGGCCGGATACTTACCTGGCCTCTGGATTTGCCCAATGCGTGACTTTTTTCTTCAGTCATCCTCTTTGGCATGTGAACCTGCGTGGAGACAACTTAACGAGGTATTCGAGAACTCGGGGTCAACACCTTACGGAGATTCCATCCGTGGTTCATACCGTCATCTTTCCTGTCCGGATAACTAAGCAATAACCATGCCGGCACAAAAGCATTCAGGAAAGAGGCGGCCATAACGAGATGAATACTAACAACTTCAATAGATTATTAAAAATTTCAAAACCATGCCGACTTCGGAATTATCCTTTTCAACCGGTGCTGCTATGATACTATTGTCTTCGGCGTCAGATAAAAAACCCGGAATCCTTTATCGGCAAACGGGATAGAACTTGGGCGAAATGATCAAATCAGGTGACGGGGATTATCGCTCTCGGCTGTTTTCCGGAATTCCGGATAAGAGGAAAAGGGAGTTTGTCCGATTTTTCGGCCAAATTGCCGGCGGTTCCCCTGCGTTGGCCCGGCAGTCGCTTTAACCACTTGGAATCGACTTCAGTTGTAGTATGCTTACCCGCATAATGTGGCCGGGAGTCGTTGGCCGCGTTTATCACGTAATAAGCACTCTCGGGGAAATAGCGAATGGCATTCTGGCAAAAGCGCCACCAGATGGGTCTGGCCGCACTGATAATGGGGACCGGCATATTGCTGTCCCGTTTCATGGGGCTTTTCCGGGACAAACTAATCTCGGTTCTTTTCGGAGCAACCAGGGAATCGGATCTTTACTTTGCCGCTTTCGTAATCCCGGATTTCATCAACTACCTGCTCGCAGGCGGCTATTTTTCCATAACGCTCATTCCTTTTCTGACAAAATACTTCGATGAGGACCGGGAAGAAGGATGGCGTTTCTTTTCCACCGTCTTCTTCTGGATCTCCATTTCGATCTGCGCCCTGACTTTCTGCGCCGAAATCTTTGCCCCCGCCCTCGCCCGTCTGGCGGCTCCCGGACTCGATACGGAATCCATGGAGCGCCTGGCTTTCTTCCTGCGGGTTATCCTGCCCTCTCAGGTCTTTTTCCTGTGCGGCTCCTGCCTCAGTGCCCTGCTTTATATGCGCAAACAGTTCTTCGTCCCCGCACTGGTTCCCATTGTTTACAACCTCTCGATAATCGGTGGAGGCGTTCTTCTCCGGAGCCGAGGGATGGAAGGGTTCTGCTGGGGCGTGCTGGGAGGCTCGTTTCTGGGGAATTTTCTGCTTCCGCTTCTTGCCGCGAGGTCCGGAGGACTGAGCCTCAGGTGGTCAACTGCTCATCCGGGGCTCAAGAAGTATTTTCTCACCGCGCTGCCGCTCATGATCGGGCAGTCCATAACGGTGCTGGATGAGCAATTCGTCAGGATTTTCGGATCTCTGGCCGGGGTCGGAGCGATCAGTTGGCTCAACTACGCCCGCAGGATTATGCTCGTTCCGGTAAGCGTTGTGGCCCAGGCGGCCGGGGTAGCATCCTATCCGTTCCTCGCCGAACTCTTTGTCAAAAAGGATTTTACGAGGTTTGCGAAGACAATCCGGGCCGCTCTGCAGAATGTCATGACTCTTCTGATACCGCTTTCGGTATGGATGGTCCTCGTCTCGGAGCCGACCATCAGGCTCATATTCGAACAGGGCCGCTTCAGTCCGCCCGATACGGCCCGAACGGCGGTACTTCTGCAGATCCTTCTCCTGGCCGTTTCCTTCTGGGGATACCAGCAGGTACTGGGCCGGGCTTTCTACGCCAGGCTCGACACGGTCAGCCCGGCGGTCCTCGGAAGCATTGTGACCCTTCTATCCATTCCCGTTTACTATTTTCTCACCATACGGTTTGGTGTCGCGGGGGTCGCCTGGGCAAGCGCTGCGTCGATTCTTCTTTACAGCGCGGCCCTGACTTTCTGGTGGAAGAAAAAAGCGGACGGGGAGGCTTTCCGCGGTTTGATCGCAGGTTCCGCCAAAATCCTGTTTCTTTCGATCATTTCGGCCATACCCGCCTATGGCGCCGGACTGCTGAATCCGTTCGCGAGGGAGGCCGCTCCCTACCTTTCGGCAATCTTCCAGATAGGGGCGAGCGGGATGGTGTTTGGAATATGCTTTGCCGTTCTTTCCGGATATTTTGTACCGGACCTGGCGCGGCCCTTTCTGGAGAGAACCGGTCCGGCAGGAAGGCGGCTTCTCAGGGGGAGAACCGCAGGCTGAGAGATCTACCCGATAACCCAGAGAGCCCTGTCTTTTGCCGCTTGCACGAGTTTGTTGCTGACTCTGCCCATGTCGAATTCTTCCACGGTCGAAAGCCCACGCCTGCCTACAACGATTGTTCCGTATCCGCCGGCCCTCGCCTCTTCGAGGATCGTTCCCGCGCGGCTGTCGGCCCCCGTAATGACCTTGATCGATATGTCTCCGACCGGGATGCCAACGGCTTTCAGCGCTTCCACCGCTTTGTCAAAAACGGGCTCGATTTCCCTGGCGGCCCGATCCTCCCGCTGCTGTTGAAATTCCACCAGGCCGGCATCGGCCAGACCTTCCGGATCGGAACTCAATTTTCGAACTACATGGAGCAGCACTATCTTCTTGCCTTGGCCCTCGATCATTTTCGCGGTATGTTCAACGGCTTTGAGCGACCAGCCTGACGAATCCATTCCAATAACGATGCCGTTGGGATCGGGACGCCCTCCGACAAGCCATACGGCCATATCCGTGTTCTTCAGTACCACCTTGCCGGCAACCCCACCCAAAGAAAGGTCCTGGATCGTGCTCAGCCCCCTTCTCCCCAATATCACGGCATCGTAGCCGCGGTGGGATTCCGCACCGATATCCCGGGCTATGCCCTCTTTCCTCTCCCGTATATCGACCTTCACCGCCGAATCGGGAAAGTTTGCGTTCTTGAAGACCTGTCGAGCCCTGTCCATGAAATCGGATATCTTCTTTTCCTGCTGTATCTCCCACCCCCGGACCGTTTTTACCTTCTGCTGCCAGACCGGGTCCTTCTCCAAATCCCAGAAAGCCTCGGGGACCTTGCTTGTGATATGCAGCAGTACGATCTGTGTTTCGCCCGGAGGTAAAGTCTCGCTGACATAGTTGACCGTCTCGAAAGCCTGGTAAGAACCGTCAACCACAAGCAGAACCCTTTTCCGCGAGTCGTTCATCTGTTCACCTCGTTTTTATATAAAGGTAGATTCGGCCGGGCCGTGAATCGATTGTTCGGACCGCCGGTTCCGTTGTGCAAACGCTTGAAAATGGAGTACGGCCGAATCCTATGTTTGAAGCGGGAATGGTGCGAATCAGTATCTAAGGTTACGGTAGTATGGAAAGAAGTCGCATTTATGTCAACCGATAAGACCGGGGCATCAGGAAACCCGAACTGGTTTGACGCATTAATCGGGATTTCCAATCTTTGCTGTTTTTAATTATCCCTTTTTTTGATAGTGTCTTTTCCGGGTCGAGTAATTATGTTAACTTCCATTCCAAGCTCAAGCAGAGCCAGTTCCGGATCACAGGGACATAAAGTCGGGAAGTCAGTGCCGCATTGCGGGGCCTTAAATTTTGAAAGGAGACGGGTTTCATGATCAATATTTCCGAGAAAGCGGAAACCGTACTGAAAGACTATTTCAAGGAGAAGGAGATAACTCCGATCAGAGTTTTTCTCCAGACCGGCGGGTGAGCGGGCCCATCCCTGGCGATGGTTCTGGACGAACCTAAAGAAACGGACGATGTATACAAGATCAACGGCTTCACCATGCTGATCGACAAAGAACTGCATGAGAAAACCAAGGACGTCACCGTAGATTACGTTTCCTACGGAATGGGATCCGGTTTCCGTGTGACTTCCGAAATGCCGATCGGCGGCGGCGGGGGCGGATGTTCTCCTTCCTGCAGCTGTTGACACTCCTTTTTGCATAAATTGCGGGGACTCCGGTCCCCGTTTTTTATTTCCATCCGGGTTTTCCTTCCGCCCGCGTTTATTGCACCCGTCAAGTAGAACCATTCCCTGGAATTAACACTCGGCTGTCGATTCCGTTTACGCACCGTCAGGGGGAGAACGCCAATGCAGGACGAAAATCTGCTCACCTATCTCAACGACCATCTCGGCGCATCCGTCGCAGGTATCGAATTGACCCACAGATGTCTTTCGAACAACAGGAACTCGGAACTTGGGAAATTTCTCGAACACCTTCTTCTGGTTCTGCGGGAAGAACAGGTTCGCATCCGCAAGCTGATAAGGCGACTCGGCGGAACGGAATCCGTCGCCAAGAAGCTGGGCGGATGGGCACTGGAAAAGGTAGGCCGGTTAAAGCTCAACAACGCTTTATTTCGCTATTCCGATCTTTCTCGGGTAGTGGAGTTGGAGACCCTCCTCGCGGGGCTCCAGGCCCAGGCAGGCATGTGGAGAGCAATGGAAGCGTTTCGCTCGGACGATCCGCGATTCGATGGAATCGACTTCAGGACAGCAAAAGACCAATCCGAGGAAATGCTCCTGAAGATGCAGGAATTCCATTTGCAGGCCACGGAATTGGCTTTTGCAAACAAGGGCGGAGTGAATCAGTGAGCAGTGAACTGAAAAAGCGCGTTTTGGGTTCTCCTATCGGTGTGAGTACACGTTATAGTCCGGTGATAGATAAGTTGTTATGGCGCGGTTTCCCGACCGCGCCATTCTCACGGCTCCCGGCAGACACTCCCCCTTTGAGTTGGGGCACGGTTTCCTGACCGTGCCGGTGTGGAACTGCGGAGGGTGGCCCAGGCAGCGTCTTTTTGCTGCCTGGGTCCGAAGGACAGGAGGGGGCGGACTGAAAACTATACAAAGAGCTGCAGGAGTGGAATCACCTGTCGAACCCTCTTGCCTCCGGCACGGGCAATAAAAGGATGTTGCCCGTGTCACCCGCGCTCCCTCCAATTTGGATGAGACTGTTTGCAGGCTGCCCGCGGCAGAGTCCATTCCCCATCGTCGTCATCCCGGCGTGCTTTTGAGCCGGGATCCAGGGTTTCTAAAGTCTTGAATTCGCGATTAATCCGCCCAGGAGGCTTGGGTGGCCGTAATTGTTTCCGGGTGCGAAACGCGTGATGCTGCGATAGAGTGGATGAGCGGCACGGCACGTACCGGATACTATCCGGCCTGCCGGGGCGGGGTTCCCAAGGCGGACCTTGGGAACCAGTGGCGTATTTCCTTAAAGCAACAACATTCCCTGAATACTGGAAAATCTTATTTTGCTATACCGATGACGCCACATGCGACTCGGGCGCCCGAATTCCCAGTCGGCTGGCTCTTATAATCGTCAGCCTGCGCATGGACTATTATCGAGCGGCCGATTATAGAGTTCGGCCCGGAAAAGCTGATCTTGTTATCGGTAACTTCAAGTCTGGCGTGGCCGTTCTTGTCCGCTTCGATGTTCCCGAGGTCTCCCGCATGGCGCTTGTCGGCTCCGGGGGCTGCGTGAGGCATATCGCCGGGGTTGAAGTGACCGCCGGCCGAGGCGGCGTCAGGAGAACTGCAGTCTCCGAATTCGTGGATGTGGAACCCATGAGGCCCGGGTGCGAGGCCCTGGATGTCGGCAATAATGCGCACACCTCCACCCTCTTTTGCAAAGCTTACAACACCTTTGACCTTGCTTCCTTCAGTCGGGTTCATGATTGCCATCGCCTTGGCCGCCTCGGTCTCGCCGCCCTTCCGGGAACATCCGGTCAGCGCAACACTGAGTACCAAAGCTGAAAGCAGCACCCCTTTTACAATCCCTTTCATATTCTCCTCCTTTATTGTTTGCAGATGTCAGCTTATATCACCTCATGCGGGTCCCTTTAAAGGCATTTCGAAGAACCGCATGCAATGGCTCCGGTCGGAAGATAGTCGGTATTTTCCTTCCAAAACTTTCGAGGAAAGTAAAACATCGCCGCAACGAGTAAATAGGAGCAGCGTGAATAACACCGGAAATGGACGTATTATTTTGAGCATCCAAATCGATCAGGAATTGTTTCTTTTCTTAGGGGTGGTCTCACTGAGGGGTGGAAGCTGGGAGTTCACGAAGACTGTCCCGGATGAAAGAAGCAAATTTTGTGTTATCGCCTTGCTGAAATGAGTCAATTGCGGCCTGAATCATTTCGGCTTGACCAACGTTTTTCCATTCGATGAAATAGCCATTTCTGTAAGCCAGATGGTTGATGAATTCGCGTTGCGCTCTGCCGTTGCCCTCACGAAACGGATGCAGTGCATTGATCTCTCCAAGAAAATGAGCTGCACGTTGGCTGAATGAATCGGAAGGCAATCCTTGAAGGTGGCTTTCTTGAGCTGGTCTTTCAAAAATGGGTTTCGCCGCTTCGACAATGTACGTGTGATTGGCAAAATAGCTGTTGCCCTTGGCAAGATCGATGTCCCGAAGTTCACCGGCCCATTCATATACATCCCCGAATAAGTGCCTGTGAATAGCCCTCAAATGAGCAAGATCAAAATGTCCCTTTATCGGTGTTTGGAAAAGTTGAAAACTTCTCCAAGCGACCAAAGAGGCCTCTGCCTTATTGAGTTCTTCCTCATCCCTGATGCCCAGTTTGTTCTTAAGAACCCCGGTTACGGCATCAAGGTAATGGTCGTTCCCCTCGTACTTTGCCATTCGTGAACCTGCGGATTGTATTGCGGATGCCTTCCTCAATCTCAATCTCACCTCTGGCGGCCCGGTTCATTTCTTCGACAATCTCCGGCGGGACTTCCAATCCCTCAAGACGCTGTTGGGCGATGGCGTTTTCAACGGCCTTTAAGTTATTGTTGACTTTCTGCTCTTTATTCATGGCCAAGACCTCCATTTTACAAGATAGCACATGTCCATGAGATGCGCATTATTAAAGACTTTGCGGGATGAGAGGGGAGAAAATAGTTCGTTTTGTCCAATGCGTATCAGCGATGAAGAAGTCTCATACTAAGTTGCTTTTCAAGTTGATATTTAATTCCCTGCCGAGGTGGAAGAGGTTACCCCCCCGATGGCACTTGCACCAGATTTCGGCCCTCTTGGGCCGATCGCTCGGCGCTTGCTGTGTCTGCCCCGGTACCCTTTGCGGGGCGCCACAGCAAGTGCCAGGTAAGCCGCAGAGCGGCGCAGGGGGTGTGGGGGCCGCCGGTCCCCACGCTATTTGGATCCTTCCCTTGAACGCAACTCCGTATCAGAGGACTCCCAACAAGGGCAAATTCTGCGTACCCAAAACAAATGCCCCAGTGAATCTCAGCACTCTTTCCGCATCCTGATCCCGTCCCCGTCGATGTAATATTCCGGGAGGTCGCCTGTTTTGACGTAGCCGTGTTTCACGTAAAACGACACGGAACTCTCATGCCGTCGATGCGTTTCGAGTGTGATGAAAGCGACGGTCCGCTCCTCCAGGTACTCTTCCATCGCATTCAGGAGCATTGCCGCGTATCCTTTCCTGCGGAAGGGTTCGAGCACCCCGATGGAATAAATCCGTCCCTTACTTTTCCCATTCCTGAGTCTATTGGCAAGCGCCGTGCCCTGCCCTATGGTTTCTCCTCCCAGAACGCACAGGAAGATGGCGGCATTGGGAGATTTCAGCAGGTACCTGTACGAACCGCGCGTAAAAGGCTCTTTGGGAAATATGATTTTTTCGAGCCTGACAATATCGTCGAGATGTTCTCTGCCTGCCCGGATTATTCGAGCTTGATCCATAGAATTCTCCATTCGAGAGGATAAGTATAGCCGCATCCAGGCAAGGATTCCTCAGGTTTTTCGAACGGCGTTTTTCCATTTCCGGTTTTGTGCTCAGCCTGGCGAAATGCCCGTATTCGAGCTTGCCGGGACACTCCGCAGGGGATAATCTTTGCGCCTCACGCTTCCAGGAACAGAAAGGCGATCAGAAAATGATGCATCCCCACACAAGGCTGGGATTTATCGACAACATTCTCGGCTTCGGCGTTTTCGCAACAGAATTCATCCCCAAAGGAACCGTCACCTGGGCACGGGACAGTCTGGACCAGGTCGTCCCTGCCGCCCATGTCGCAGCAATGGACGAAAACCGGAGGGAAGCATTCCTCACTTATACCTATCGCGACAGTTTGGGCGCATACGTCCTGCTCTGGGACCACGGGCGGTATATGAACCACGATTTCGATGCCAATACGGCGACCACGCCGTACGGAATCGAACTAGCTGTGAGAGACATAGCTCCGGGGGAGGAACTGACCTGCGATTACAGGACACTGAACCTGGATTTCCCGCTCGAATCCCTGCGCGAGGGACCGGATATGGGGAGGCAGGTGAAACTGGATGACCTTCTAAGTGTCTACAGGGACGCCGACCGAAAAGTTGCCGACGCCTTCCGGCATTTCGGCAGGGTGGAACAGCCGCTAGCGCATCTCATTGCGTCCGGGTACAGGGAGAAAATAGCCCGGATTGTTCAGGGAACGGAGCCGCCGGATTCGATTCTTACGACCTTTTATGACAGGTCGAAGTGAGGAGGCGTTCCACAGGATAAACCGATGGGGTTCGGATTCTGTCCCAATCTTCCAGGTCTCCATACTTTGTAAGTGTGCTCTTATGAAATTCTCAATTCGAGTTGGTTGTGGCACGGTTTCCCGGCCGCACCATTCTCGCGGCTCCCGGCCGGCACGGTCAGGAAACCGTGCCTCAACTCAATGGGACTCACCACTCAAAAGCGAAGTTTCATTCTCATTCAAACCGCTTCCGCGATGCGGCGGCCAGGCTGGATCCTGGCTCAAAAGCACTGACGGTTTGGCGATACACAATCTTTTCGGATAGCCCGGATTCTCGAACCGGGAGCACAGCGCATGAGGCAAACGGAAGAGGTTCAGGAGGGGGCGGATCACGAGCCTGCGGCTACCCGGCCTACCGGGATGGGGTTCCCAAGCTCGGCTTGGGAACCCCGGTTTTGAAGCTCCAGCTCCCACGCCTCTCAAAGTGTATTCGCTCTTGAACGCCCCGGCCTTTCAACCCCAGTGCACACGGTCGCTGCCGCACCGCTGCAGCCGTTCCGGATATACCCCCACTTCTCCAGCAGGGCCCGGTCCTTTTCAATGAACTTCAACCCGATGTCGTTCCGGTAGAACATCTTCGGGACGAAGACCTTCTTGGCAAGGGTGTGGGCATTCTCCCTCGCCTTGCGGACCGTTTTGCCGAAGCCGCTTATGCACATCACGTATCCCCTGGAACCCGAAACGACATATTCGCACTCATCGGGGCTGTCTTTCGCATGGCGCTTCGAAACTTCCGAGAAATGGATATGCGGCCATTCCTGAGCACTCGGGTCCTCGCGAAAATAAATTCGCAGCCCGTGGGGATTGTATTTGTTGTTTATACCCTGGTATGGAAACGGAGGAACGGCCAGAAGAAGCACTATACCGTAGCCCTTCCGCCATTTCGGCTCGTATCGGTCGCCGTCGGCAACGGCTTTCAGAAACTCGCCCCAGGGCGAAAGCATGAGGGCGGTTTCAACGTGAATGGTCGGATAGCCGAAGCGGGGCGTCGCTTCGAGCGGCACCGCCCCTTTCTCGTTTACGATGCAGTTTATGTCGAAGCATCCCCTGAATTTTATCTCCCGAAGATAGGACGTGATCTTCGAAAGGGTTTCCTGGAAGAGTTTGTTGTTTTCATCGTCATCAAACCACATGAGCGTTCCCATTTCGTCGGTCCTCGGCCCGAGCCCGCCCGGGAACAGCTCCTTGTGTTCCATGTTCATCATGATCGGGCCGACCCAGTCCGTGCCGTTGAAATACCGGGTGGCAGCCAGTTCGACCCCTTCGACCCTCTGCTGCAGGTCGATGGAATAGCATTCGTCGCGATTGTACTTCTTATAGTTTTCCAGCAGGTTTACGACGTCTCTGCAGTCGTCAAGCTTCCCGTCGTACGAGAAGCATTTGTCCGCATGGCCGTTCTGCTTGACAACCCACTTGTCCCAATGTTCTTTGACGAAGTCCCCTGCATCGTCTACTGATGAAAAATGGAGAGAGGGAACCGTTTTCATCCCATATCGGGCAAAGATCTCCTGGGCATTTGCCCGCTCGAACTCGAGCCTGTCGCCGCCCTCCGATCCGCCAAAAACAGAGTAGCCTTTTTCCCGAAGTTCGTCCTGATCTCTGCCGAACCCGGATTGGTCGAAGATTATCAGGCCGTCCTTCCCCACCCAGGAAAGTTCGTCCCGCCAGTTTTTGACGCGTTTGAGCCCGAAACCGTTGCCGACGCTCGAATATTCCCTGTCCTGAATCGCAATCCTTACTTCGTTGCCTTCCTGCCTCAGCCTGCATGCCAGGTCAAGAGCATCTCCATCCTCGGAAAGGACCACAACTACTCTCATAAAACTCGCAATCTCCGGTTGTGTAACGCACGCTCTCGATTTCTTTACAGAAAATGGGAGCAGCACCCCTCCTGGTGACTCCCTCGGAGGAGCGCACGTATTTTCGGCTAACCGGGGCAGATAGCAGAGGCGCGATGGAAAAGCAATCTATTTTCGGGTGCTTTACAAGTATTTGGAAAAACAAAAATTTGCTCATTATTCCGCCTATTTGCACGGGACATCGCCCCCTGTTCGACAACATCTCGGGCAGGGAAAGCAGCCGTTTAATTTTTCAGCGGAATGTGCTATTAGCTCTTAAAATCATGGGGGACAAATGGAACTCATAACCAGGAAAAATAATGGCGCTCTCATCGCCGCAGTCAAGGGCAGGCTCGACGCCGTAACGGCTCCTGAATTCGACAAAATGTCCAAAGGATGGCTGGAAAGCGGGGACACCCGGATAATCGTCGATCTAAACGAACTCGAATATATGAGCAGCGCCGGGCTCAGGAGCGTTCTCATACTTGCCAGGCTCGTCAAGGCCGCGGATGGGAAATTGTTCTTTACCGGTTTGCAAGGACCAGTGAAAGGGGTCTTCGAAATGTCCGGGTTCTATACCATCCTGAACATCGTCGATTCCGAGAGTGCGGCACTCGACAAACTCTGATTGCCCTGAGATTCCGGAATCATCGTTCCCGCAAATCACGATCGGTCTTGTCGCATCCCGCTTTCGGGTTGCTGCTCGGGGACCCCGTCGGTCAGGACGAATGAGTGCTTGCGCGATGAATCCGTACAATTCCGTCATACGCGGAAGATGGGTACCAGTTGCAGCCCTCCTGCTGTTTCTCGTATTCTGCTCGGTCGATTGGGCAGCCGCTGAAAGTCTCCAAAAAGCTTCCTTCATTCCGCAATGGAGCCCACAGGCCCAATTCGCCGGATATTACACGGCTTACGAAAAAGGCTTCTACAAGAATCACGGCATCGATCTGGAACTGATCGCGGGAGGCCCGGACAAGCCCGCCCTGGATTGGCTGCGGAAGCAGAAGGCCGATTTCGCCACGGCGTGGCTTTGCACCGCCCTGCAAAACCGCTCTCACGGACTGCAACTCGTCAACGTCGCGCAGATTATCCAGAAGTCGGCGCTCATGCTCGTAACCAGGAAATCGAGCGGCATAACGAAGCCCGCAGACCTGAACGGCCGAAAAGTGAGCCTCTGGGAGGGCGATTTCTCGATCCAGCCGCTTCTATTCCTGAGACAGTACCGCCTGAACGTCGAAATCATCCCCCAGGCCTATACGCTGAACCTGTTTCTACGTGGAGGCGTCGATGCTGCCTCGGCGATGTGGTACAACGAATACCATACGATCATCAACGCGGGGATAAATCCGGACGAACTCTCCACAATTTTCTATGACGAATACGGCCTCAATTTTCCGGAAGACGGCATATACACTCTGGAAGAGACTCTTCGGGAAAAACCCGAAATGGTATGTGCATTTGTGAAAGCCTCCCTCGAGGGCTGGGAGTACGCTTTCTCCCACCAGGATGAGGCCCTCGATATCGTGCTCAAGTACATGGAAGCCGCAAAAATTCCTGCAAACCGGGTCCATCAGAAGTGGATGCTCGAAAGAATGCAGGACATCATGAGGCCGCGGAAGCAGGGTGCGAAGGTTGGGGCCCTCGACCGGTCCGATTTCGCAAATGTGGCCGATCAACTTTTTCAGGATGGACTGATCGAAAAGTTCATTCCGTTCGATGTTTTCTACAGATCGTGTGACGCCGATGCTAAGAAATAGCGGAATAGCATTCAAGCTGACGGTTCTCTCCATAACCTTCAGCGCGATCATCCTCATTGGCATATTTGGCTTCAATTACGTCCTCTCGCGCGACATCATCAAAGAAAACATCGAGAAGAACGCGAAGACGCTCGTAGAAAGCGCGGTGAACAAAATCGACGGCGTCCTCGAGCCGGTCCGGAAAGTCCCGGAATCCCTCGCCGCATTCCTGGAAGAGCACCCCGTAAACCAGGACGAGCTTCTCGGGCTTCTGCGCAAGGTCTTCGAACAGAACCCAAACATTTTCGGAATGGCTGTAGCATACGAACCGTATGCGTTCGAAAGGGACTCCCGCTACTTCGCTCCTTACTTCTACAGGTCGAAAGGCGAGTCGGAGTTCACCTATCTTGGAGGCGAAACCTACCGGTATTTTTATTCCGACTGGTACCAGATAGCCAGGGAAACCGGATTACCGCAATGGAGCGAGCCCTACTACGATGAGGGCGGAGGCGGCATCATCATGGCCACCTATTCGGTCCCGTTTTATAAGACGGTTGACGGCAAAAAGGTGTTCATGGGCGTGGTAACGGCCGACCTCTCCCTTGAAAGCCTCAGTGCGATCGTTTCCTCGATCAAGATATTGCGGACAGGAGACGGGTTCCTCATCTCCCGCAACGGTGCTTACGTCACGCACAGGGTGAAGCAGCTCATCATGAACGAGACGATATTCGGGATCGCCGAAGCCCGCAACAATCCGTCCCTAAGAGAGATCGGGAGAAAGATGGTGGGCGGCGAGACCGGATTTGCCCGCTATGCGAGCATCTCGACCGGCAGGCCGTCTTTCATCTACTACGCGCCGATAAAGTCGAACGGGTGGTCGGTGGGAGTCGTTTTTCCGGAAGCCGAGTTCACGGAGGATATCGACCGGATCAGCAGGATTATCGTAGTCCTCGGCGGCGCGGGCCTCCTGCTTCTCTCCATTGCGGTAATTCTGATAGCAGGGACGATTACAAGACCTCTTAAGGCCATGGTACATGCGGCGGTGGAAATCGGCTCGGGCCATTTTGACGTCGAACTGCCGTCGGTGGATCGCGGAGATGAGGTCGGAAAACTCTCGAAGGCCTTCCGCCTGATGAGACAGTCGCTAAAGGAATACATTGCCCGGCTGACCGAAACGACCGCTACCAAGGAACGCATGGAGAGCGAGCTAAAGATCGCCCATGACATTCAAATGGGCATTTTGCCCAAGATTTTCCCGCCCTTCCCAAGCAGGAAGGAGTTCGATATCTTCGCCGTGATCAAGCCCGCAAAGGAAGTCGGAGGCGATTTCTACGACTTCTTCCAGTTGGACGAGCACCACATCTGCTTCGTGATCGCCGATGTCTCCGGCAAGGGTGTACCGGCATCCCTTTTCATGGCCGTCACGAAGACGCTCATAAAGGCGACGGCCTCGCAGGAGTCTTCTCCCGGCGAGATATTGACCCGGGTTAATAAGGAACTGAGCAGCGACAACGATTCCGGCATGTTCGTGACCATTTTTCTAGGCATCTTGAACACCATGACCGGGGAGGTAACCTTCGCAAACGGCGGGCACAATCCCCCGCTGCTCATACGCAGAGACGAAGGCATCTCTTTCATCAACCCTCCTCCCGGGCTGGTTGTCGGAGCGCTCGACGGATTCGTCTATTCCACCGATTCGTTGATCCTGCGAAAAGGCGATGCGGTCTTCATGTATACCGACGGCGTGACTGAGGCGATGAACGCCGAGAGCGAGCTTTTTTCCGAAGAGAGGCTCGTGGAATGCCTGTCCGGATTGCGGGGCAAATCCATAAAAGCGATTGTCTCGGGCGTGGACGACTGCGTGCAGGCCTACGTGAAGGAAGAACCCCAGTCCGACGACATCACCATCCTGGTAGTCGAGTACCGGGGTGAGGGATGATGGCCGGTTCGTTATTCACGGAAAAGGCGTAGGCAGCTTAAGGGCCTGCGGCGGCACCCCCCATTGAGAGGCGGGCACCAACCGGAAGAGCCGTAGGATGGGTGGGAGCGAAGCGGGAACCCATCGTTTCTTAGGGTTTGTTCCCCTTTCCAGCCCCCCAGGAAGCTCAGGGACTGTCGAATACAACTTCTTTTTTTCCGTATGACAACTTTCCCGTGTTTCCAGGCACCGACTTATGCCTCTCCGGCCAATCATTCCCAGGCGTTCCGAAAAGCGATGGGTTGTCACCCATCCTACGCCCACCTCGTGCTGTTGCGTGAAAACCGGAGGTGGGCGCGATGAAGCTTGCGCCCAACCACCGACCGGGGATCGTTAAAAGGCGGTGGAACCAGGCCGTTTGCCGGATAAGGGGGGAATCCGACATGGACTCTCTGCGGCGAATCACGCCGCGTTTTCTTTCCGCCGCAAAATCTCACCCCGCACACTGATGACCACTTCTTCCAGCGGAACTTCTTTTCCCGCTTCCTGCATTGCTTTACGGACAATTGCGGGCATCGCCGAGCAGCAGGGAACTTCCATATCGACTACGGTCACGCTCCGGATACCTGCCGTGCGGAAGATCTGGGCGAATTTCTGAACGTATTCCTGAGAATTGTCGAATTTGGGACAGCCGAGAAGAACCGCCTTTCCACGGACGAACTTGCCGTGGAAATTGGGATAGGCAACCGGCGCGCAATCGGATACGACCAGGAGGTCGGCGTCCTTGAGGAACGGGGCGTTCGGAGGAACGAGCCTGATCTGTATAGGCCAGTGTGTGAGTTCCGAATCGGACTCGCTCACCTCCACGGACTTCGACTTCGCAGAGGAAGGCGGACCGCCGATAAAGGTCTGGATCCGGCTCGACGGGCACCCGCAAGCGGACTTGAACTCTTCCGCGGGCGTCTTCGCGGGCTCCGCTTGTTTCTGTGCTTCGAGATGCTCTTCGACCGCTTCCGGGTCGAATTCGTCGGCCTCCCTCTCGATCACCCGCACCGCACCCTGCGGACACCCTGAGAGGCATGCTCCCAGTCCGTCGCAATAGGATTCCTTGATCAGGCGCGCTTTTCCGTCTTTTATCTCGAGTGCTCCCTCGGCGCATGCGATTGCGCACATGCCGCAGCCGTCGCACAATTCCTCGTCTATTTCGACAATCTTCCGAATCTTTGCCATTTTCTTTTCTCCGGATCGAGTCCACGATCCACATAAAGTAACTACTCTCGCCCTATGAATTGTCCGCGATTTCGCTCAACACCCGGCGCGCGGTCTCCCTGCCCGATTCCGTGAGCAGACTTTCGACCGCCTCACCAACGTCCGCTGCACCCGCTGCTCTTTTCGCTCTCTCCTCCAGCTCTGCAACCCTGTACGCATCGAGAACGCTTCTGGAATTGGCAGACGCGCTTACTTCCTCAGGCTTGTGCAGGCTTCGCAGCGTCGAGAGCACCTCCGCGATAATGTCGGGCGGAGCACCGGCGTTGGAAAGAATGTTCCCGGCAGCCGTTTCGCCCTCGTCGGTTCCGTCCGCGATCATCGAAAGATACGCGGAAAGAGTCGCTATGGCCGGATCTGCATCCTCTGCCCGGCCAATTGTCTGAACATGTTCGGCGACCTTGAGTGCCCGCCCGATTCGTTTGAAGTCGCGGCCGAGATGCATCTTGACCGCCGCGGCAACCCTGTCCTTCAGCAGATCGGCCCTTTTGGCGAGAAGCTCGGGAGGCAAGTCTCCCAGGCACTGGGTCGCGAACTTGCAATATGCGGCGCAGCCGAAATCCATCTTGGGATTGAGAACCCTGTAGCCGCACTTGCGGCACTTCCTGGAACTCTCGTCCTTGAAGAATTCGACCGGCCCCCCGCAATTGGGGCAGCGCGCGTCGAAGATGGCTTCGGGTCCCCAGAACCGGCTGTCCTGGCCAGGGCATTTCATGGAACTTTCCTTCTTTCATTCGGGTTGATGAGCACGGAGACCGTGCCCACCAACCTTCAAGCATACGATTAACCCAGGATCGCTTTCAGGTCCTCGTCCGGGGTCGTGATCGGTTTGATCTCGAAGTTCTTCACCAGTACGTCCAGAACGCCCGGGCTGACAAATGCCGGCAGAGACGGCCCGAGCCGGATGTTCTTGATGCCGAGGTGGAACAGGGTCAGCAGGATCGCGACTGCCTTCTGTTCATACCAGGAGAGGATGAGCGAGAGCGGCAGTTCGTTGACTCCGACGTTGAACGCCTTTGCCAGGGCCACTGCAATCTGGATTGCCGAATAGGCGTCGTTGCACTGGCCGACATCCATCAGGCGCGGGAGCCCGCCGATCGTTCCAAGGTCCTTGTCGAAGAAACGGTATTTTCCACAGGCCAGCGTCAGAACCACACAGTCCTCGGGGACCTTTTCGACAAATTCCGTGTAGTAGTTGCGTCCGGGTTTTGCGCCGTCGCAGCCGGCCACCAGGAAAAAGTGCCGGATCTTCTTGCCCTTTACGGCTTCGATCACTTTATCGGCAACGCTCATTACCGTATTCCGCGCAAAACCGACCATGACATTCTTGCCGTTGGAGTCTTCTGTAAAACCGGGCATTTCGAGCGCCTTCCTGATGACGGGCTCAAAGTTGCGGTTTTCGATGTGGGTCACGCCCGGCCATCCTACGCATCCGCAGGTAAATATATTCTCGCCGTATACCTGTGCGGGCCTCTGGATGCAGTTGGTGGTCATGAGAATAGAACCGGGGAAGTTCGGGAACTCTTTCTGCTGGTTCTGCCATGCCGTTCCGTAGTGTCCATAGAAGTGGGGGTATTTTTTCAGCTGCGGATAGCCGTGAGTGGGGAGCATTTCACCGTGCGTGTAAATATTGATGCCCTTGCCCTCGGTCTGCTTCAGCAGGAACTCCAGGTCTTTCAGGTCATGGCCCGAAATGAGTATGGCTTTGCCTTTCTTGTGCCCGAGCGGTACAGACGTCGGAACGGGATGTCCGTAGGTGCCGGTGTTTGCGGCATCGAGCAATTCCATAGCCCTGAGGTTCGTTTCGCCGGTCTTCAAAACGAGCCCAATCAGCTCGTTCGCCCCCAGGTCCTTCCCGGTCAGGGCTGCCAGCGCTTCCTGGACGAATCCGTAAACGGCATCGTCTTCCTGGCCAAGGATCTGCGCGTGGTCTGTGTAGGCCGCAATGCCTTTCAGTCCGAACAGGACTGTATGCCTGAGGGAACGAATATCGGCGTTTTCGTCAGGATCGGCTTGCAGGCCGACGGTCGCAGCCTGGGCAAGGAGGCCGTCCAGGGTCGATTCAGGCTCGAAAGTAGCCGCCGGGGACGCAAAACCGGGTTTCCCGCCCGCCGCCGCCACCTTCTCACGAAGCCTCTCGCGCAGCTTTACCGCCCGCGGGATGGTTTCGAGGAAATATTTCTGATCGAAATTGACGTTCGTCAGGGTCGAAAAGAGGGCTTCACAGGTAAATACATTGGCCTCTCTGTCTGTTATTCCCAATTTGCGGGCTTCCGTCGCGTAGAGCGACAGCCCCTGGAGAGCGTATACCAGGAGGTCCTGCAGCGCTGCCACTTCGGGCTGCTTTCCGCATACTCCGATTTTGGTGCAACCTTCGCCCTTCGCCGTCTGTTCGCATTGGTAACAAAACATTTTTCGGAACCTCCTCATCTTTTCTTATATGATTAGTATCTAAAGTAAATTGTAACGCTCCATCCGCTTTCGGCCTGAAATTAATACTCGGGCCGAAAAGAATCCTTGACTTAGATCAAGAAGCCCTGATTTTTTATCTCAACTGGTATTTTCGTTCGCATGAAGAGTAAAACTAACCATTCCGAAACAGATGAATAGGACCGGAGAATGAAAATTTCGGAAGAAATAGCACAAGCGGTACTCTTTCATGAACTGCCCGCCGATCAACTGGAAGAACTGGCCGTAATCTGCCTGGACCAGAAGTTCGATAAGGGACAGATTCTCTTTGCGGAAGGGGGAAGAGCGAAAGGCTTTTATCTGCTTGCGGCGGGAAAGATCAAAATCTTCAAGCTTTCCCTGGACGGCAAGGAGCAGATCCTGCACATATTCGGACCGGGCGAGATCTTCGGGGAAGTACCCGTATTTGCCGGAGGCAATTACCCGGCGAATGCGGAAGCTCTCGAGCCGAGCCGGGTGATATTCTTTCCGAGGCCGGCTTTCGTGGAATTGATTGAAAGACATCCTTTGATTGCGCTGAACCTGCTGGCGATTCTTTGTCAGCGGTTACGCCGGTTCACGCACATGATAGAGGACCTTTCCCTCAAAGAAGTACCGGGAAGGCTGGCGGCCCACCTGATTTACCTGGGTGAGCGCAGCGGAAACACGGAAGCGCTCGAACTGGACATCACGAAGGCCCAGCTGGCAAGCCTCCTGGGAACCATTCCGGAAACGCTCTCCCGAATTCTCGCAAAACTGGTCCAGCAGAAAATAATCGCGGTGGAAGGGCGCAAAATCAGGGTACTCGACCGAAAAGCCCTCGAGGCAGTTGCCGCAGGGTAACAGGCAAAGAACAAAAGACAAAAACCGCCAATCAAGAAAGTACGAAAGAAAACGGCACCATAGCTATGAATCGCCGGGACCGGGGTAGGGTGGGCACAAGATTCATCGTGCCCACCGCCCGGCCATGCGGACAATGGTCGGTATCGGACCCATCCGGCAATTTTCCACATCAGGATGACCGGATTAATAAATTCGAAGCCTTCCGGCCACGACCATGGCCCTTGCCTTTTCGAAAATTCTTTTCAATGCGGGGTGGAACACTTCGAAGTCGAGGACTGCCCCTTCGTAATCCTTAACCTCAACGGAGCCGTTTTGGATCCCCTCGCACCTCGTGATCCGGTACGCCGCGCAGGCAAGAGTCCCGGGCCAGAAGATTTCGTCCACCGGGACGAAGGGCTCATCCGATAATGCCGATTCGCATACGGAAATGATTTCCGGGAAAGGATGAAAGCCGTCCTGAAAACCAGCGAAAGCCTCAGATAAAGCCGAAATGATGTGCCGGTCCGCATCCCGGTCGCGCCGGAGGAACTCCATCAAACGCTTGGGATTTATCCTGCTGAAAACCTCGTTTCCTCCATGGCAGACCAGGGCTTTCGCAAATGCCTCTTCTCCGCTCGGATCGGATTTGAAGAGCCACCTCCCGATCGCTTCGATATAGCAGCCGCAGAGAACCAGCGCCTCGTCCTGGAAACCTTGGTCGAACATCGCCTGAAGGGACGCGATCCGTCTGCTCCAGTCGTCGCAAATCGAACCGAGCGCGTCGAGTTCGAAGTCGTTGTTTTCCACATTTGGAAAGTCGCACATGGAGGTCTCCGCAAAAAACGAGACAAGGTAAAGAAAAATTGTGGTCGGCCAGATCCTACAGGGTAGCGCTCCACTGACCCTCAATGCTGTTGAAGGCTGTGATAGGGTTGCCCTGAGATGTACAGCACGTACCGGATACTATCCGGCCTGACGGGGGCGGGGTTCCCAAGGCGGACCTTGAGATACTGGAATCCGTGCCGCCCGATAATGCTGCACGCCGCTAAATCGTCATCCCGGGAGCTTTTGAGCCGGGACCCAGGGGAACCGCCACGTCCCGCGGATGTGGCTCGAACCGGAATTGAAACTTCGATTCCCGATATGTTGAGGCGCAGTTTGCTGACCGTGCCGGCACGGGAGGAAAACAGACAATCGCCTTGCTTCAGGTTAAACGGATAAGTGATTGATTTCAAGGAATCTTTCACCCGCCTTGGCCGCACTCCCCGAAGAATCGCAATCAGAAAAAATTTTTTTCGAAACTTGTGAATTCCTGGATTGCTCGTAACCCATCGCACAATTTGCTGTTTTTCAATCTACAAAAGATTCGACGTACCACATAAGATTCAATCTCAGTTGACAACCATTCGGGTCAGATTTACATTCCCGTGCACAAAGGAAAGTGAAGTTAGGGAATTGAAAACAACCAGCTAACCAAACTCTGATAATAAGGAGTCTACAATGAACGCAAAGATTTTCACCCCGTTCGTAGTCGCAGTTGCTCTCGCCGTTGTTTTCGGATTCGGAGCAATCAATAATACAAACGCGGCTTCCACCGACAGCTACAACGTTTCTCCTCCCGATCAGGCCAACATGATCGGCGTGGATGAGGCGGGAAACAGACTCGGAGCCAACGCGGACAGGGACAAAAGCCCGTCTCCTTCTTTCCAGACCTACGGACTGTTCGACAACTGGTCGGACGTCAGGTAACGGTTAACTTCGACAGCCCGGCAGTCTACTGCATCGGCTGGGAATCAAAAGCCCCGGCACCCTCCATCATAAGGGGCCGGGGCTTTGATTTTGATGACAAAAGATTCCACGCGATACCAGTGATCTGAATTCCATCTGTCTGTGAACCATACCCGGCAATTATCGGCGCATTATGTACTGCGAAATATTCCAACATCCCCGTCACGGAGCACCCGTCTCCTCTAAGCCGCGCCTCATGGGAAATGAAGAAGTGCTCCCTGGAAGCCGACAAGCCGGTCATCCCGATCTACAAACCGGGGCGAATGATCGGGCATGTCAATGACAAGTCAGCATTATCATTGAAATAATCAATTTGATTGATCCGGCGAAAAACCTTAGTTGTTAAGCTGCCTAAATGGGGATTGAGCAATAAAGCAGGGGAGGCTCGGAGCGCTGATACACAGCACGCCTGGGCCTTTTTCGTCATTACCTGGGGGTGTGTGGACCGCAGGTCCCAATCCCTTGTGTGTTCTTGAGTTTTTTTATTTGTAATTGCCAGGGAGAAACACATGGTCGAGGAGAAACTGGATTGCCGCGGTCTGGCATGTCCCAATCCGGTCCTGCGGGCAAAAGAGCTGGTGGATCGCGGTGGGGTCGGCAAGCTGAGTGTTTTGGTGGACAATGCCGCCGCAAAGGAAAATGTGGGCCGCTTTCTTTCCCGGATGGGCTACGAGGTGAGCATTTCCGAGCAGGGGGAGAATTTTGAGGTGACGGGTACCAGGACCCAATCTCCCGCCGAATGCGAGGTCATGCAGGAAGCCGTCATACCGGGTGGGGAGCGAAAGATAGCCGTGCTCATCGGAACCGACCGCCTGGGAACCGGGGACGACACTCTCGGCGGAAAACTTATATTTAATTTTATCGGCACGTTGAAAGAAATGGGACCCGAGCTGTGGCGGGTGATCTTCCTCAACGGAGGCGTCAAACTCACCGCCGAAGGGTCCGATAGCGTTCCTGCGCTCAAGGCGCTTGAAACCGCCGGGACTACTGTAATGGTATGCGGCACTTGCCTCAACCATTTCAGGCTCCTTGAGAAGAAGCAGGTGGGCGAAACGACCAACATGCTGGATATCGTAACCGCCCTGCAACTGGCGGACAAAGTGATCAGCCTGACGTGATGCGGCTTGGCGGCTGTCGCAGGACTCACGACGGGACGCATTTCACTCGGGCAATTCAGATCTCAGGGGGAAAGAATGACCTCTTCCCGCATTGAACTGACCAAGACGGTCAGTGCTGCCGGCTGAGCTGCCAAAATCGGTCCGGGAGACTTAGCCGACATTCTGGAATCTTTACCTCTTGAAGCCGACCCCAACCTTCTCGTCGGGAGGGAGACCTCGGACGACGCCGGAGTATACCGCCTGAACAACGACGTCGCCCTTGTCCAGACGGTCGATTTCATTACCCCGGTTGTGAACGACCCCTACGATTTCGGACGGATCGCGGCGGCCAATTCCCTGAGTGACGTTTACGCCATGGGAGGACGGCCTCTTACGGCCATGAACGTCGTCTGTTTCCCTGTAAAAACCATGGACAAGGGGATCCTGAAGGAAATTCTCCGGGGAGGTCTGGAGAAGGTTCACGAAGCCGGGGCGGTACTGATCGGAGGCCACAGCGTCGAGGACCCGGAGATCAAATTCGGACTGTCTGTGACCGGGGTGGTGCACCCCGCCCGGGTGCTCACGAACTCGGGAGTGAAGCCCGGCGATGCCCTCATATTGACAAAACCCCTCGGTACCGGAATTTTGGCCACTGCAATGAAAGCCGGCCTCGCTTCGCAGGAAGCCCGGAGGCGTGCCGTCGAATCCATGGCAACCCTGAACAGGAAAACCGCCGAGGTTATGTCGGCCTTCCCCGTGAACGCCTGCACCGATGTGACCGGGTTCGGGCTTCTCGGCCACATCCTGGAAATGGCAGCGGGAAGTAAGGTCAAAATAGCCCTGTTTCCGGAAAAGGTCCCGCTCCTTCCCGAAGTCCTCGATTATGTGCAAATGGGCCTCATGCCCGCCGGGAGCTTCGCCAACCGCAACTTCTGCTCCCACCAGATCGTGCATGCAAAACCGATCGATCCCATGCTCCTGGATATCCTCGCCGACGCGCAAACCTCGGGCGGCCTGATCATTTCCCTTCCCGAAGAGCGAGCCGCGGAACTCGAGCAATCCCTCAAAGCGCAGGGTGTCCCGGATGCCGCGATCATCGGCCTTGCGACCGGTGCATCCGAAGGCGTGATCGAACTCTCCTAGAACGTCTCAATGCATGTACGACGCCAGCACCTTCAGAATCCACGGCGCCGTGAAAAGGATGAAAATGAGGCGAAAGAAATGGAAACAGGTGACAATCAACGCGTTTCCGTTGCCTTCCATGGACAGCGGGACCATGGACGTCATGGCTCCTGGACTTGTTGCAATGTAAGCGGTGGCCGGATCCAGCACATTGAACCGGGCAAGAAGAATTGCAAGCAGGCCGCCTGTGACCACGAGCACCAGCGAGGACATTATTACGGGGAAAGCTATAAGCTTGAGCGACTTTAGCATAGCCGGATGGAAGGTTGAGGCCACCATGACTCCGACCAGCACCTGCGTAATGAAGCTGAAGCTCTGAGGCATTTCGTATTGAGGCTTCATAAGCATTTTGAAGACGATGACGCTTATCATCGCACCGGTGAGCACGCCCGCCGGAAGCTTCGTCTTAGCACCGATTACCCCGCCAACAACCCCTACGCACAGATACAGACCGAACCCCAGATATCCGTTCATTTCAGACTCTTTTCCAGTTCATCAGCACAGTATGCGGTTTCATCAATATCAGCCCGCGTGACCTTATACGCACTTGGCCTTGTACGCTTTCCCGTTGTTCAGCGCGACGATGCTCCCCAGGATCATTATGCCTCCCACCCAGAAACGCCAGGTAATGGCTTCGTTCAAAAACAGGAATCCATAGACCGCAACGAAGAAGACTTCGGTGGTCAAAAGAATGCTTCCATCGCAGCTGCCGCAGTAGCGAAAACCTTCGTTCATGAGAAGCTGGGCAACAACGGATGTTCCCACTATTCCGCCAACGATAAGCCATTCCTGGACTGTAGCCGGGATCTGCGGATCGGCAAAGTAGGGTATGGAGGTAACGATCGCCCCCGTGAGGCAGAAGTAGAGGTAAATCATCACGGTCCCGTTGCTTTCCCGAACCTTTTTCAGCGTGGCGACCGCAATCCCTGCGAAAGCCGCTCCCAGCACGCTGATGCATTGCCCGAGCAACCCGCCTTCGAGTTTTGCATCGAGAAAAACAGCCACGCCTGCCAGGGCGACAAACGCCCAGATGAGCTGCGCCGGTCTTTTTTCCTTGTAAATCCAGACGGAAAACAGGGCGGCGAACGCCGGATAGGCATAAAAGAGGACAAGCGCGGTGGAAATCGGGATGAGCCGTATGGCTATAATGAGCGCCAGAAAAGCTGCGTAGCCCGCAATGCCCCTGAAGATCAGAAGCTTTTTGCTGTCGGCCGAAAAGAGGTTGCACCTCCTGGCGAATATCGCAAGCAGGACGGCCATTCCAATGCCGAAACGGTAGAAAGCGATGTCCCAGACACGAAAGGGGGGGCCAAGGGCTTTTATCAGGCAGTCCATAACCGCGAAAATGAAAGCGGAGGCCAGCATAAGAGCGGGACCGATCGATCCGGCTCGCAGTCGCAATCGGCCCGGGGCAACAGATGGGGTTGTTTCGGTTGACATCGCACGAGAACTTTCAGCAGCAGCGTAATTCTTCGACACAAGTGCGCATTTATACTCCCGCCACTCGTCGGCAGCAAGCCATCATTCTCGTCACAACGCATGTTCGGAATATTCAGTCCGGCGGGGAAACTTTCTCGACCAGCGATCTCATTATTTGGACCCAATCTTCGAACATGGACGGTTTCGTTATAAACTCGTCCGCCCCCAACCTGCGGCTCAGTTCGATGTCCTTCGGCTCGCTGGAGGTAGTGAAGATAACTATCCTCGTATCCTTCAACTCCGGATCTTCCCTGATCTCCTTGAGGGCCTGACGGCCGTCCTTTCTGGGCATGTTGAGATCGAGCAGGACAAGTGCGGGCGGGCGGCTGCCCTTATATTGTCCCCGGCCTGAGAGGTAGTCGAGTAACTCGACCCCGTCCGGCACGCAAACAAGACTTCCTCCTGCTTCACTTTCCTCAAGGGCACGCTGCGCCAGCATACAATCGTCAGGATCGTCATCCGCCATGAGGATAAGTTCTGAAGTCCTTTTCAACTCGGCACTCCTGTGCTCCGGGATCTTCTTTTGGACAAGCATCGAACAAGGCCGGAAGATTTCCGAAGGCCGATATCTTGTCTGGGCATTTGTTCCATTTGCATATTCAGGCTGGTCCGGGATAACTTTCGGCCGGCAGTGACCCAGACGGAATGCCTGAAATTATAGCAACCTTTCGGTTGGACATAAAGTAACGCCGGAATGTAATTGGAAACATTTACACGCAGGAAAATTCCGGCATTCACAGCATCACGTACACAGACCGGCAGGGTTTAGCAGTAGGAAGGATACCCATCAAAGCGCCTGAGATTCGAAACTGAACAGCAGATAAATCCACATCCACTCCCCCAGTCAATCAATAATGATCGGAACACATAAGATCAACCCGTGAATCCGCATTCTATAGCGGTAAAAGACGAATCAGCAATCTATTCTCACATCGAAGTCAACTAAAATCCAAGAAGGCTTATTAGAAGAGTCATTCGAGAGAATTAATCCATAACCAGTCGAAACATAGAGGTATTGTCAATAATATCCCAGGCATTTCCCAATTGTATCCATTTCTTGTTGCAAATTACGAAATCTGGTACTATTGAGCTTCACTCAAAGTGTTGTCCGCTCACGAATTTCTTCCTGTGTTGCTCCGCCCTTTACCACCAAAAGGAAATTGTCATGCGGGACGAATGGAAATCCCGGGAAGAACTGAGTATCGAGATCGAGGAACTTCGTCGAAAGCTCGCAGAAGAGATTGAGTCCAGGGACTCGGCCCGGAAGGAACTGCTCAGGCAGCGCGAGTGGTTCCGAGTGACCCTGACCAGCATCGGAGATGCGGTCCTGGCAACGGATAAAGCGGGATTTATAACCTTTCTGAACCCGGTGGCTGCGAACTTGACCGGCTGGAAGCCGGAGGAAGCACTGGGACAGCCGATTCATAAAGTTTTCAAGATCATCAATGAAAAGACCGGGGAGCCTGGAGAAAACATCGTCGAGCAGGTGGTTCGATACGGAATGACCTTGGAGCTTGCCAATCACTCCGCCCTTATCAGCCGTAGCGGACGTTTGATTGCAATTGAAGACAGCGCGGCTCCCATCACGTCTTCCAGTGGTGAGATAGAAGGCGTGGTTCTCGTATTCCACGACGTCACGGAAAGGCGGGCCGCGAGAAAGGAAATGGCGCGGCTGAATGTGGAACTGGAACGCCGTGTGGCCGAGTTGCAGACTATCTTTGATACTGTCCCGATTGGGTTGTGTATCACGCATGACCCGAAAGGGCTCCATATCCGGGGAAACCGGATGAGCGAGGAGCTTGCAGGCCTACCGCAGGGCAGCGAACTCTCAAAGAATGCACCGATTCCCGCACCCTTTCGAATGTTTCAGAATAACCGTGAATTGGGGGTTGAAGACTTGCCGATGCAGCAGGCGGTTCGCGGTGAAATCGTAGACGGGAAGGTGGTGGATGTTTTGCGCCGGGATGGAACTTGGGTCGCTCTATACAGCAACGCAAGGCCGCTAAAGGACAGGAGCGGAAATCCGAGAGGCGCCGTGGGTGCTTTCCTTGATTTTACCGAACTCAAACACGCTGAGGAAGAAACGCGCCGGCAGCGCGAATGGTTGCGCATCACCGTTTCGAGCATAGGTGACGCGGTAATTGCGACGGATACATCGGGAAGGATCACCCTGTTCAATCCGGTTTCCGCGGAGCTGACCGGGTGGGAAGAAAAAGAAGCCCTGGGAAGACACGTTGGGGAAGTGTTCCGGATAATCAACGAAAAAACCGGGCAGCCGGCGGAAGACATCGTCAGACGCGTTTTGAGGGAGGGAAAAGTCGTTGCGCTTGCAAACCACACAGCACTCATAGATCGCAACGGGAAGGAATTCCCTATTGAAGACAGCGCCGCGCCGATCAAGGACGCGGCCGGCAAAATTATTGGTGTCGTTATCGTGTTTCATGATGTAACCGAACGAAGGCACGCAGAAAATGCGTTGCGGAACAGCGAAGAGCATTTCCGGCTCTCGTTCGACCAGTCTCCGATCGGAGCAGCACTGACGGGATTCGACCACCGATTCAAGCGTGTGAACGAGTCCTTTTGTCAGTTGCTCGGATACACTGAAAAGGAACTCCTGTCGCTTCGCGTGGAGGACATAAGCCATCCGGACGATCTTGAATATAACCTGGCAATCCAGAACAAACTGGAGCGGGGCGAAATCGATCAGTGCCGAACCGAAAAACGCTATGTCAAAAAAGACGGGGCTGAGGTCTGGGCATCGACTTCCCTGCGGATCGTTCGCGACGGCGACGGACAGCCGATCTATTCCATGGCATCGGTGCAGGATATTTCAGAGTGCAGGAACATGACCGAAGAACTACGAAAGACAAGGGACGAACTCGAACTCAGGGTGAGAAAGAGGACCGCCGAACTGGAAAAGGCCAACGGGTTGCTGCGGCTCCTCCCCTCCAAACTCATTGCAGCCCAGGAGGAAGAAAGGAAAAGGCTCGCGGGCGAATTGCACGACAGCGTCGGGCAGACCCTGGCCGCCCTGAAATTTCGCATCGAGCACGTCTACCATCACTTGAAGATCAACGATCCGGAAAAAGCACGACAAAGCATTGAATCCCTGGTCCCCGACCTGCAGCGCTCCATCGAAGAGACAAGGGCCATTTACATGGGACTGCGGCCCAAGATGCTTGAGGAACTGGGGATAATCGCCACCCTGAAGTGGTACAGGGAAAACCTCCTCAAGCTCCACCCGAACCGGCACATCGAACTCGCCATTACCGTCTCTGAAGAAGAAGTTCCGCGCGACCTGATCATAGCGATATTCCGCATCGCACAGGAGGCATTGAACAATACCGCGAAACACAGCCGGGCCGAATGGGTTGATCTTTCGTTGAAAAAAGAAGGCGGAGTGCTCGAACTCTCGGTGTGCGACGACGGAGTCGGAATGGACCTTGGATACATACTCAAATCCATGACCGCCAGGAGTCTCGGACTTGCGGGGATGAAGGAAAGAGCCCAGTTGACGGGAGGAAAGTTCTCCATCAGATCCGCTCCCAACGAGGGAACAAGCGTCAAGGTGACCTGGAGGTTGCCAAAGCGGGCCAAAGCAGATTCGGGAAACCATTCGCCGAGAGAGAATTAACCGCAGGTGGACTACCCATGGGTTGGGGGACAATGGAGCCCGGATTCGGAAATGCGGCAGCGACGGTAGGGTGGGCTCGATAAAGCCCAATGTTGTTGCTTTAAGGAAATACGCCGCTGGTTCCCAAGGTCCGCCTTGGGAACCCCGCCCCGGCAGGCCGGATAGGGACCGTAGGCGACTTGAGGGCCTGCGGCGCCACTGCCCAGCCATCCCGACGAGACTCGATCCGAGGGGACGGACGGTGGGCACGATGGTACTGTGCCCACCCTACGCCACTGGTTCCCGGCTCAAAAGCACTCAAACACGGGGTGACGGGATTGGGGGACTGGACTATAGCCAGACCATCAGGCGCTCCACGACATATTGTTTCGCAGCGGCATCAAAGTGGCCGATGAAATGGACCTCATCGCCCTGCTGAACATCAGTCAGCTGCAGCATTACAGGTGGATTCCCCATACAACCGCCAGGCCCCATTGCCCCGGGCCCCATCCTTCGACCCATTCCTCCCATACCGCCCTGGCCGCCTTGGCCACCCATGCCGGCGCAGCCTCCCGGGCACCCACACATCGGTCCGGTCAGCGGAGTGATCACTGCGGTGCTGCTTAACTGGAGGGTAACGGGATTCCCGACTTCTCCCTTCAAAAGTCTGCTTGCACGCGTTATCGTGACGGTGACCGTCTTTGCAGTCGTGTCAACCGAGGTTACCGTGCCGAAGCCGGAGAAACGGTCAGCCTGTGTGGCTGGTGGCGTTGTGCCGCCTCCGCCGGGCGCTTGAGCATATGCGCCTTGCCCCGAAAGTAAGGACGCCATAACGACCGCCAACAACACGGCCGGAACCCTTAGATGCCTCTTGAAGAACATGGACTCTCCTTTCAAGTATTTAGATCTATTAAAAAAGTAATCACTCTGGGTGAGTGGACAGTGAACGCTGGGCAGTGAACTGAGAAAGAGGCTCCTTCAATGGGATCCTCAAGCCGGAATGGCTATTGCCCAACGGAGACAAACCTTTTTCCCGGCATTCTGGGATGCTTCCAGCCCGGCACTTCGGCATTGTTTTTTAGTCGGGATTCAGAGTTATTAAGGTATGGAATTTACAAGTAATCCACCTGAAGGCCTCTTATAAGGTTTTAATTCACGTTCGGTTATGGCGCGGTTTCCCGACCGCGCCATTCTCACGGCTCCCGGCCGGCACGGTCAGGAAACCGTGCCTCAGCTCAACGGGGCTCTCCACTCACGAGCGAAGTTTTACTCTCGTGCCGCTGGTTCCCAAGGTCCGCCTCATTGGCGTCGACTTTAGCAAAAAGGGACTGAAAAGCTTCGAGATGGAACGATTGGGAGATTCCCTGCCCTGAAGGGGCAAAATAGGAATAGCCCAGGGTCAGCGGAGCGCCACCCTGGGTGCCCGCGCCGCCGATAATTTTTCCCTTTACCCTGAAAGGGTTACATAAGATGCTCCCTTTTCGCAGATCTCAGCTGATCGGAGACATTCTATTTAACCCTTTCAGGGTAAACGTGGTTAGATGCTGCCGGTCCTCTCCCGGGGTGGCGCTCCGCTGACCCCGGGCTGAAATTATTAGCGCTTTCAGCGCAAGAAACAACTCGGTTCGCTTAAGTTGACAGCTATGAGGTCCGCCTTGGGAACCCCGCCCCGGCAGGCCGGATAGTATCCTGTACGTGCTGTGCCGCTCAGGACAACTCTATCGCAGCCCCCGGCCATCCCGATGAACCATGATCCAAGGGGACGGACGGCGGGCACGGTGAAGCTTGTACCCACCCTACTCCGCTTTCCGTCCACTCAATTGAAGTTTCATAATAGAGTTTTGAGCCAGGGAGTTTGGGAACCGGCATTGCAATTTCTCCGATCCCCTCAGGTGCACTGTTCACGCGCCAAGCATGACACTTGAACTCGCACATCGGTTTGAAGTATTACAGTTTCAGGGTGCAGTGCGGAGCCATTGGCTCCCGGCTGGTCCTCAACCGTAAGAGCGGACCGACTGATCGGTGCATCCGGTGTTCAAACCAAAGAGATTCGAGGAGGGCCCGGAAATTCCCGATTCAGAAGCTCATCCTCCCGATTCCGGCCCGTCAGCGCGCACGTAAACCGATTCCCTTTTGGGAGAGGTGCAATGGACAACAGCGGTAAGGCCGATTCCTCGAAAACCGGGCGTGAAATTTTAAAAGGCTTCGGAGTGGTTTTGCTCCTGCTCCTGCTTATGATGTGGCTTTCCGGGACCTTTGCCGGCAAAGTCCATCCCGGCCCCGCGATCGAGAAGAGCAAACCCGTCACCCTCAGAACGACGAAAGCTCTGAAAGTCCGATACCCTCTGCTGGTTGAGCAGGCCGGAACGATAAGGGGGGAGGTCGAAGCACGCGTTTCGAGCCGCATAATGGCCCAGGTGAAGGAAATCCTGGTGCGTGAAGGTCAGGATGTTTCAGGCGGTGAAGGAGCAAGCCGGCCCACGCTCCTTGCAGAACTGGACGACCGGGATGCGCAAGCCCGTCTGCGCCAGGCTGAATCACAGCTCGCCGCCGCGGAGAAGGGAATTGAAACCGCCAGGGCAAGGCTCTCGGCAACAAGGGCGCAGGCGACTTCCGCTCGCGCCAATGCCGAAAGAGCGTCCCTGGATTTCAAACGATTCGAAGCCCTTGCCCGGGAAAATGCATCCACCGGGCAGCAGTTCGATCACGCCCGGGCGCAGCGCGATTCGTCCACCGCCCAGTTGCAGGCGGCTTCCAGGGACATCGAGGCCGCGCAGAGCGAGTTCGAGCGCATGGAAGCCATGCGTAATGCCGCGCGGGCAGCAGTGGCGGAGGCACAGCAAGGGCAGGCATTCACCCGGATATATGCCCCCTTCGGCGGTAAGCTGGTGAAGAAGATGGTCGATGTCGGAACCATGGCTTCACCGGGTCAGCCCCTTTTTCTCATTGAAACGAACCGGCAGCCGGAGCTGCAGGCCTTCCTTTCCGAATCTCTCTTGCCCGGCCTCAAAACCGGCCAGGAACTCGAAGTACGAATTGATGCCATAAACCGCTCCTTTCCCGGTACCTTGAGGGAAATCGTTCCGCAGTCGGACCCCGGCACGCGGACCATTCTCGTGAAAGTCAGCCTGCCTCCGGATCCACAGCTTGTAAACGGCCTTTTTGGGAGGCTGAGGATCCCCCGGGGAGAATATGAGACCCTGGTAGTTCCGGCGGAGGCTGTCCGGGAAACGGGCCAGCTTCACACCGTCGAAATCGCTGATGCCGGCGGCGGTATTTTACGCAGATTCGTCACTCTCGGACAGCGGCATGATTCATTAGTCGAAGTGCTCTCGGGGGTCAGGGAAAACGAGGAGGTGGTCCTCCGATGAGCGGCGCCGCATCCGACTCCCATCACTGGATGACCCGCCTCGTTACGGCTTTCCTCAAGGGGAATTTCTCCGTTCTGCTGATCCTGGTAAGCCTGATAGCAGGAACGATTGCCCTAATGCTCACGCCGCGCGAGGAAGATCCCCAGATCGTGGTACCGATTGCAGACGTGATCATCTCCATGCCCGGGGCATCCGCGCGCGAAGTGGAACGCCAGGTTTCCACCCGCCTGGAAAAGCTCCTCTACCAGATCGACGGAGTCGAGTACGTATACTCGACCAGCCACCCTTCTCAGGCTGTCGTAACGGTGCGCTTCTACGTCGGCGAAGACCGGGAGAGGAGCTGGGTCAAGCTGCACAACAAGATCCAGGCCAATATCGACGAAGTCCCGCCGGGGGTTGCCAACTGGATAATCAAACCGGTCGAAATCGACGACGTCCCGATTGCCAACCTGACCCTCTACAGCGACCGGTACAGCGATTACGAACTGCGGCGCATGGCCGAGGAACTGGAGATCCAGCTCCAGGCGGTGAAAAATGCCGGGCACACATTTATCGTCGGCGGCCGTCCGAGGCAGCTGACGATTCAGCTTTCCCCTCAGCAGATGGCGGGACGGGGAATAAGCCTGGACCAGATCGCCAATGCCCTGAAGGCGGCAAATGTCACCTTTCCATCCGGCAGCCTGGTCTCCGGCAATGAAGAGGTCCGGCTGGACGCCGGGCGATTTTTTCAGTCTGCCCGCGAGGTCGAGGATGTCGTCGTCGGCACGAGCGACAACCGGTCGATTTACCTCCGGGAAGTGGCGTCGGTGTCGGACGGCCCGGCCGAGCCCGAGAACTATACGCGGATAATGTTCGGGAATGCGGCCGGGTCCCATTTCGACCCGGAGGGCGGAAGCCCTCTTCCCTCCCGGGTGGAACGGCACCGGGATTACCCCGCGGTTACGGTGGCCGTGGCGAAGCGCAAGGGCACCAATGCCGTCACAGTGGCTGAGGAGGTGCGGAAAGAGGGGGAGCGGTTTGCCGGAGAGGTGCTTCCGGAAGGCGTCTGGCTGAGAGTTACGCGGGATTTCGGCAAGACCGCGGACGAGAAGGTTAACGACCTTGTCGAAGCGTTGCTGGTAGCGATCGCGATCGTCGTGCTCCTCCTTGCCTATACGCTCGGGTGGAGGGAAGGAATCATCATCGCCCTTGCGGTCCCGGTCACCTTCAGCTTCACCCTGCTCCTGAATATGCTGCTTGGGTTCACCATCAACAGGGTGACCCTTTTTGCGCTCATCCTGTCTCTCGGGCTCGTCGTAGACGACCCTATCGTCGATGTCGAAAATATCCATCGCCATTTCGAGACGGGGAACGAGCCGCCGGAGAAGGCCGTCGTGAGCGCGGTAAACGAGGTCCGGCCCCCGATCATCCTGGCCACGATGGCCGTCATTATCTCTTTTCTCCCGATGTTTTTTATAACCGGCATGATGGGACCCTATATGGCCCCCATGGCCCTGAACGTGCCGGTAGCCATGCTGATGAGCCTGCTCGTTGCCTTTACAATCACGCCGTGGCTTTCGCTGCACATGCTGAGAGGCTCCTTCGGCCGGCGCCATGCGAAAACTGCGAACCTGGAAGATACCCGCCTCTACAAAATATACGACACTATGATGCGCAGGATCTTCGCCGAAAGAAGACTCCAGTGGGGTATCATCGGCGGAGTCGTTGTTCTGCTAGGTTTTGCCGGGTGGCTCGTTCTCTCGAAGCGAGTGCCGCTCAAAATGCTTCCATTCGACAACAAGAACGAATTCCAGGTGGTAATAGACATGCCGAGAGGCACAACCCTGGAGGGGACCGAAGCCGCGGCTTCCGCGCTGGCCGACTATCTCGCAAGAGTTCCCGAAGTCACTGATGTAACCCTTTATACCGGGACCGCGAGCCCCATGGATTTCAACGGCCTCGTGCGCCACTATTACCAGCGGCAGGGACCTTTCACGGCCGACCTGCGTGTAAACCTGGTCGGAAAGAAAAAGCGCAGCCAACAGAGCCATGCCATTGGATTGAGGCTTCGAAACGATTTGACTCAGATTGCCTCCCGCTTCGATGCAAACATCAAAATTGTCGAACCTCCGCCGGGACCGCCCGTCATATCGACCCTTGTGGCGGAAGTCTACGGACGGATCGGGCAGCCCTATAGCCAACAGGCCGAGGCGGCAAAACGGGTGCGGAAGCATTTCGAAAGCACCCCGGCCGTCGTGGACGTGGATGACACCCTGGTCGCGGCGCAACGGAAAGCAGTCTTCAAAGTCGACCGCGCCAAGGCGGCCCTGAACGGCGTAGCGGATCAGGCCGTTGCGGACATGCTCCAGGGAATGGTTTTCGGAAAAACACCCGGCTCGCTTCGGCTCGACAACCAGGTACTCCCGCTCTACATCAAACTTCAGCTTCCCAGGGAGGAACGGGCGCTCGATGCCGGGCTGCAGGGGCTGATGGTTCAGGGAAGGGATGGAGGCATTTTTCTTTCGGATCTCGGGAAATTCGAGTGGGAGACGATAGACCAGCCGATCTATCACAAAAACCTGAAACCGGTTGTCTACGTCTTCGGTGAAACAGCGGGGCTGCCCCCACCGGAAGCGATTTTCGAACTGGAGAGCAAGACCGCGAGCGACCCGGCCCTCAAAGGCTTCGATCTCGTCTGGTCCGGCGAGGGAGAGTGGGACATCACCCTGCGCGTGTTCAGGGACCTCGGGATAGCCTTCGGCATAGCCGTGCTCGGTATTTACATACTCCTGCTCTATCAGACCCAGAGTTACCTGCTGCCGGCAATCCAGCTCATTGCGCTGCCTCTTTCGGTGATCGGCATTCTGCCCGGGTTCTGGATTCTCAACCTTGCAGCAGGAGGAAAGGTCGGCGGATGGGAAAACCCGGTCTACTTCACGGCCACGGCAATGATCGGCATGATTGCGCTGGCAGGAATCGCGACGAGGAATTCCATCCTTCTTATCGAATTCCTCGAAGAACGGAAGAAGGCAGGAATGCCCATAGCACCTTCGATCATCGAAGCGGGAGCACTCCGCACGCGGCCCATATTTCTCACCTCGCTCGCCGCCATGCTCGCAGCCTGGCCGATCACTCTCGACCCGATCTTCTCCGGCCTGGCCTGGGCGCTCATCTTCGGGATCACCGTTTCAACCGTGTTTACGCTCGTAGTGGTGCCCCTCGTCTATTTCATGGCGTACGGGAAGGAGAGTGCGGAGATAAAAATCGGAATGCGTTCTTAAGCGATTACGGATCATCTGCCACCGCTGCCACCGCCCGCCAGGCTGAAAAGGAGTACTGAAAGAACGATAAGCGTCACTCCGACATAGACTCTGTCTCTCTGGATGAGAAAGGAAATGACGGTAAATGCGACCCGGAGCACAGGGGTCGCAATCAGCAGGAGAAGGCCGAACTGGATAACTCCCCGGCCGGAAAAGGCCGAAGCGGACTTCATGATTCCCGTCAAGCTCCGGAGTTCCGAGGGCTCACCGTAGAAAATGTGGTAGCGAGGCGGCTCGGTTCCGTGCTTCAAAAGATAAAGGGCCCCTCCGATCAGCACGATAATGGATGAGACGATTACTCCCACCCGAAGCAGGTTTCCGATTACTTCATCGATCTTCTCGTCTGAGATTCGCGCTTTCTTGTCGAACATATCAGAGCCTTCCCGCGATCCCGCTGTAGATCATCTCCAGCCCCAGGAACAGGATGACGACCGCAAAGACGATCCGCAGCAGCCGGGTTTTGGAAGAGACAAGGACCTTCGAGCCGAGAAGCGATCCCAGCACCACCCCCAACATGACCGGCATGGCCACGCCCGGGTCGATGTAGCCCCGGTTGAGATAGACGCCGGCGCTTGCCGCAGCCGTCACACCGATCATGAAATTGCTGGTCGTGGTCGAGACTTTGAAAGGTACGCGCATCGCCTTATCCATTGCCAGCACCTTGACCGCGCCCGAACCGATCCCGAGCAGCCCGGAAAGAGTACCGGCCAGGAACATCAGGCTGAAGCCGGTCGGAATTGCCTGTACGTGATAGGAAACGAGTCCGCGCCTGCCGGGATAGGTGCCGTCCAGGTGGAGGGAGTCTGAAAGAAAATCGGGAGTATCTTCGCCGGTAGTTTCGGAATGGCCGCGAACCGATAGAAAAGCCGAGTACAACAGGACAAGACCGAATATCACTGCTATGAATTGCGTCGAAATCATCCCGGCAACGGCAGCCCCGAGGAGCGCACCGAAAGTAGTCGCCATTTCGAGAAACATCCCGAGGCGAATGTTCGAGAAGCCCTCCTTCACGTAAGCCGCCGCCGCCCCCGAAGACGTTGCAATGACCGAAACGAGTGAGGCGCCGATGGCGTATCGGATATCCACTCCGAAGGCAAGAGTCAGCAGTGGAACAATTACCACGCCGCCGCCGAGGCCGGTCAGGGCGCCGAGGAAACCGGCCGTCAGAGAACCAAGAAATGTAAGGGAACAAAACTCAAAGATGTCCATGGACACTTCCGTTCAGGGGAAACGGTCTTCGGCTTCGCGACGGATAATATCAGACCCTGCCCGTTCCCTCGCAGACAGGGCATTTTTTCCGTTTTCCACTTTCGCAAACGGAGCACTTGCCTTCAGCCTCACCGGAGAGCCAGGGAGGGGACACATTCCCTTTCTTGCAGGTAATACAGAAGATTACGCCTTTGCCGCCGCACATTTTGCATACCATTTTCGGTTAAGCCTAGCCTCCTCGGGAAAATTCCTGTCTTTCTCCCGCCCCCCAGGAAATGAACCGGAGCTTCTGATTAGCGGCGGGAGAGTTCAATCGATCCCATGAAGCCCGCTGCAACTCGCAATCAAAATGGCTCTTCCGACGCAATCCCTTCGAGGCACGACCAGTTGCACTCCCAGTTGTCGGTTTCTTTCAGCCGGGGATGGTCGCAGTGGATGCTGTTGAGCAGAAATCGTCCCTCTTCGGAATTCCACTCGAGAAGCAATCTTGCAACCCGCTGTTCATCGGGGCATTCCATATCGAGGATCTGCCACCTCGAACTTTCGTCCATAGATCACCTCCGGCAATGATAAGGTTCAGCTCCCTGCATCGGATCGGCACTTGGGCTTCCCGATGCTCGTATTCCGCCAGGTCGACACGATTGCTGATGAACCGGGAATAGGTCCAGGACAGTTGCCTGCAAAGTAATATAAGTGATCCTGCATTTTCTTTCCATGTCCTGTTTATATGTGTGTCACTCCAATCTAAACTGCGGAGTCGCTATCGGCTGTACGGCCCGTCATGGTGAGAGATTGTCTGCAAGCCGGCAGTGCTTACTGTTTTCGTGCGTAGGAGTACGAAAGCGTTTGGATCGTCCGAACTTTGGGAGAAGTCTCATGAAAGCGCTGCGGTTCAAAAGCATTGGCCCCCCGGCGGAAGTGCTCCGCCTGGAGCGGCTTCCAGTTCCCTCCCCCGGGCCCGGAGAGGTCCTGGTCCAGGTATATGCGACATCCATAAACCCGAGCGATGTAAAAATCGTAGAGGGTAAAATCGGGAAGGTCTTGCCTCCGCGAATACCCGGCCGGGATTTTGCCGGTGTGGTCGCGGCAGGGGCTCCGGAACTCTCGGGCCGTGAAGTCTGGGGCGCGGGCGGAGACATAGGCCTTACCCGGGATGGCTGCCACGCCGAGTATATTGTCCTGCCAAAGGAAGGCGTACAGTCGAAACCGGAATCCCTCTCGATGATCGAGGCGGCCTCGATCGGCATCAACTACATAACCGCATGGTCCGCACTGATCGAAAAGGCGCAGCTTGAGAGCGGCGAAACTCTGCTCGTAACGGGAGCAACCGGTGGTGTCGGCAGCTCGGCGGTAAAAATCGCCAGGTGGAAATCCGCGCGTGTGATAGGCGTCGGCCGCCGCCGCGCCGGCCCCGAGGAAGCCCGGCTGATGGGAATCGACCTGATGCTCGGCAGCGAATCCGACGACATCGTTGAGCAGGTAATGGAGTTCACCGATGGAAAAGGCGCGGACGTGGTTCTCGACTGCGTCGGAGGACCGCTGTTTGAGACTGCGTTAAACTCGCTCGGGCCGGGAGGCCGGCAGGTGAATATTACCTCTGTCGGCCAAAGAAGAGTCTGCTTCGACCTGCTCGACTTCTACCACCGGAGGATCACACTTTTTGGACTCGATACGACGGCTATGGATACCGTCGCCTGCGGCAAGGTCCTCCAATCCCTTCGACCCGCCTTTGAAGAGGGTCGCCTGACACCTCCCGAAATCACCCGGACGTGCACCCCCGAAGAAGCCGTCGAAGCCTACGGGGATGTGGGGAAAGGAAAGGCAGTGGGAAAGGTCGTCATCGTTTTTAAGCAGTAACCGCGCGCTGCAACCAAGATTTTATCTGAAGGCCGGACGGTGGGCACGATAATGCCGTACCCACTCTACGGTGCGCCTGCGTACATCAGCATACGTTCAACAGATTGTTAACGCTGGTGCCTCCATCCCGTCATCCAGGCAGTGCTTTTGAGCCGGGCTCCAGCCGGTAAAGCGAGAGCCAAGGTAGGGTGGGCACAACGCTTCATCGTGCCCACCGTCCGGCCTGCCGTATATAGGCAACCGTCCCTCCGAGCCGCGCTCACAAAAATCCTGCCCCCTCCCCAGTATTCGATTGACTATTTTCGCCTAAAGGCATTTGCTCACAAGTACGATTCAAAAATGAGCGGGGGAAACTCATCTTTTTCTCAATCTGACAGCGGAGACGGGAGATGGAGTTCAGGTCGGGCAAGAAGCGCAGGTCCGAAATAGTTGTAATGGGCGTGGCGATGTCCGCGCTCGTTTTATCCGGATGCTCCGACGGCGGGCAGCGGCGATGCGTCGATCCGAAAACCGGACAGGTGGTGGAGAGCTACTACTGCGCCGATGGGACCCGGAGCACTTACGGCGGTGCTCACTATTGGTATTACGGGGGGTCCGGCTACCGCGTGGGCGACAGGGTCAGCGGTGGGAGCAACACTCCTCCGGCACGCGGTTCGGGATCGACTCACCTGGCATCATCGAGCGGTGTAGCCCGCGGCGGCTTCGGAAGCTCTGCCGCGTCCCATGGCGCAGGCAGCTGATACGGAGCACGAAATGAAACGGATTACCATAAAACCGCGCAGAAACTGGCAGGGGAAGGTCGAAGAAACAGGACTCCTCTTCCACCATACCGAGGACGGTGTCTGGTGGAACGAGAGCGCGTACTACGAATTCGATGCCGCCCAGATCGACGAACTCGACGACGCGGCAAACGAGCTTCACTCCCTCTGCCTTGCAGCCGTCCAGCATGTCATCGACAACGATCGTTTCGAAGAGCTTTCCATTCCGTTCGCGGCCATTCCCGTCATCAAGAAATCCTGGCAGAGAAGACAACCGTCATTATACGGCCGCTTCGATTTTGCCTACGACGGGGTAAATCCGCCCAGGATGCTGGAGTACAACGCCGATACCCCGACGTCCCTTCTCGAAGCCTCCGTCACGCAGTGGTTCTGGCTTCAGGAACTGTTCGGGGACGCAGACCAGTTCAATTCCATCCACGAAAAGCTGGGGGCGTGCTGGCAGAATTTCGGTTTCAACAGGGATGCAGGGGAAAGGATTCATTTTGCCTGTGTGTCCGACAACCTGGAAGACCTCGTCACGACGACCTATCTGCAGGACACGGCCGGCGAACAGGGTTTCATGACCGAGCGGATCCTCATGGAAGATATCGGCTGGGACCATCCTAACCGTCGATTTGCCGACCTCAGGGAAGTCCCGATCCGGAACATCTTCAAGCTCTACCCCTGGGAATGGCTCATTGCCGAGCAGTTCGGCGGATATCTTCTCGAAACCTACGAGGAGATGTGCTGGATCGAGCCGATCTGGAAAATGATACTGTCCAATAAAGGCATCTTGCCCATTCTCTGGGAACTCAACCCGGGCCACCCGAACCTGCTCGAAGCATATTTCGACGGACCCGTTAGTCTCAAAGACTATGTCCGCAAACCCAAACTCTCCCGCGAAGGTTCCAATATCTCCATCGTGAAGGACAGCCGGGAGATTCAAACCTCGGGGACCTACGGGGAAGAAGGGTTTATCTACCAGGCCCTTGCCGACATACCGTGCTTCGACGGGAACTATCCGATTCTCGGCTGCTGGATTGTCGGGGACCTTTCGGCCGGCATGGGCATTCGGGAGACTTCCGGACCGATAACATATAAAGGCGACCGCTTTGTACCTCACCTGTTCCGATAGGACTTCCGGAGAACGAGGAGAAACAATATGCAGGATATCCTGAAGATCGCAGTTCCGTTCGTCGTTTATCCGCTTCTGGCCCTGGGCTTCATGTGGGCAATCAAGTTCCTGGACGACAAACGCACCCCGTTCAACGAGGACGAACTCATGATCCGCGGCAGGAACCTTGCCGTGAGCCTGAGGAAATCCGGAATGTACCTGGGTCTCGCATTCGGGCTGGCAGGAACCCTGTTCGGCCGGTCCCAGGCGCTTGCAGACGACCTGATCAACTTCATCGAAGGAGGCGTCGTTCTCATAGTACTTCTCTTTCTGGCCTTTGTGGTGAACGACAAAATAATTCTCTGCAAGGTGGACGGCGACAAGGCGGTCAGCGAAGGAAATTCCGCCGTCGGACTGATGGAATTCGCGAGCTACGTCGCAAGCGGGATAATAATGCACGGGGCATTTTCCGGCGAAGGCGGAGGCATCCTGGCGGCGGGCGTCTTCTTTCTCCTGGCCCAGGCAGCCCTCGTGGCAGCTTTCTATATACTTGAAGCGGTTACGCCGCGAAACATCTGCGAAGAAATCGAAGTGAAGCAAAACACGGCGGCGGGGATGGATGCCGCGGGAATGCTCATTGCGCTCGCGATCATTCTTCGCGCCGGAGTGGCCGGGCCGTTTACCGGGTGGATCTCAGGCCTCGGGGGTTTTGTCCTGTATTTTGTCGCCGGTCTCGTTGCGCTTCTGATCTTTCGCTTTCTTGGAAACCTGATCTTCGTGCCCAAAGTTTCCTTCGATCGGGAGATCGCCAAAGACCGGAACCTCCCGGTCGCCGTGCTTTCTTCTCTTGTGCAGGTGGGGCTGGCTCTGGTAATCGCGGGGACATTCTGATCTGCGGGGCACAGTCGGGAGACCTGCTTACCTTCAATGGACGTAGGATGGGTGACAACCCATCGTTTTTCGGAACGCTCGGAAATGATTGGTCGGAGAGGCAAAGTCGGTGCCTGGAAACAGAGAAGTCGTATTCGACGGTCCCTGAGCTTCCCGGCGGCTGAGAGGGGAAAGAACCAAAAAAACGATGGGTTCCCGCTTCGCTCCCACCCATCCGGCTTTTTCGATTGAGACACGCCTTCGGCATTGCGCCGGGGCACGGTCGGGAGACCGCGCCCCAACATACTTACCTTCCGGATAGAACTGCCAGGTGGGGAGAGCGGTGAGCGACGCCCGTTGCGTTGGGGCAAACCACGCTATTTTCACCTCTAAGAAAGGTCGGTCGTCGCGCCTTGTCCGGATTGAGCTCTCCCACCCTTCTCGGGTTCCCCGGCTCGCGCCCGGGAACCCGGCCGGATCGTTTTCTTACCATGTCTCATCAGGATGCGTCATCGCTTGTCCATGTATGAGATCTCTCCCTGTAAGTTTCCCGTTCCGTTTGTTCGTGATAGGAACGGTACTGGTAAGATGATGCGGGATAATAATACGTTGTAGTCCGCTTTTCGACCACTACCGGCGCGTCATAGACAACCGCCGGAGGCGGATCCACCCGTCTCACCATCACCGGCGGAGGCGCCGTCCGCTCGACTACTACCGCGGGTGGCGCAACGCGCTCTACCACTACCGGCGGTACCGGCGTCCGTTCAACTACCACCGGAGGCCGGTATTCCACAACGGGAGGAGGAGGAGGCGTATAGCCCAACGGGACATCGACTCCAAAGCCCAGGTAAACACCTCCGGCAAAGGCATCCGACGTCAGGCCTGCCACAGCCCCCATTGCGATGAACAGCACGAGGACACACAAGTGCAAACTCCTCCGGGTTTCCGCTCCAATGCTTTTTTTCAAGACTGCCATCATTTAGACTCACCTCCTTTTTCAGATTTACCGATAACGAAAAAATTCCCCGACAACCGTAATAAGCAAACGGCGTACCAGCGCATCAGAACCGTGAAGATCAGCTCTCCGAGCGGATTGGCGCATGCACGGCAACGAGGGGTCGGATTCGGGAGGATACAGAGCGTGCCTAACCGCCTACAGGGCTCTCGACTATTCGTCATTTTGCCGGGATTCCGAGAGCCGCCGGAATGACGGCAGGGGACAAGCCTCCTGTTCCAGACAGAAACTCCTTATATTTGGGAACAACAAATCATGAAGGAAAGGCGCTCCGATTTGGATAACCCCAATTTTCCGTCAGCACAGGAACTAATGAATGAATTCGCCCGCCGGACCGGACTCCTGAACCCAGGCGATCCCCAGCGGCGCTATCTCTGGACGGATGCTTTCGCCGTCTGCAATTTCCTGGCGCTTTATCGGCAAACGCGTGACGAAAAATACAGGGACCTGGCCCTGCTCCTTGTCGATCGGGTCCATCACGTGCTTGGACGTCACCGCGGCGACGATGGGCGAAAAGGCTGGATCAGCGGCCTCGACGAGCACGAAGGGGAAAAGCACCCGACAATCGGCGGGTTGAGGATCGGAAAGGAACTGAGGGAGCGCGGCCCCGACGATCCGTATGACGCGCGACTCGAGTGGGACCGCGACGGGCAGTACTATCACTACCTTACAAAGTGGATGCACGCCCTCAACCAGGCCGGCTCGGAAACGGGGGATTTGACGTACAGGCGGTGTGCCGTCGAACTGGCGAAAGCGGCTTACAGGGCGTTCACCTACCGCTTGCCTCCCGGTCTCATACGCATGTACTGGAAGATGAGCATCGATCTTTCATACCCTCTTGTCCCGTCCATGGGACACCACGATCCGCTTGACGGGCTGCTCACCTGCCGCGAGCTGCAGGCGGGCATGACCGCAGGCGCGGAAGACTCTCCGGGCCTGGGCGAGGAAATCAACGGCCTCGCAGCCATGTGCCTGGGGAAAGACTGGACTACCGAGGACCCTCTCGGCATCGGCGGCCTTCTATCGGATGCTTTCCGGGCTGCACAGATAACCGCCCTGGGAGGTTTTCAGCAAACGGGACTTCTGACGGACCTGCTCCAGGCATGCCGAACCGGGCTGCGGGAATTCGAGATGTCCGGACTGCTTACAGCGCCCGCGAATTACCGGCTCGCTTTTCGCGAACTGGGGTTGTCCATCGGGCTGCACGCCCTCGAACGGCTCCGGGACCTGATTGACGGGAAACCCGGCATTTTCGACAGCGAAGCGGTTAGAAAGCAGGTCCATGATCTTCTGCGGCATCTTCCCCTGGCAGGGAGGATCGAGCACTTCTGGCTTCAGCCCGCGAACATGAAGTCACAGACGTTCACGGAACATCTCGACATCAATACTGTCATGCTCGCAACCAGCCTGGCACCGGAGGGATTCTTGGTTATCGGGTGAACAGTGAACGGTGAGCAGTGAACTGAGAAGATATGCGCCCTGAGGCTGGGAATGGTGAGCGGCGTAGGGTGGGCACCCTGTTTTTGGGGTGCCCACTGCCCGGCAATTCCGATGGGGCCTACTCCGAGGGGAGGATGGTGGGCACGATAGTGCTTGTGCCCACCCTACCCGGCTCACCGACCGCACTCACGGCACTTGCTCTGAAGCCTGGATCAACACCCCGCCTGCAGCGAATCCAACCCTTCCACGATTTTCCTGAAATCTTCCGGCAGGGGGGCGGTTGCCGAGATGACTTCACCGGTTGCGGGGTGGTTGAACTGCAGGTGTTTTGCGTGGAGCATCTGGCGGTCGGCTCCCAGAAGCAGGTCGCGAATGGGACCCGATTTGATGTTTCTCGCGCGCCTCTTTCCGCCGCCGTACGTCTCGTCACCGACGACGGGAAGGTTTATGTGGCTCATGTGCACACGAATCTGATGCGTTCTGCCCGTTTCAATCGCAACTTCAAGGAGAGAAACTTCCCCCCAGCTTTTCCGGACACACCAGTGTGAAACGGCCTCGCGCCCCTTCCCCTGCAGCACGGCTATTTTTTTACGTTCGGTGGGATGCCTTCCCAGAAGGGTCCTGATCTCGCCCTCATGTTTCGCGGGGACACCGTACACCAGCGCAAGGTATTCCTTCTTTACGCCGTGTACCTTGAACTGCTTTATCAGGTCCAGGTATGCGCGTTCGCTTTTCGCGATCACCAGGGCGCCGGAAGTGTCCTTATCCAGGCGGTGCACGATTCCGGGCCTCAAAGGGGATCCCTGGATGGCGAGGCGGGGCGAATGGGCGAGCAGTCCGTGGACCAGCGTCCCTTCGGAATGTCCGGCCCCCGGGTGCACCACGAGGCCGGGGGGCTTGTTTACGATGAGAAGGTCGTCATCCTCGAAGAGCAGGTCCAGGTGCATCTGCTCGGGCTTGAGTTCGGTTTCGGCGTCCGGTTCGGGGAGCCTGGCCAGGACTACGTCTCCGTACCGGACCTCGTAGCTCGGCTTTGCGACGGCCCCGTTCACGAGTACCATCTCTTCTTTGATCAAATTCTTGAAGTGACTGCGGGAAAGGTCGGGAATGACCCTGCTCAGGAAGAGATCGAGCCTCTGGCCCTGCTGCTCGCTGGAAACTGCGAAGGAGTGCTCGAATTTGAATTCGGTCATTGTTTTTGGGTGTTCGAATCGCTCACAAGGCCGGACGGTGGGCGCGATTAAGCCCAATGCCGTTGCTTTAATGACCCCGTCCCGGTAGGCCAGGTATTTTGGACAACACGTACCGGATGCTATCCGGCCTGCCGGGGCGGGGTTCCCAAGGCGGGCCTTGGGAACCAGCGGCGTATTTCCTTAAAGCAACAACATTGACGGTAAAACCACCGCGCTACGCTCCCCCCACCCTGCCCGGTCTCGAAATTAAATTAATTGGTCGGGAGCAATGGGTTCGAAAACGGTTCTATGCCTCCGTCACCTTCTCGCCTCTTTCGATGTGGCCGGAATAGACCAGCTCGGGGGCTTTGATGATGACGCGGGTATCCGGAGGAACGGATTCGGTGAGCCAGACATTACCACCGATAACCGAACGGGCGCCGATCCGGGTCTCTCCGCCCAGGATGGTTGCCCCCGAATAGATGATCACGTCGTCTTCTATGGTCGGATGACGTTTCTTTTCCCGCAACTGGTCGACCGCGTCGCGCGGAAGCGACAGGGCCCCGAGCGTCACGCCCTGGTACAGCCGAACACGGGCTCCGATCTCGGTGGTCTCGCCTATCACCACACCGGTTCCGTGGTCGATAAAAAAGCTCTCTCCGATGTGCGCGCCGGGGTGGATGTCGATACCCGTAACACTGTGGGCATACTCCGTTATGATGCGCGGAACAAACGGGATATTCTGTTCCCACAACTGGTGGGCGATGCGGTAAGCCGTAATCGCAAGCAAACCGGGGTAGCTGAAAATGATCTCGTCGTAGCTTTTGGCAGCCGGGTCACCCTGGTAGGCGGCCCTGACATCGCCGGCAAGCATCATTCGCAGGTTCGGCAAATCCTGCAGAAAATTGATCGCAGCCTCCTGCCCCCATTCTTCGCACTGGATACAGGGAAGTTCATGCCGTATACAGTCGTGCCGCATGGCAAGGGTTATCTGTTCGGAGAGCAGTTCGAAAAGGGCCGTGGCTTCCTGTCCGAAGTAATATGCCAGGTTGAATTTCTCCAGCCGGTTTCGTATGAAATAACCCGGATAGAGCAGCCTGTTCGCACGGTTCACAATATCGATTACGGCTTCCCGGGACGGGATGGGTTCCGGTCCGACGTGGTCGAAGCAGGCGCCGTTCGCGCAGGAATTGACCAGCCTGTCGACGATTCCAGGAATTTCCTCCCGGAAATGTCGTTCCGTTTGAACGGCCGTTTTGCATTGATCTAGGACCACTGACTGATTACTCATTTTTGGTTTCCTTCGGGGGGGAGGCCGCCCCCCGTTTGTGTTCCCTCAAAATGAAAGAGCCGGGGCTTAAAAGCGTCCGGCCCGGTTCGAGCTGTCTTTTTAATTAAATATTAAGCACTTTCGCAGGCTTTCGATCCCACTTTCCAGTAAGGGGACATGCCCCTGAGCGTTTCTATAATGGGAGGAAGTTTTTCGAGGACGACATCGATCTCATCCTCGGTATTGTAAATGCTCAGGCTGAACCTGATCGAGCCGTGCGCCATGGTAAAGGGAATCCCCATCGCGCGGAGGACGTGAGACGGCTGGAGCGATCCCGAAGTACAGGCGGAACCCGAAGAAGCGCAGATTCCGAATTCATCCATCATGAGGAGGATGCCCTCGCCTTCGACGAACTCGAAACTGACGTTGCTCGTGTTCGGCAGGCGGCTTTGACGGTCCCCGTTCACCTTTGTGTTCGGCACCGTTCTGAGTATTTCATTTTCCAGCTTGTCGCGCAGGCCCTTTACGATGGTATTCTCGTATTCCATCTTGTTGGCTGCCAGTTCGGCCGCAACTCCCATGCCGATTATGCTCGTGGTGGCTTCCGTCCCGCCGCGGCGTCCACGTTCCTGGTGACCGCCGATCAGGTAGGGCGAAAACTTCGTTCCCTTGCGGACATACAGCACGCCGATACCCTTCGGGGCATGCAGCTTATGACCGGAAAGCGACAGCATATCGATGGCTGTATTGTGCAGGTTGATCGGGACCTTGCCCACCGCCTGCACCGCGTCGGTATGAAAGAGGATTCCGCGTTCCCGGGCCATTTCCGCCGCTTTCTCCACAGGAAAGATCACGCCGGTTTCGTTATTTGCCCACATCAGGGTCACGATTGCCGTATCGGGAGTAAGCGCCCTCCTGTACTGCTCCATGTCGAGCCGCCCTTCCCCGTCTACCGGAATTTCCGTTACACGATAGCCGTGCGTGGAAAGATGGGCGCCCAGAGCGCGGATCGCAGGATGCTCGACCCGGCTCGTAACGATGTGCTTCTTCTCCGGATAGCTGTTGAGCGCCGAACGTACGGCGGAGTTGTCGCTTTCAGTCCCGCAGCTCGTAAAAATAATCTCTTCGGGAGAAGCACCAAGAAGAGCAGCCATTCTTTCACGGGCCTGCCGTACTTCCTTGCCGACCTGGCCGCCGAAGGAGTGCATGCTCGACGGGTTTCCGTAAAGGTCGCTGAAGTAGGGGAGCATGGCCTCCAGCACTTCCGGGGCCACTCTTGTCGTTGCGTTGTTGTCCAGATATATCGTTCTCACGCGGACACCTCCTCTACCACCAGTTCCGGCCAGACCAACTCGCGGAGTTTGGCCTCAACGAAGTTCTTGAGCGTCTGATTGGATGCCTGACAGGAAGCACAGGCGCCACGGGTCGCTACGAGCACGCGATTGCCGACGACATCGACGAGTTCGATGTCTCCGCCGTCGTGCTTGAGGGCCGGCCTGATTTCGCGCTCAAGGGTTTCTTCGATCATTTTTATCTTTTTGATATTCGAAAGCTTCGGCCTGCCGGGAAGGTCCCGAATCTCATTCGTGATCTTGTCGATTATTTCCTGAATTGCCATATGGCAATTGCCGCAGCCGCCGCCGGCCTTCGTATAGTTCGTCACTTCTTCAACGGTGGTGAGCCGATTTTCGCGGACCGCCCGTTCTATTTCCTTCTCGGTCACGCCAAAACACTCGCAGATGATCTTCTCCTCCGCGGCCTTGCCGGGAGTGCCCTTGTAATGAGAAATGGCTTTTTCCAGGGCCTCGCGCCCAAGAACGGAACAGTGCATCTTCTCCTGGGGAAGACCCCCGAGATAGTTGGCTATATCCTGATTCGTCACATTGGCAGCCTCTTCGACCGTCATGCCTCTAACCATTTCCGTCAGGGCGGAAGCCGAAGCGATTGCACTGGCACAGCCGAATGTTTTGAACTTCGCGTCTACGATCTTTCCGTCCGGTCCGAGCTTGAACGTGAATTTCAGAGCATCCCCGCAGGCAATAGACCCTACTTCCGCGATACCGTCCGCATCTTCAATTTCCCCAACATTACGCGGATTGAGAAAATGTTCTTTAACTTTATCCGTGTATTCCCACATATCAGATTCCTCCGCTACCCGATAATGAATTGCCGGTCCGGTCCCCAATCTACTCAGCCCCCTCGGGTCGTGCAATGCAGGCCGGCATGTTTTTTCTAATTATAACTAAGTAATTCCGGTGGCCTGTAGATTGTACACCAAAATGCGGCAAAATGTTAGAATTGTCGCAGAATCGTAAATGATAGCAGAAGAAATATATCTCTGAAATAAAAGAAGTTTCAAGAGGACGGGTTTTATTATCCTCCGACCGGCGGGAACTCATTCCGGGAATCGGTTCGAAGCCCATTTCCGATGTCTCAAACGTGCATTACATTCTATTCCGGTCGGGCCGCTCAACACCGGGGCAAGCCCGATAAATCCTTGACAAAGGCAATTCGTTACTTTAGGTTAACCCGTACAAAGCTTCTCCCACGGTCTTGCTCCCATCTCCCTTGCGACCTTGCTTTGGTTGCTGCAGTTTTGGATTTTGCTCAATTCCACTCCGGCTCGACGCTTCTCGTACCATTAATATATGCAGACCAGATAGTCATGCGGGCAACTGTTTTTCTCTTTGGCAAGAGTTAACGAGGTCAGTGAGAAGCATTTGGAATCAAACCCTTTTTGGGATTGATAGAGTGCCGGCTGAGTTACAACACGAATAATGGAGGCAAACGAATGCCGTACGATGCCACAAAAATGAAAGACTGGCAAATCTCCGAAGCAGCTGAAAAGAACATGCCTACCCCGTGGGAATTCCAGGAGAAGCTCGGGCTTCAGAAGGACGAAATTCTTCCCATGGGTCGTCTGTGCAAGCTCGACTTCATGAAAATTATCGAGCGCCTCAAGAATCGGCCTGACGGCAAGTACATCGAAGTAACGGCAATAACGCCCACTCCGCTGGGAGAAGGCAAGAGCACCACATCCTGCGGTTTGATCGAGGGGCTCGGGAAAAGGGGCAAGAACGTCGGCGGCGCGCTGCGGCAGCCCTCCGGCGGCCCGACCATGAACATCAAGGGAACTGCGGCCGGCGGCGGGAACTCGCTCCTGATCCCCATGACCGAATTCTCGATGGGTCTCACGGGCGATATCAACGACATCATGAACGCCCACAACCTGGCCATGGTTGCACTCACCGCCCGCATGCAGCACGAAAGAAACTACAACGACGAGCAACTCCAGCGGCTCACCCGAATGAGACGGCTCGATGTCGACCCGACGCGCGTCGAGATGGGCTGGATCATGGATTTCTGCGCCCAGGCGCTTCGAAACATCATCATCGGGATCGGAGGCAGGCAGGACGGCTTCATGATGCAGTCCAAGTTCGGGATTGCGGTAAGTTCCGAATGCATGGCCATTCTTTCCATCATCAATGATTTGCCCGATCTCAAAAGACGCCTCAACGAGGTTACGGTTGCATTCGACAAGCGCGGAAAACCCGTAACCACGGGAGACTTGGAAGTCGGAAACGCGATGACCGCGTTCATGAGAAACACGATCAACCCGACCCTCATGTGCACGGCCGAATATCAGCCCTGCATGGTGCACGCGGGCCCCTTTGCAAACATTGCGGTAGGACAGTCTTCGATCATAGCCGACCGCGTCGGGCTCAAACTTTTCGACTACCACGTCACCGAGAGCGGATTTGCCGCGGACATCGGGTTCGAGAAGTTCTGGAACGTCAAGAGCCGCTACAGCGGCCTCAAGCCGCACGTGTCGGTTCTGACCACAACCATTCGCGCCCTCAAGATGCACGGAGGCGGACCGAAGGTGGTCGCCGGTCTTCCGCTGCCTGACGATTACACGAAGGAAAACCTTCAGCTGCTCGAACGCGGCATCCCGAATATGGTTCACCACATCAACACGATCCGCAAAGCCGGTATCAACCCGGTCGTCTGCATCAACAGGTTCCATACGGACACCAAGGATGAGGTGGCCATGGTCCGGAAATATGCGGAAGCGGCCGGCGCCCGTTGTGCCCTTTCGGAGCACTGGGCAAAGGGCGGTGAAGGCGCGCTCGAATTCGCCGACGCCGTGATCGAAGCATGCAACGAACCGAACGATTTCAAGTTCCTCTACCCCCTGGAAATGAAGCTCCGGGACAGAGTCGCGCTGGTGGCCAAAGAAGTCTACGGCGCCGACGGCGTCTCCTGGACCCCGGAAGCCGAAGCCAAGGCGAAGATGCTCGAAGCCGATCCCAAATATGACGACTATGCGACCATGATGGTCAAGACCCACCTGAGCCTCACGCACGATCCGGCGGTCAAGGGAGTCCCCAAAGGCTGGATCCTCCCGATCCGGGACGTGCTCATCTACTCGGGTGCAAAGTTCCTGTGCCCCTGCGCAGGCACCATCAGCCTCATGCCCGGAACCTCTTCCGATCCGGCGTTCCGCAGAATTGACGTGGACGTGAAAACCGGAAAGGTGACCGGCCTGTTCTAGCAGGACTACCCTCCACCCGGTATCGTTGCCTGCCGGGTGGAGGGTGTTTTCAACCGGATGAGCTTTCCGGTTCCCCTTTGCCGATTTACAATTCGACATTACCCAAATATTCTGAAGGGTTAAATCAAACCCAGAACCATGAGAGGTGACGGATGTCTGCCAAATTGCTTAAAGGGGCTGATGTAGCCAAAGAAATACGCGCCGAGCTGAAAGCCGAGGTCCAGCAGTTACAGGAAAAATACGGGGTGGTGCCCGGACTGGTTACCATCCTCGTCGGCGAGAATCCGGCTTCCCAGAGCTATGTCCGTGCGAAACAGAATACGGCCCACGAACTCGGGTTCTATTCCGTCCAGGACAGCCAGCCTGCGGACCTGAGCGAAGAAGACCTGCTCAAACTTATAGACAAGTACAATAAAGATTCGAAAATCGACGGAATCCTCGTGCAGCTCCCGCTGCCGAAACACGTCAACGAAAACAGGGTCCTGCTCTCGATCGATCCCGGCAAGGACGTGGACGCCTTTCATCCCGTAAACGTCGGCAAGCTGATGATCGGTGAGCCGGACTACCTGCCCTGCACGCCGGCCGGGATCCAGGAACTGCTTGTCCGGTCCGGGACGCAGATCGCAGGGGCCGAAGTGGTGGTTGTCGGACGTTCGAATATCGTCGGCAAGCCGATCGCGATGATGCTCATCCAGAAAGCAGCCGGAGCAAATGCGACGGTGACCATCTGCCATACCCGCACCAAAGACGTCAAACAGCATGCCCTGCGCGCCGACATTCTCATTGTGGCCGCCGGTGTTGCGGAGTACGTTAAAGGAGATTGGGTGAAGCCGGGCGCCGTGGTCATCGACGTGGGCGTGAACGAGGTCGGGAAGACCGCCGATGGAAAACGAATCCTCAAAGGCGATGTCGCTTTCCAGGAAGCCGCGGAACGTGCGAGCGCCATAACCCCTGTGCCGGGCGGCGTAGGCCCGATGACGATTACCATGCTCATGAAGAATACGGTCCGTGCCTGCAAGGTGCACAACAACATCAAGAGTGAACAGCAATCCGCGAAGTCGAAGTGAGCTGAAGATCTCACAATCCGGGACGAATTGGTGGGCAAAGCTGAAGTTGCCCATCATCATCCCGGAAGCGGGCAGGTCGTACACCTGTATACTTACAACCTAGATACGGAAAGCCAAAACTTCCACCCACCGCACGAATGACGGGGCAACTATATCCCGGCCTCTCCACATGGCTAACAGGCTATGCCTAAAGGGTATCAATCGAGATTCGGCTGTTTATAACCGGAGGCTCCAGGCGAGTTGGTCAAACCGATTATCCACCTATATGTTAATATAGATTGCACAGTCATTTATTCCTCTCCGAATTGAAGCTTCTCTTCGAAATGCCAATAACAGGTTAGTCGGACACAAGTCTCTCCTCGTCAGGTTCTTAACGCATTTTATTAGTCACACGAGATACATCAGAAGTGTATTAGTTTAAATTAAAACCACAAAGCTGACATTGCTCAGCTATGCCTGATGCTATCGGACCGATAAAACAGGAACTTACATTTCGGATGCGCTCGGAAATTCATTGACAGTAACAAGATATTAAACTAATTTAGTCATGTTTTATTTTAGTACTACTCATTTAACGCCTGCGGGTATCGACACAGCACAGTCCCTCTTCAATATCTCATACAAAGTTATCAGGCCCGCGGTTCCACACCCCCCATATGCTTACCGAGGATAGTCCGGAAGCCTTTCTGTCCTCAATACTATTGCGTCCACTTAAATGTCAGGAGCAGTACCATGAACTTTTCTACGCCCAATTCAAATGACGCCACCTTGTCCTTCAACAGATCGAAAAGTGTTGTTCCCATGAGCGGCCTTTGTTCCAGGTGCATCGACGGCTGCAGGGGAAACTGCGAAATTTTCAGGACCGCTTTCAGAGGCCGGGAAGTGCTCTACCCCGCTCCGTTCGGCCAGATAACCGCCGGCGGGGACAAAAATTACCCCATTGATTACTCCCACCTCAACATACAGGGATACGCAATGGGAGCATCCGGTCTTCCCGAAGGCGTCGAAGCCGGACCCGACTCCGCGATCTTTCCCGCGGTCAATATCGAAACCGAATACGGATGGGATATCAAGGTCAAGATGCGAGCTCCCGTCTTCACGGGCGCACTGGGATCCACCGAAATTGCGAGAAAGAACTGGGACCATTTTGCTGTAGGAGCCGCGATTAGCGGAATTACGCTCGTTTGCGGAGAAAACGTCTGCGGAATCGACCCCGGCCTGGAGCTGAACAGCAAATGCAAGATCGTGAAGTCTCCCGACATGGACCGCCGTATCGAAATATACAAACGGTACTACAACGGTTACGGGGAACTGCTGGTCCAGATGAACGTCGAGGACACGAGACTGGGAGTGGCGGAGTACGTAATCGACAAACACGGGCTGCAGACAATCGAATTGAAATGGGGCCAGGGAGCGAAATGCATCGGCGGCGAAATCAAGGTGGAAAGCCTGGAACGCGCCCGTGAACTGCAGAAGCGTGGGTATATAGTCACTCCCGATCCCTCCAGTAAAGTTGTCCAGGCGGCTTACCGGGACGGGGCCATCAAAGAGTTCGAACGGCACAGCAGGCTCGGCTTTGTCAGCCGGGAAGGCTTCCTCGCCGAAGTAGACCGCCTGAGGAAGCTCGGATTCAAGCGGGTTACACTCAAAACCGGAGCCTACAGCCTGCGGGAACTGGCAATGGCCATCAAGTGGAGTTCCATGGCGAAAATAGACCTGCTCACAATTGACGGCGCGCCGGGCGGGACCGGCATGAGCCCGTGGAGAATGATGGAGGAATGGGGCATTCCAAGCATCTATCTGCACTCGGCGGCCTGGGAATTCTGCAACAAGCTGGCCGAGCGCGGCGAAAGAGTGCCGGACATCGCCTTTGCCGGCGGATTTTCGAGCGAGGACGGTGTCTTCAAGGCCCTTGCCCTTGGAGCGCCGCATATAAAAGCGATATGCATGGGCCGCGCGCTGATGATACCCGGAATGGTCGGTAAGAACATCGGCGAATGGATGGCAAAAGACGATCTACCCAAGACCGTCAGCCAGTACGGGAGCAGCGTCGAGGAAATCTTCATCAACTTCGAAGCGGTAAAGGAGATCCTCGGCAACGGAAACGCGAAGGAGATTCCGCTCGGCGCGATCGGCGTATACAGCTATGTGGACAAGCTGAAGGTCGGACTGCAGCAGCTCATGGCCGGGGCGCGCCGCTTCAACGTCGGAGCGATCTCGCGCAGGGACCTGATGTCCCTGTCCGACGAATGTACCAGGGTAACGAAGGTCCCCTATATCATGGACGCCTACAGGCAGGAGGCCGAAGAAATACTGAACTGCGAGTAGGGGAATTTGTAATCCAGTCGGAAACGATGAATAGAAGAGGTTAGTCCCGGTATCCGACGGAGGTTGTTGATATTTGCAAAAAGGGGCGGGCACGGAAAACGTGCCCGCCCCTTTTACGGATTCATCGATTCGAATCGGGATTATACTTCCTGTTTCACCTTGGCCTTCTTCATGCTCAGGCCCAGCCCGTCGAACATGTAGAAAATCGCGTAGCCCCACCACATCGTATACAGGATGTAGAACGCCAGCATGCCCAGGACGGTGAGGGCCTTGTCGGAAACCTTCTGGGCTTCGATGCCGTAGAAGTTGTAGGCCGGCTCGATCCCCTTCTTCATTACTTCAAAGATCACATTGGTTTCTTCAGCTTTCCGGGCCTTCTGAAGTTCCTTGGCAACCCGGTTCAGTACGCCCCACCACGTGGACATGACATCTCTTTCATCCATTGAATACCTGCTTTTTACCTCGGCGCCCCTGTCGTAATACATGGCGGTGGAATCGTCCAAAACGGTAGAAAGCATTTTTACAAGATTGCCGTTTATCTTGACTTCGGATCCCTGAACGCTCGTCTTTGCCAATCCTTGGGCAAGCACCCTGGCGGCTTTGGCAGCCTGATCGGCATTGTCCATTTTGATCGAGACGGAGATCTCTTCCTTCTGGACATCTTTCAGGCTTGCCGTGAGTTCAGGGATGAAAAAGGAAGATCCCTTGGCCAGCTTATTGAAAAGAGCATCGGAGTATTCGAGTCCGTTCTTTCCGCCAAAGACGGGGGACAGGATAATCAGCAGCACTCCGATGAAGCTTATTCCCATGATAATACCCATGCTTAGACTTTTTTTCTGTCTCATCAACATTTGCATTCTCCTCTTTTGTTATTCCGGAAGTCTAAGCTGCGGACTTCAGGGCCATCTCGGGCTTCGTTTCTTCTCTCAAGAGCCTGATGTTGGAGAAGAACTTTGCGAAGATCCAGAGTCCGAAAATACCCACCGTCACCCAGAAGGCGATGTTGCCGATGAATTCTATGTTCGTGGTGACGGATTTGGGGATGCTGATCATCTCAAGTTCGACCATTTTTCTGGGAAGGGTAGCCGCCCGATTGACAAAACCGGCAAGAATGGAGACAGCGTAAAAGCCCCGGATGTGGATACCCTTCACCACTTTGGTGGTCAGTGCCCCGACCTGGATGCCCAAAAGCGAGCCGAGCAGCATGCCCATGGCCAGTGAATAGAAGACATAGCCGTAAATCGCGTATTGCCCGATGGAAGCGAGACCGGCCGTGAAGATGATTTGAAGGATATCCGTTCCGACCGTGGTCATGGAGGAGACGCCGAATACGTACACGAACATGGGGAAGGTGACAAAGCCGCCTCCGACACCCATGATCGAAGCCAGGATGCCGACCACCGCCCCGCCGGCGGCAACAATAACCCAGGAAATTTTCTTGCCGCCCGGGATGAAGTCTTCGTCAAAGGGGATCATCGGAGGCACGTTAATCTTTTGCAGCTTGACGGCAATGTTGGGCATGCCGGTCGATGCGGACCCGTGCGCATCCCCCGCATTGTCGCCTTTTCTGGATTTGAGATAATCGAAGAGGGAATAGAACCCGAGGAACCCCAGCAAAATGGCGTACACGGAACTGATGAACGCCTCGCTCAGCAGGGGATCGATGTTGTAGAGCACCCGGTTGATTGCGCCCCCGATAAAGGTCCCGACACCCGAACCGACGAGAAAGCCTATCGCAAGTTTGACCGAGACATTGCCCAGTTTCTTGTGGACCGCGGTTCCCATGATCGCTTTTGCGAAAATATGGAAAAGGTCGGTGCCGACCGCCAGAATTCCTTTCACTCCGGCCGCCATGAGCGCCGGAGTTGTAATGAAACCGCCGCCCGCGCCGATGCACCCGGTGATCAGGCCCGCCGCCAAGCCGATGGCTATCGACACGAGGAAAATGTCCGTCGAATAAAATGCGGGAGCGTACGCTTCTTTACCACCCAGCAGGGGGGCGGCTTCCAGAAGAGATACGACCACGATGGGCATGAGCAACAGGGCCAGGATGATAAGCTTTTTCCGGTTTTTCAGTATGGAAGTCGATACCTCATAATCCCAGCGAGCATGTGCTATAGAAGCAGCTTTCAGAAATTCGTAAACTTGCCTTGGACCACTCATTGGAAAACTCCTCGTTACTTTTAGTTGAATACAAACTCTCTGATGAGCTTAATTCATCAAGAAAACGATAGAGTTTTTCCGGATCAAAAACCGTACCGACAGCCATGCTGACCTTCAAATGCCCGATGAGTTTAGTTCTAGATTATTCGTGTGTATTTTGAACAAGTAATCGGACCACAGAACGTCAGCCTTTTTGTTATTGAAGTATAAAAAGTCTTATCGAACTGTAAAAGATCCTGACACTGCAAGTGTAAAATTGCAATCAAGAGAAAAGATCGTTAATGCGAAGAAGTGTAAAGGTCCGGTAAAGAAGTGTTAAACAAAAGAGGAACCATCAATATATCGGGGAGTTGAGTAGGGAAAAGCAGTCAGGCTGATCAGTCACCTGCTTCGGATGATTTCCGCCGCAGCTCTTGGGCCCATCTCCGAAGATCGGTCGCGTCGTCGGACCATCCCGTCTCCTGGAGAACGCGGGCATGCTCTTCCATGTACCTCGCGATCTGGATAAGGTTCGGATTGAAACCGTATTCTTTTCTCGGGGTATCTCTTGTCTCGATCATCTCCGCCATCGCATCGTCTCCGGAATAGAAGGATTGGTGCAAAGCTGTGACACGGGAACAGGAGCATGTAAAGAAAGCTAGTGGAGAACAACGGCTTAAGGCTAGGAGTTTAAGCATTACTTGATAATTTTGTCAAGATTTACTTTAACTAACATATTCTTGCAAGCAGAGGCGACTCCACATATTCGTCCATGGGAAATACATGTTGTTAACGATGTCGGGTGGCCCGGAATCATTTCCGGGGGGCGAAGCACAAGACGGCTGCGATGAAGGTGCCGGAAGAGCGACAATGCGGGTGTCTGTGCTCATCATGCCTACGGGGGCGGGGTTCCCAAGGCGGACCTTGGGAACCAGCGAGTATTCACGAGCATGCAAAAACGAGCGGAGCCGTGTAGGGTGGGGGAGCGTAGCGCGGTGGTCTCTTGGTGCCCACCGCCCGGCCATTCCGATAAGCACCGTCGTCCCCACGCTTTATCCGAAGGGCGGATGGTGGGCACGATAATGCTTACTCCGCTCCTACACCTTACTCGACCGTCCACCTTTTTGCAGCGTATTCAAGCCGTAGGATGGGTGGGAGCGGAGCGGGAACCCATCGTTTTTAGGCTCCTTCCCCTCTCAGCCTCCGGGAAGCTCAAGGACTGTCGAATACGACTTCTTTTTCCGTATGACGACTTTCCCGTGTTTCCAGGCACCGAATTATGCCTCTCCGGTCAATCATTCCGGGGCGTTCCGAAAAGCGATGGGTTGTCACCCATCCTACGCCCTGGCGGGATGGGGTTCCAAAGGAAGGACCTTGGGAACCAGCGAGTATTCACGAGCATGCAAAAACGAGCGGAGCCGTGTAGGGTGGGGGAGCGTAGCGCGGTGGTCTTTTGGTGCCCACCGCCCGGCCATTCCGATAAGCGCCGTCGTCCCCACGCTTTGTACGAACGACGGACTCTGCCAAAAGCCTGAATTTGCTTGAGTATTTTACTTCGCTTCCGCCCCGACAGCTTCAATCAGCAATGCCGCCTTGTCCGTTTTTTCCCAGGGAAGGTCCAGGTCGATTCGACCCACCTGGCCGTAGACCGCCAGGTTTTGATAAAACCTTCCCTGCCTCTCCGCCGGGAGCCGTCGCAGGTTGAATTCCCCAACTATCCCCGCGAGCCTGAACTCGAACTGTTCCGAGATCAAGGAAGCCAGGTCATCGTCCGGAATCCGTCCGGTACCGAACGTTTCCACCTGGATACTGGCGGGGCGCGAAAGCGCAATCGAATAGCTCAACTGGACCTCGCACTCATCGGCCAGACCTGCGGCGACCACGTTCTTCGCGGCATACCGCGCTGCATAAGCCCCGACGCGGTCGATACGCAACGGGTCCTTCCCGCTGAGCGCCGCTCCTCCATGCCGTGAATACCCGCCGTAAGTGTCTATAGCGGTCTTTCGCCCCGTCAGGCCCGAATGCACCGACGGACCGCCCAGATGGAAAATCCCTTCGGGGTTGATAAAAATCTCGGTCCGGTTGTCCGGTTTAACCGGTTCGTCCCGGAAAACCGCATCGATCACCGCTTCCTTGAGATCCGCACGCAACCGGTTCAGGTCCGGTTTCCTCAGTTCCTTCTGGCTGGCCGTGATCGTTATGCTGTGAATGCGCGAAGGCTTTCTGAATCGATATTCCACGCCGACGTCGGTTTTTGCTTCAGGGCAAAGATAAGGCAGCAGGCCGTCGTTTTTGACCGCGCTGATTTGCCTGGAGAGCTTGTGGGCGAGCCAGATCGGGAGCGGCATGTACGCATCGTTCTGGTTGCAGGCAAAGCCGAAAATCGTAACCTGGTTGCCCGCGGGTATGCGTTCGATCTCTTCGGAACTCAACGAAGTTTCATCGAACCTGTCTTCGGGATCGGCGGGGAGTTCCTTGATACTGGTCAACACGCTCGATGTTCTGGCGTTGAAGTCCGGACCTTCGTATCCCACGCGGCGAATAACCCTTCTGGCAATTTCCGAGAGGTTGCAGACGGCTTCGGAGGCAAATCTGGCGGCTATGAACACAATGGACGTCGCGACCGAACACTCGGCAATCACACGCGACTTGGGGTCCTGCTGGAGAAAGCGGTCAACTATCGCATCGCTTATAATGTCGCAGAGCTTGTCGGGATTTCCCGCCGTTACCGACTCTGAGGTCAGCATGAAATTATTTTTCATGATTGTTCGTCCAATCAGGTTTCCGAGGGCGAAACAGGGGCCTGTGCCATCTTCTTGACCGCCTCGTTTGCCAGAAGCGGCAAGACCGAACCGATGCCTATGATTCCGAGATCGAGCAGGCCGATGGGAGCGAGCCCGAGAAGGTTTCTCAGCGCGGGGACGATAAACGTCAGGACCTGGAGGGCAAGCGATCCTCCGAGCGCAAGATTGAGATACTTGTTTGGAGGGAGGCTTTCCCTGTCGTAGATGCTCACCTTCTCGGAACGGCAACTGATGGCGTGCAGCAGTTGCGCAAGCGTCAGGCTCTGAAAAGCGATGGTCGAGGCTTTCGGGCCGATTCCGTACCGGGCAATTCCGAAGCCGTAAGCCCCGAGCGCGGCCAGGCTTATTACGCCGGATTCGGTTCCGATCCTCCTGAGGTCGGTACCGCGCACGATCGGCTCCGCCGGGTTCCGTGGAGGGCGATTCAGAACATCAGGTTCCGGAGCTTCCAGGGCAAGGGCCAGGCCCGGGAAGATATCAGAAATGAGATTGATCCAGAGCAGGTGCATCGGGCTTAGCGGGTATCCCATGCCGGCAGTCCCGGCCACGAACATGACGATGATCTCGCTGAAGTTGGTCGAAAGCAAAAAATGGAGCGATTTGCGGATATTGCTGTAAATGGTCCTGCCGTGGGCAACCGCCAGGACCATCGTCCCGAGATTGTCGTCTTCGAGGACCACATCGGCAACCTCCCTCGCCACATCCGTCCCACCGGTTCCCATTGCGATCCCGATATCGGCAGCCTTTAGCGCCGGTCCGTCGTTTATGCCGTCCCCGGTCATTGCGACCACTTTACCCGCGCTTTGCAGAGCCTGAACGATACGCAGCTTGTGAGCGGGACTCACCCTCGAAAATACCTGTATCCTCTGGGCCATCGCCCGGAGAACATCCGTATCCAGTTCGGTGAGATGCGACGAATCGAGGATTTCGATCGGCCGCTCACGGCTCAGCTCGAGTTCTTTCCCTATAGCGTAGGCGGTCGGGCTCTGGTCCCCCGTGAGCATGATGGTATCGATCCCGGCATCGTGGAATTTCCCTATCAGGTCCCGCATTCCCACCCGGAGGGGGTCGGCCATACCGACGAGGCCGAGCCAGGTCAGGCCCTTCAGTTCATCGAATATCTCATCCCCTTCCGCCGACTGGCAGGCAAAACCGAGCACGCGGAGCGCGCCACCGGCCATGCGCTCGTTTTCCAGCTCTATTGCCGATATATCATCCTCGCTGAGCGGGACTTTCTGGCCCGAGATCATCTGTGAGTCGCACATGGAGAGGACTTCGAGCGGACTCCCCTTGACTGCCAGGAACCTTTTCCTTATGCCTGCAATATGAAGACTCGCCATGAACTGGCGGTGTTCCGACCGGTGGCTGATTTCCATAAGGGGGTACCGGTCTTTCAGTTCGGTTAGGTTCAGGCCGCAACGGACTGCGAAGTCCAGGAGCGCCTGCTCGGTGGAAGACCCGATCCGGGCGCCCTGTATATTCCCCTCGTTGCACAGAATACAGACCTTCGCGATCTGAATGAGTTCCGGGATGGTTTTGGGTTCTTCTTTTTTCTCATCCGAAAAGAAGCCGCCCGGCTCCAGGGCGAGCAGCCGGCTTCCCGTATGGATTTTTCTAACGGTCATGCGGTTTTCGGTAACCGTCCCGGTCTTGTCGAAGCATATCGTCTGAACCGCCCCCAGGGTTTCGACCGCTTCCAGGTCGCGAATGATGACCTTGTGCCGGTTCAGCTTTCGGATTCCCAAGGCTAGCGTAGTCGTTGCAACGGCGGGGAGGCCTTCGGGAACGGCCGCTACTGCGAGCGAAATGGTCGTTTTGAGTATTATGAGAAATCCCGTCCGTCTTGCCAGGCCGATCAGAAAAACAACTCCGCAGATTGCGCCGCTTATCCAGACGAGTTGGTTGCCCAGCCTGTTGAGCTGCCGCTCCATCGGGGTTTCCGGGGCGGTCGTCTCCCCGATCATTGCCTGCACTCTGCCGATCTCGGTGAACCGGCCGGTTGCGACAACGACAGCACTCCCTTCTCCTCCCGTGACGAGAGTGCCCATGAAAACCATGTTCTTTCTATCGGCCAGCGGAGTACCGGGACTTACGATGATTTCGGCCTCTTTCCGCGCGGGCATGCTCTCGCCTGTCAGGGTGGATTCATCCACGGTCAGGCGGGTTGTTTCGAGCAAACGGCAATCCCCGGAGATATAAGTGCCCGGCTCCAGGGCAATCAAATCTCCCGGGACTACATCCCCGGCGGAAATGCGGGACCTCTCCCCGTTACGGATCACCACGGCAGTGGGATGCGTGAGCGTTTTGAGCGAAGAGATGGTCCTTTCGGCTTCGCTTTCCGTCACATATCCGATCACCGAATTAATCGCTACGACAGCGCCGATGACTACTGCGTCCACGACGCCTCCGGTGAAAAGAGAGATGGCCGCGGCAGCCCCGAGAAGCGCAACAGGCAGTGAGCTTACCTGGTTTATGAGGATGTCGAATTTCGATCTCGCCGCGGCTTCCGGGAGGCGATTGGGGCCGAATTCGGCCATTTTCTCAGCCGCCCCGCTGCTCGTCAGGCCGCTTTTCCGCGAAGTCCCCATGGCGGCCAGGACTTCTCCGGTGCTCATGGCGTGCCAGGGGCGTTCCACCTGCCCTCCCCTGTCGGCGAACAGGCTTTCCTTGACCTTTCCGATCAGCGACTTCTTTTCCGGCAAAGATTTGTCAGGCCGAGACACTGAAGGAAATCCTTCCGCCTCGGCGCGGCCGGCGGAATTTCCGTTTGGTCCCGGCGGATCGGGAGATGGCTGTACGGGCTTTCGATGGACGGGATCCGAGGGGGAAACACCGCCGAATCCGAATTCGGAAAGAGCTTCGTCGATACGGGCGGCGATCATTCCCGGAGAATCGCCGGAGTCGTAGTAAACAAGTATGCCGCAGGTCAGAGTGCAGGCTTTTGCGCGAGTAACCGTCCGCCTGGAGGCAAGCCTGCTTTCGAGGTGTTCCTTAAGAGGCGTGCAGCGGTAGAGTTCCTTGACCCTGAATCTCGCCCTACCCGAAACTGCGGCGTTTACAATCTCTACCACGGCATATTCCTGTTTGGTCTATTCCAACCGCGCCTCTCGACCGAAGGGACAAGGGGCTTCCCAGTGCAAACTTACCGTGTGGGTTTTCCGTTGGCAGGGAATGCTTCTATTCGATTCCCGCGAGTGGGGACCAGGACCGCCAGAAGAGTGTCCCGGAACGCTTGCGTCCACGCAAACCAGGGGCCTGCAGCGGAATGGAGACGGCCGGAACTCCGGCCCTTTCGAAGCAGTCGTCGGGGATGACCCTTGCAATTGAAAGATTCCGAGCGGGCTTGACCGTTTTACCCGATCAGGTCACCTCTTCATAAGACGGAAAGCCGGGCTGTGGGGGACGTTGTGCTTCTCGCCGTCCTTCAGGCAACTGTCCGGCTCGGGGTCTCGGCCCGGGAAGCGCAGCGCCGGCAACGTCCTTGATTCCCCCGACGGCACCCAGCAATATTCCCCTTACCGCGCTCACCGCGTTTTCCCCGATGGATCCGGCTGCGTCTATCGCCCCGTTGATTGCCGCCTTTGCAACTTCCGGGACATTGCCTCCTATCTCGCCGGCCGCTTCGACAATACCGTCAACCGCCCGCCGTGCCACGATTGCTACATCGACGCCCAGGTCGGATGCTCCTTTTACAGCATCCCGTGCGGTCTGGCTCGCCGCCCCGATTACGTCCCCGCCGACGTCGCTCACGCCGAATATGATGCCTTTGGCTATGCTCTTGGTTCCGTCCAGCAGACCGCTTCCTGCTTCCTCGGCTGCTGAAAGCGTCCCTTTGACCACGTCCCGGGTAACCGTTACGGCATCGTTTGCAACCGTTCCCGTGGCCTTGATGGTGTCGGACACGGTGTTGCGCGCCAGATCGACAAGCCCGGCCTCAACCTGGCTGATGATCTGGAAGCCGTTTATGATTCCCTGCTTTACCATCGACTGCGTCTCGTTCCTTTCCGCAGGAACGGCGGAATAAACCTTCTCGCTTTGTTCCATGGCCCTGGTCCTCCAATATGAATCCTAGACTGATCGCTTTCCCGATGCTGAATTGACGGGGATGTTCATGGCGTACCACAGAGCGACATACCAGGCCGGGGCAGTAATGTTGCCGATGCTGATCTGATAGATGCCCAGGCCGAGGAAGCCGACAAATGCAATGGTCTGGAGGTCCAGTTCGCCGGCTGTGAATTTACGGACCTCATCGTTTATTTCAGAAATCCGGTTTACCGTCCTTTCCTGCAGAGTCTCCCGAGGTTCTTCCCCGCGGAGCATGAACAAGCCTTGCGCAGAATCTTCCAGGGCGATATCCCGTCCCGGCTCCACAAGCAGAAGAAAGCTTGCGGTGGCAGGATTTGCCTCGGTCCGGACAATTCCGGGCAGAGAGGAGAAGCGCTCACGAAGTGAGCCGAAATAGCACGCGTCCCCTTTTTTCGAGGGGATCTTCAACCTGAGTCTTCCCGGAGTCCTGTGCACTACCCAGGCATCAGTAGACATTGGCCCCTTCCTCGGGCGCGGGTGCCGGCTGCATCCTTTCCTGCGCCAGTTCGGCTTGAGCTTCCGCGGCCATGTCCTCAACCGACTCTTTCGCTTCGGCTATCATCTCCCTGGTCTTTTCGAGGAGAATCATCCCGCTCTTGATGGAAGCCTTTGCAAGGGGTCGAACTACTGCCGCGACGGCGGGGATGATTGCCGGCGCGAGTACGAGCACGCCCAAACCTACGGCTACACCGGTCCCAATCTTGAAGCCATTGTCAAAAAGTCCCATTTTCTCCTCCTGACGGAAAAACATCCGGTACGGTAAATCTAAACCTGAATGAAAACATGAAGAGCAGAAAACTGCAGCCGGGTCCGTTAGTCGGGCGGTAATTGCCGGTCCGCGGGGCTCGGTGTCGGGTTTGCATGCATGTGATGCAGTTTGATATAGCTGTCCACTGCTGCGAAAGCGAGCACATACCAGGGCGCAGCCTCGAGCTGAAGCCCTCGGCGCATCAGTTGGAAGAATGCCATGACCCCGAATCCGAGAGGAACCAGCAATCTGAGATTGAGAAACCCGTTTGTCGCCAGGCCGAGGCGCCGGTCAAGGTCGGAAACGGCATCGGCCAGGCTGTACGCCGATTCTGTCCCGCCTTCACCCGGAATACCCAAATCGACGGCATTTGCCAGAATTACGCCGATGTCTTTCAACTTTTCTTCGATATCCTGAAGCCCGTCATGCTCATGATAGACAACTAACGAACCTGTATATAAATTGGTGGAAACACATCGGACTTTGGAGCAATCATTGAGGATCTCGGCGAGCCTGGCCATCTCTTCCGGATTGCGCCTTTTGCGGGATAATCGGATGCGGGTACGTTTGGGTGTGCTGGAGACGATCGTTGTGTGCTCGTGTTTGGACTTGGACACCATGAATAATTTCCAGTGAATCCGTGCAAATACAGATGACAGATATCGGATGCGCCTAGTGATGAAATATAGGGAAGCCGCTTTAGCGTGTCAAGGAAGGCGGCCTTTGGTCATAGCGAACATATCGGAGGAAAGAATGCCGGCAAAAAGAGATATCGTTATCACCCTACTCATCGACCTCGCCGCCCACGCTCAAATTGCACACCATATTCCGGGGCGCATCAGGCTGAAGATCAAACCTTCGGGAATACCGCTGGCGATGAAATTGGACCCGCAGGACCTTGGATTCTTTACAGGCGTCCGGTCCGTCAGGTCAAATACGGCCGCCAGATCGGTCGTCATAGATTATGACGAGCAGAAGATTCCCTTTTCCCTGTGGGAAAAGCTCCTGAAAGCAAAAGCCGGCTCCGAAGTCAGAAATTCAGTTCAGCAAGCTCTTCAGAAGCTTGCAAGCCCCGAACTCGACGCTACCGGATCCGGGAATAACAATTCTCAATAAAGCGAAGATCCCGAAACGACGGGTTCCCTCTTCGTTCCCACCCTGCGGCACATTGCTCGAATCGTCCGCGGCAGCCCGAATGGCTCGTAGAGCCCAGACTCGTCATTCCGGCCCTTCTCTTCGATGAGGACAAGCTCACTCCGGAATCCAGGCTTTCAGGCCGGATTAATAGTGAATTCAAGACCTTAAAAACACTGACTTCCGGCTCAAAAGCACTGCCGGGATGACGGGATTGGGAGGTTCGTCATAAAATGTCGGGGAGCCGGGTCCGTCTTCATTTGAGTAACGGCCCAGAATCTTGGGAGTCGGCGGAGGAACGGTTTTGAAAGGCCTTTCATTGCGCGCTCCGGGTCCAGACCTGCGTCTTTCCGAGCAGGGGGATTCCTATGTACCCCCTCACCTTCAAGCGGTTTTCTTCGTCCAGGGACAGTTTACAGTTGTAGATCTTCCCATCGTCGGGATTGTAGATGTGCCCCTTCCAGCTGTTGTCGCCTTCGTAATGGAATCCGATTATGAGGGGTAATCCCAGCAGGGGGCGGTGCCGGAGTGACGGGTCCGGGTTGTTTCGATCGACCTGGGGCCGGCCGGGCATGCGTTTGTCGGTCATGGGGTAATTGGGTTCTTCGAGTTTTACAATCTTACCGCAGTAGAGCGATCCGCACTTATAGATTTCGAATTGCGCGTCCTTATCGGGGGTATTCCAAAAACCGATGATGGGATCCGCGTTCTCCGCCATAGCATGCGAAACCGGAAAGCCGAAATACAGCACGACAAGAAAGACCGCACCAATGATCATGCGTATGCTGAAATTTGGAAAATACTCAGTCATTTGCACTCCCCGATATGTACAGCTCTCCGTCGGAGAACATTTTTGCAATTGCATTTCCGGAGTATGTTCAAAGACATGCCACGTTTCCCCACGGGGCCGGAGTCTTCGTATATTGATGCCGCAATAAAGTCAAGTCGAGTTGTATTCCGGGGCAAGGTATTACGGAAATCCCCTGCCTGGGGAAGGAAAAAGGCCGGTTCCGGGAGAACCGGCCTTCGTAAATGCATGGAGCGAAATCAAGCTGCCAGGAGATCCGGAACCAGCAATCCGTTTGTCTGTTTTTCCACCAGTGAAGCATAGTAGCTGCAGCACCGCATCAGTTCTGCATGAGATCCTTCCTGAAGAATTTCGCCGTTCTTGATCACGATGATTCGATCGGCGTTCACAACAGTGTGAAGCCTGTGGGCAATGATCAGGGTCGTGCGGCCCCGGATCATTGTATCGAGACCCGTCTGGACGAGGGATTCGCATTCGGAATCCAGTGCGGATGTCGCTTCGTCCAGGATCAGGATCCGCGGATTTTTGAGGAGCGCCCGTGCAATGGCGATTCTCTGGCGCTGTCCTGCGGACAGGCATCCTCCGCGCTCGCCGACTATGGTTTCATAGCCTTCGGAGAGCCCGCAAATGAACTCATGGGCATTGGCCGCACGGGCCGCCGCCTCGATTTCAGCCTGGGATGCTCCCGGATTTCCATACGCAATATTGTTCCGGACCGAGTCGTTGAAGAGGATGTTTTCCTGGAGAACGCACCCAATCTGCCGGCGCACCGAGTCCTTCCGGAGCCGGCTAATGTCTCTGCCGTCCAGGTATATGATTCCCGAAGTGGGGTTGTCCAACCTCTGCAGCAGGGAAATCATAGTCGTTTTGCCGGCGCCGCTCGGGCCGACTATCGCGACGCACTCTCCCGCACGTACATGCAGGTTGATGTTGTTGATCGCTGGTTTGGATCCATTGTAGCTGAAGGTGACGTTTTCGAACGCGATTTCACCGCCCCCCGGCGTTACCAGCTCTGCGTCGGGCAGATCGCAACAGGGGTCGGGCGCTTCCAGAATCTCGAAAATCGAACGCAGCGAGACGGACGTCCGGCGCAGTGTCTGGTATGTCCCGGTGAGTCCCTGGACCGGGCCGAAAAGACCGGCCATGTAGCTCAGGAAAGCCACAACCGTACCAATCGTTATCTGCTCCTGGATTACGAGATACCCACCGTAAAGAACGATGATGACCCTTCCCATTTTCACAGTCAAGCCGATCAGGGAACTGAAGGATGTGTCCCTCGTCACGCCTTTCAGGACGATTTGATTCGTGCCCGCGATCTCTTTCATGAACCACTGCCGCTCGGCTTTCTCCCTGCTGAAGACTTTGACAACCGAAATGCCCGCAAGGATTTCATGAAACCGGGCAAAGATTCGCGTCCAGCTCGCAAGGAGTTTTTGATCGCGTTCGGTCTGTTCCTTTGCGGCCCAGGAACCGATGAGAGTCGGAAGAGGCGCCAGCCCGAGGGCGACCAGGAACAACGGGCGGCTCAGGAAGAACATGCTGACGAGGGAAATCGAAAGAAAGACCAGATTCGGGAAGACCTTGGTCGTGACTTCGGCGAAGGCCTCCATGTATCCTTCGATGCCGCGGTTCACTTTGGTCACTATCCCGCCGACCGAGCGTTTTCGAAAAAACGACAGGGGGAGCGTGTAGAGGCGGTCGATCAGGGCATCGCGCAGGTTGTAATCGACTCCTATGCGAACGCGCCAGATCATCCAGTTCAGCAGGCCTCCCACCCCCTGGCTGACGAGGGCAAGGAGCGCGAGGCCTCCTGCAGCGATGCCGAAGCTGCGCAGCACTCTGCCTTCGCCAAGTGAGTCGAACAGCAGTTTCATCAAAAGGGGTTCAACGGCGTCCAGTGCCGCGAGAACTATCGTCAGGGGCATGATGGCCGCAATGGCCCAGCGAAAAGGAGCCAGGAAACGGAAAGTCTTCCCGGCCATGGTAAACGTGTTTTCAGTCATTCCAGAGTGCGAATTGCCCGCCGCCTTTCCTGCCAAAAGGGTAGTACAAGAATCATCTTCTTCAGCAAAAACAGAAATCCCCGGGACCGCCGAAGCGCGCAGCAGCGCCTGTCCAGGAAAAAGGCGGACGTGTGCCCTCATTGGTTCCCGAATTGGAAAGCCTCACTTAATGTGACGGTCTTTCTATGGAATTTCATATGCTTATGTCAAATTAGTGGAGAAGAGTGCGAGGATAATAAATCTCGCAATGTCCGGGGTCAACAAAAAAGGAGATCTGAAGAGATTGCGATGGATTTTTTTGAATTTTCAATACAGATCGGGAATAGTTGGCGCTGATGCCTGTTGAACCGGATCAAATCCGGTTCAACAGGATGATGTGCTGAATTTCGATGTGATTTCCCGCGCAGCCTTCCGGTCAGTCGGACAAGAGCAATTCCAGGACGGGCGAAAGGTCTTTAACGAGTACAAACTGTTGGCTAGTACTCGTAGCGGTGCCGTCTGAAGTGCTCGTAACGCGGATCTGATAGTCACTTCCGCCGGGCAGCACGGGAGATATGGCCCAAGTCCAGGAGCCGGCGCCTCCGGATCCGATCGTGGTATTCGAAGATAACGCAGAAACCAGGCTGCCTTCCTTCAGCAGCTCGATTTTTACGTTCGAGCCGGGGGTACCCGCATAAGTCCACGAAATCGTTTGGCTCGATCCCGCCGGCCAGTACACACCGCCGGCGGGTGTGGTCACCGAGAGACCGCTGCCCGGCAGAGCGACGGTGATGACGGACGAATAGGTGCTCGTGCCGCCGGCGTTGACGGCGCGAACCCTGTAATAATAAGTCCGACCTGCGGTCAAACCTGAAACCGCACTGGTGCTGCCCGTTCCGGCAAGGACCGCCCCATTGTAGCCCGAAACATAGGACGAGAACGAAGAACTCGTCGAAACATCCAGGAGATAGCTGGAGATTGCAGCCGTCCCGGAAGGTGCGGACCAGTTTGCCGTAAAACCGGTTACGTTGACGCTTGTCGCAACGAGCGCCGTGGGGGCGCCGGGAACGGTTGTGAATGTGGCGTCCGCCGTGTAGCCGATGCCGACCGAATTGGAAGCATATCCCCGGTAGTGGTAAAGCGTATTGGATGCCAGGCCTGTCGCGTTCACCGAAAAAGTTCCACCGGTCGTTCCGCTGGTGACCTTGGTACCCGCTGTAGTTGGATTGGCTGCCGTCCCGTAGGCCACGCCGGACCCTGTGACGGTCGAACCGCCGTTTGATTCTATTATCGCTCCGAGCGTAGCGGATGCGGTGCCGACCGAAGACGAGGTGGGAGTATCGATCGTAGGGGGAACGGCTGTCGGTATGGTGACCGTAACATAACCGGAACTGACGCTTGTGCCTCCGGCATTGACCGCCCTTACTCGGTAATAGTAAGTAGTACCGGCACTGAGGCCCGAGACGGCCTGGTTCGTGCCCGTTACGGAGAGATTGTTATAGCCGGTTACGAAGGAGGAGAAAGACGAGTTCGTCGATACGTCCAGTTGGTAGCCTGTTATCGTTGCTGTTCCGGAAGGGACCGTCCAATTGGCGGAAAAGCCGGTGCTGGTTATTCCGGTCGCGGTCGAAGTCGACGGTGCTGTGGGAACCGTGGTGAAGGGGGTATCGGCCGTATAGCTAATTCCAATGGCGTTGGATGCATAGCCTCGGAAATGGTAGAGTGTATTGGGCGAGAGGCTTGAAACATCCACTGTATAAGCCCAGAGTCCCGGAGTGGGGGCGGCGCCGGTTCCCGAGGTCGGATTGGGGTTCGTTCCATAAGCAATACCGGCTGAAGTTATAGGCAGACCGGCCGTGATGGTGGCTCCGAGCGTGGCCGATGTCGTGGAGACTGAGGAATACACCGGAGTTCCGACCGTCGGGACTGTGGTCGGCGCGTTGGGACAGGTAAAATCGATGTAAGCTGCCCCGTATCCCACTTGACTCGTTCCGTAGCGGATTTTCATGTATCCGCTCTCACCCCAGTACGGCCCCCACGAGTTCCTGAGAATCCAGTATCCGTTATCCGTCCCGAGGTCGTCATTCCAGCCGACCAGGACAATAGCGTGGTTTACCGTTCCGGATTCGTTCGAATTGAAAATACCCGATGAGTAGGCGTTAAACTTGGAGCCCGTATAAATCGCGGCACTGATGGGACCGTGGTTGTAGATCGCCTGCTTGATCGCCTGGACTGAGGGCACAGAGTAGTAATTCCCGACATATGACCAGCTGTTGATTCTGTAGTGATGGGTGTACGGGCCTCCGCACGTGGAATCGGTGGCCTTGAATTGATCGTCGGCTTCCAGGACCGCGCCCGGTCCGTTGTTATCCCGGCCGCTTTCGTTCAAGTGATAATCGTGTGCCCACCAACCGCCGTTTGCGCATGAGTATCCATCGAGGTTGCAGGAAATGAGATACTGCTCGGAAAGATCGACCGTGATGCCGCACTTGAGTTTTATCTGGCTTTCCAGCGGCCCGACCGTACCGAATGCCCAGCAGCCGCCGCAGGAAGCCTGATCTTTTACAGGAGTCAAACCGTTCCGATCTCTCCAGTCGAAGGACGCGGGGAGACCGGCGGCCATAAGAGCGGGCTCCGTGCTTTCCGCCACCAGTGTGCTTTCCTGTCCGGTCAGAGGGGCCGGAGGCGGTTTGAGACCGCACAATTGCTCGATCGGGCGGTCCATTGCCGGTGAGTATCCAACCGTGAATGTGTACCCGTTCGCAGCAATTTCTTCCCGAAGCGCCTGGAGTCTCTTTGCGATATGCGGCTGTAATTCGGCCTGCAGCATTTCATCAGCTGCGGGGAGAGGAGAGGCGGAGATGAGCAGCAGCCAGACTGCCGCCAACAGGAGAACACTCTGCCGGATCGTATGTTCCCGTTTCACTGAAGTACCTCGTGCTTGCTTTGAAAATATTGCGACAACACTACGCCCCAATCATCCATCGGCAGAATTGGGAGAAATGTTAAATAAATTTTCCTAAGTGAATTAAAAAACGAGGCTGGATAGGGCCGTATGCTCCAGATTGAAATCAGGCGCCTGTAAACGACTATAATCATTTATTCCTGAATTCGGGAAGAGTAAAATTATGTTAATTTTGTAAAGACCATTTCGTTAAGCCGGTGCTCGTTATGGGTCCGCCAATCCGGTAGCGCTGTTCCGCCGATTTGGACCGGTGCAGAAATTGATTGACGAAACACCCCTAATCATTAGGATCGATGGACGAATTCGAGGCTCCTGCATAATTTTTGGTCAGCGCTGGTGAATTGGAGGAACGTAATGAAAATTTGTTTTCCCACGGAAGATCTTCGGGGGCTTGAAAGCACGGTCTACGGGCACTTCGGATCGGCTCCCGGTTTTGTGATCGTGGATTCCGAATCCCGAAATGTCGAGGAGATCGCGAATAACGACCTGCACCATAGTCAGGGAATGTGTCAGCCGCTCAAAGCTTTTGGCGGACGCGAAATCGATGCGGTCGGTGTCGGCGGAATCGGAAGAGGTGCCCTTTCCAAACTTCATGCCCTCGGGATTAAGGTTTATCTCGTAACCAACGGTACCGTCGGGCAGAACGTGGTCAGGATCATCAATGGAGAGTTGCCGGAATTCCAGGCCGATTTCAGCTGCCCGGGGCATGCCGGCGGAACGTGTGCTCATTAGCGATACCCAAAGCTGTTGCTTTAAGAATATTACATCCACTGGTTCCCAAGCTCCCGGCTTGGGAACCCCGCCCCGGCAGGTCGGATAGTATCCGGTACGTGCTGTGCCTCTCAGGGCTACCCTATCCCTTCTTGCGCCTACCGCCCGGTTCCAAGGGGACGGACGGTGGGCACGATAAAGCTCTGTGCCCACCCTACCTCGCTCACCGCTCACTTTTCCAAAGTCACTGCACGAGAGCATCGGCCACCATGGAGGTCAGGAACCGGACATCGACGCCCATCTTGTAGTGATCGTTGAGGTTGCTGAGCTGTGTGTGGCAGTTCTCACAGGCTGTCACCAGGAGCTTTGCTCCTGTCTTCATGACCTGTTCGGCCTTGACCTTCGTGGATTTCATCCGGAAATCGAGTGTGTCCTCGCCCAGGGCGACAAGCCCTCCGCCTCCGCCGCAGCACCAGTTGTACTTCGGATCGGGCGACATCTCCCGGAAGTCGCCGGCCAGGTTCTTCAGGATGTACCGCGGCTCGTCGATCACGCCCCCGTTTCTCGCAATCTGGCACGGGTCGTGATAGGTAAGCGGTTCAGGGAATTTGGATTTATCCAGCCTGATTCGGCCCTCCCTGATGTAGCGCGCATGGACTTCGGTAACTGAGGAAACCTTGAACGGCTGTTTTCCGGAAAGCTGCTTCATCACCCTGAAAGCGGTCCCGCATTCGCAGATGCATACTTCTTTTACCTTGAGCCGTTTTGCCTCGTTCACTATGCGGTCGAGGATCAGCCTGGTACGGCTCGGATCGCCCACAAAAGCTCCGAAATTGACTGCTTCGAAGAAACTCAGCGTCCAGTTTTCCCCGGCCGCATTGAATACAGCCGCAGCGGGTATTATGGAGTGTGCCCCGGCAAGGGCAACGTAGAGGAGGTCCGCGCCTTCGACATCAACGGGAATGACCGTTCTGTTCCCGGCTTCGGTTTTCCACTTCCGGAGCACCTCGGCTTCGAGGTTTTTTATGCCGGTGAGGAATCCTTCCTTGAAAACGTCGAGCGCCTTTCCTTTTTCTATGGACATATCGGCCAGCATCGTCAGCATTTCCGGTTCGGCATTTGCCCCCACCAGCAGCAGCTTGGCTATGGACATGATCATCTGGGTATCGATCCCGAACGGGCAGTAGAGCATGCAGCGCCTGCAGCCGGTGCAGGAATAGGCGGCGTCGTAGAGTTCCTGGAGGGCCATGTCGGTGAGTTCCGCGGATTCGCCGAGCGAAGCCCACAATTTGCCCTGCTTTTTGAAATATTTCTTATAGATGCGCCGTACGATCTCGGCTCTGTATGCGGCGATATGTTTCACTTTGGGCATGGATTGGTATACGTGGCAGGCCTTCACGCATACTCCGCACCTGGAACAGGTTTCCAGGTAGAGCGTCATGGCCTGGGTCAGTTTGCTCCGGAAGAGCTTCAGCAACTCTTCGCGCGTTTTCTCGTCCATATCAACCTCGTCTCAGCTTGTTGACCGGCAAGGCCAGGAAGGAGTGCATGATTTTGCTGAAGGGGAAAAACATAAGAAACAGATTGGCGAAAAAGACGTGAAGGACCAGCATGAAGGAATGGCCGGAAGTACTCAGAGCCGGCGGAATAACGGGTTTCAGCAGCAGCATGCCGTACAGGTAGGCCCTGTAGTCCTGAACCGTCATTTCGGAATAGTCGTACCACCTTCTCGCCCAGTCCATCTGGCTTCCGAAAATCACCGTCAGGAAAAGAAGGATGAGGAGGTAATAATCTTCGGGAACGGAGAGGTCCCTGTTCGGCGAGACAAAACGGCGGAAGAGGAAGAAAAGCAATGCGATCGCCAGGATGAGTCCGATAAATCCCCTGCCGAGGAAGACCTCATGAGCGATCGCCTGGAAGACGCCAATGTTGGCGAAGAGTTCGATATGGCCGATTATCAGGAGGAGGAAGCTGATGTGGAACAGCATCAGGAAAAACCAGAGCGGGGGATTGTGTCTCCTGACTGTCGGCAGTGTGAATGTGTCGTAGAGGGTCATGGCCCAACCCGACCCGGCGCCAAAAACCTGCAGAGTCGGTGCATATACGGGAAGGCGGACGATGTGTACGAGCCTGGCCGCGGTGCCGAAGATGAATACGGCAAAGGCGGCGTAAACCATTGGTACAAGGATCAGATAGTATATGGTTTCCACGGGTTCCCCCCATTCGTTGCATGCGGGGCTGGGCGCACTCCTTGCGGAGAGCGCCCGAAAGCCTGCTTAAGCCTTGCGTTTGATGTAAAACTTGATCGTGCCGCCTTCCTGCTCGGTTTGCAGGATTTCGTTGCCGCTGGTTCGTGCCCAGGCGGGGAAATCGGCGAGCGCGCCAGGATCGGTGGTGATCGCTTCGAGCACCTGGCCGACCTGCACTTCTTTTATTCCCTTGCTGACCTTCACCACCGGCATCGGGCAGGGCAGGCCTTTCAGATCCATCGTTTTGTCCACTTTCATTTCTGCGCTCATCGTAAAACCTCCTAAATGAAGAGCTGAATTCTGCTGTTCATCGCTTCTTCGAGGAATTTCGCCACCCCGGCAAAACCAAGGTCGGGGTAGTCGATCATCTCTTCCCGCTTGAACCCCATCAGGTCCATTGACATCTCGCATACGTAGATCCGTACGCCCAGTTGGCCGGCCATCTCGATCATCTGATCCAGCGATGCCACGTTCTTCTTCTGCATGAGGGACTTCATCATTGCCGTCCCCATACCGCCCATGTTCATCCTGGAGAGCTTGACCGCGCCGGCGCCCCTGGGCAGCATCTGACCGAACATCGTGCCCATGAGGTCCTTGCCTCCCGCGCTTTTGTTCTTGTCCCTGAGGACCGGCGTCGCCCAGAAGGTGAAGAACATCACCACCTCCAGACCCATCGCGATGGCTCCGGTTGCGATCACGAAGGCCGCGAGCACCTTGTCCAGGTCCCCGCTGAAGACGACAAGAGACAGTTTGTTTTCGGGGGTCCGGCCGGACATTGCTTCCAGTTGCGCGCGCATCTGCGTTATTTGCTCTTCGACGTTGGCCATTTCTTCTGACATGGCTGTCTCCTTGCTTTCCTAAATAGTTAACAGTGTTAACGATATGAGACAAAAAAAGGACCTCTATTATTTGAGTTCCTTCTTTACGGCTTCCATACCCACTCTGAGCAAATCGAGGGAAGAAATCAGAGTCTTGCGCCGCTCGGGATCGATCTCCTGCAGCAGTTTTTCGTGGGTTCCCCAGATATATTGGCCCATTTCTTCGCACTTCGAAAATCCGGAGTTGGTAAGTCGAAGGAGTTTTACGCGGGCATCGTTGGGGTCATCGGAACTCTCGACGAGTTTTTTCTCCGTAAGACCGTTAATTATCTTGGTAACGCGGCTTTTGGCAACGTCCATTCTCTGGGCTATGCTTTTGACTGTGAGATATCTTTCCCCTCGAAAAAGGAGGAGACAGCGCAACTCGGCCTGAGGGATCCCGAATTTCCTGGAGAGAAAACCGGTCTGCATCTGGCAGCACTGAAGAATCTCTTCGATCAGTTCCTTCAGTCGCCGAGTCTGGTACATAAAAAGTTCGTCTGTTTTGGGCATGTCGTTCATAGTGATAACGATTGTAATGGACTCAAATTGCGGAGTCAATACTTAGTTTTTGAAATAATGGGGATCCGGTGCAAAAAAATTCAGACCGGGGTTGGAAGTGTGAACGGGGAACTGTGAGCAGTGAACTGGAGAAGACTCTATAAATGGAGACAAAGCTTCTTATCGGGCATTTTGCGAACAAGCTCCCCAACCCGTCATCCCGGCAGTGCTTTTGAGCCGGGAACCAGGGTTTTTAATGCCTTGAATTCACAATTAATCCGCCCCAAAGCCTGGATTCCGGTGTGAACTTGTCCTGATCGAAGAGAAGGGACGGAATGACTAAATCATATCCGGTGCGCAACCTGAAGCTAGCGCGGGGATTTGGGCAACACCCCGCGGACCTTGGGAACCAGCGGATATGCATCAACTTTAGCGAACCGATTTGTTTCCTGCGCTGAAAGCGCTAAATAATTTCAGCCCAGGGTCAGCGTAGCGCCACCCTGGGAAAGGGGCGCGCCACCCGATCGTATTTACCCTGAAAGGGTTAAATAGAAGAAGTCCTCTGTTAAGTTGACGCCAATGAGGTGGACCTTGGGAACCAGCGGACCGGAGGTGAATGGGGGATGGCGGCCAGGATTTTGTGAAACTTCAATAGAAGTGAACGGCTGGCGAGGGTGGCACGGGCAACATCCTTTTGTTGCCCGTGCCGGAGGCAAGAGGGGGCGACAGACTGTGTCGATTCAACTTGTAAGTTTCCCCTGGGAACTCGGCTCCTCCCCTCCTGTCCTTCGGACCCAGGCAGCAAAAAGACGCTGCCTGGGCCACCCTCCGCAGGTCCCGGTCGGCACGGTCAGGAAATCGTGCCTAAACTCAACGGGGCGTTCCACTCAAGAGCGGAGACCGGGCGCTCACCGTTCACCCTTGCTGAAGCATCGTAAGAGGTTGCTCGATGGGTGATCGCGGTGTGTTGCCTTGAATGTAAAAAAGGGGAGCCCCCTAAAAAGGACTTCCCCCTGCCATGGTTCCATGAATCTCTAATCCGGATGCTTCCCAGGTGCTAGCAGCCGCAATCCTTCGGTTTCTGCTGCGGTTGAGGCTGAGGTTGAGGCTTGGGGTGCTTATGGCAGCAGCATGGATTGCAGCAGCAACAGCATGGGCGGCATTTCCTCTTCTTGATCTTTTTGACCTTCTTAGGCGGCGCTTTCTTCTTTACTACTGGTTTCGGCTTGGCGCAGTCGAATATCGCGCGGTCGGGGTCCGCGGAGTGATAGCCCCACTCGAATTCGTTCGTGTTGATATAGGCAACTTTTCCCCATGCGAACCGGATCTTGAAATCTGTCGGCCTGATATAATCCAGTACGGTGAATTCCATGGTCTGGTAAATCGACCAGGTGTTCTTCATGCCGTCCGGTTCATCGCTGAACCTCAGCGGAGGCGTGCTTTGATGCTGGCCGAATTCCGCCCGGTAACATTTTCCTATATGCGACATGCGCTCTTCATCGCTCTGCTGCAGTCCGGCCCTTTGTACGTCCTGGTAATGGTCGTAATTGGCGCGAGCGGGCGCAAAGGCCGCCAGATTGAGAAGCAGGACAAAGAAGATGATGCGTAGGGCCATCGGCCACATTGCTCGATTCCTCCAATTTTAGCGTTTGCGCCATCGCCGGTTCAATCGGTCTATTGCCGGGGATGGATGCAGTCCGGCAGAACCGGTATCCAAGCACGGAAGTCCATACAAAAAGGTGGATTAGTTCCGGTACGAATAATACTTATCGCATCAATTATATGATTTTGAAGTAGCTCATTAGCACAAGTACGTATAACTATCCAATGTTATTGCTCTTATTATGCAAAGAACAAAAGGAGTATTTTGGAGGGGAAGAATTAGGTATGGTTGTACCCGGCTAAGGCTTTGATATACTTCAATTTATTGCTTGATCGACCTTCATGAAGATCAGGAATCGAGTACACAATTCCCCGTGATCTGGCACCCGCCGCACATCAGGCATCCGCCGGATCTGGCGCCGTTCGGGGATTCCTTTTCGTTTTTGGCGAATTCCGCTTCGGGTTCCTTTTTCGTCCTGGATTTCGCTACGGGTTTCTTTACAGCTTTTCGAACGTTCATATGTTTCCTGCCTTTCATCCTGGAACTCCAGCTAGTCATCAATCATATTCTTATAATAATTCTTATTGTTAGGTTACTATTATCATTAAGAGTCCGTCTGTCAAGCAATCTCAATGTCCGGTGCCCACCGTTAAGGACCAGATGCAATCTTTTCATCAACAGAATCCGATCGGTCCATAGATCTATCTCATACGTTGCCGGGCTGCTGCAAGGGAATGATTGGGAAGGTTTCAACCCATTGTCGGAACTGCCGTGGAAAAGGGGCCGGGATGGATAGAGTTATCTGCGGGCTTTGGGGCTGGCGGGAAACGACCGGTGAAAGGGACCTCGCCTGTCCTCGGGCGGAAGATGCTTATATTATTGAGAAATAAAGATGTTGAGCCTTGTCGGGCGGTGGTTTGGAGGAAATGCATTGATTGGGGATACGGTTGAAAGAAAGGACAAGTTACCGGATAAATTTCGGTTTTCGACTCATTTCAAGTGCGGAGGAACGGAATGCGTATTGCTCAAGAAGAACGACCATCCCCTTCTCGTGGAACTTCCTTATGTGGACCAGGCTATCAGCGGGGGAGCGGAAGCCTACCCGGAAACCTGTTCCGATTCAGAGTGTTGGATTGAATTGAACTACGAGGATCTTGCATGGCTGGAGAATGAACTGGATTGGATTTACGGATGGTAAGTTTTCCTGAATGCCCCCTCCTCTCTTATTGAATTCCAAAGTCCGCTGCATCCGGGCGACAAATTTTCCTTTAGCCGATTTCGCGTCCACAACAGCTTTCTTGCCAACTTTATTCAAAAATACTCATATGATACAGCCAGGTGGCGATTTAAGGGCGGAAAGTTCCAGGGTTCTTTCTTGACCTGTCCCGCGCTCGGGCTATACTATACCGAAAAGCCAGCAATTTGGAGCTGTTAAAGACAGCTCCAAATTGCCGCGTCTTTTTGGCAGGCTCTGTTGGAAAACCGAAAGGATTCCGGCCTGGTTGTGTAACTCTCGGAAAGTTGCACCTGAACGGGCGGCAGATAATTCTTTTCCCGGCGGCGTGATTGCATCCCGTTACTCCTGTTGTGGCTGCTCGCGGCGATTTTAGGAATGCTGTTCAGTATATTTTCTTAACGTTTACCCGGTGGGGAAGCCGGGGCTAATCGGGAGAACAAGGCATGAAGTTGTCGACGAGAAGCCGATATGGGGTCCGATTGTTGCTGGATATGGCCCTTCATGGTAAGGAGGGGCCGGTACGGCTGGGTGACATTGCCGAGCGGCAGGCAATCCCGGTAAAGTACCTGGAGCAAATAATAATTCCGTTGAAAAAGGCCGACTACGTACGGAGCACCCGCGGACCGAAAGGCGGTCACATGCTGGCAAGAGATCCCGAAACGATTACTGTCGGCGAGATCGTAAGATTGCTGGAAGGCGGCCTGAGGCTCACGAAATGCGCCATGAATCCGGACTCCTGCGAGCGTTCGGAATACTGCGTGACCAGGTTTTTATGGAAAGAAGCGACTGATGCCATTCGCCTGCGGCTGTACTCGATAACTTTTTCCGACCTGGTGCAGAGATCTCAGGGCGTCCCATCCCTACGGGAATGCACGGAAGACGACATCCTTTCCGGCATCTAGGAACTGATCGAGAAACTCATGAGAATTGTGTCCATTGCAATGAGCAAGAAAAAGGGAACGCGAAAAGAGTGCGTCGAGCAGGCCGTGCTCATAAAGGAACACGGGCTGGAAGGCGATGCGCATGCGGGCCCCTGGCACAGGCAGGTCAGCTTCCTGGCCATGGAAAGTATCGACAAGGCAAAAGCTGCCGGGCTTTCCGTAAGTTTCGGGGATTTTGCCGAAAATATTGCAACTGAAGGAATCGATTGGCCCAGGATCCCCATCGGTACCCGTTTCAAGTTGGGTGATTCGGTATTGGTCGAGGTGACCCAGATCGGGAAAGAGTGCCACAAGAAATGCGCCATTTATTACCAGGCCGGAGATTGCATCATGCCTCGCGAAGGTGTCTTTGCGAGGGTGCTTGAAGGCGGCCTTATCCATTGCGGCGATGAGGTCGTGCCGGCCGACCCGGAATCCGCCGCCTGATTGCGGCTTTCCCATTAAAGTCCACTCCGGCAGGCAATCTCGATTTTCTCCCGGCCCGCCATGTTTCTGACGCGGCGGACGGATACTTCCGGCTGGGCGGGAGGAAGGGAAAATTAAACAAAATCAAAGGTGAAGCATGGAAAACGGAAAAGCCCATATCGATAACAACGAACTGATCGAAAAAATTCGGGCGAAGAAGCGGGAGTTTGGCAAGGAACTGATCATCCTCACGCATCATTACCAGAGGAAAGAAATTGTCGAACTCGGCGACTTTGTCGGGGACTCCTTTGAGTTGGCGAGAAAGGCGGCCGCCGACAAAGACTGCCGATACATCGTCTTCTGCGGAGTGCACTTCATGGCCGAGAGCGCCGCAATCCTGGCCCAGCCCCATCAGATAGTGCAGATCCCCAACGTCGAAGCCGGATGCTGGATGGCCAATATGGCTGAGCCGGAAACAGTCAAAGCGGCGTGGGATCAGCTCGAATCCGTTGCCGGAAAAGACAGCATCGTTCCCGTGGTCTATATGAACTCCGACGCGGAACTCAAAGCTTTCTGCGGAAAACACGGCGGGATCGTCTGCACCTCTTCGAATGCTCCCAAAGCTGTCCGGTGGGCTTTTGGACAGAAGGAGAAGATCCTCTTCTTCCCGGACCAGCACCTGGGGCGCAATGTAGGCCACGATCTCGGAATTCCACCCGAGGAAATGATCGTCTGGTCGCCGAACAAACCCATGGGCGGAAACGATCCGGAGGCGGTCCGCCGGGCAAAGCTCATCCTCTGGGACGGCTATTGCCTGGTGCACACCCGGTTTACCGTGGACCACATCAAAAAGATGCGCCAGGAATTCCCGGAAGCCAGAGTAGTAGTACACCCCGAATGCCCGCGTGAGGTGGTTGACGCGGCCGATGCCTGCGGGTCCACGAGCTTCATAGTCAAGTACGTAAAGGAAGCCCCTGCCGGCTCAACCGTCGTCATCGGGACGGAAATAAACCTGGTTCACCGCCTCGCGCTCGAATACCCGGACAAAAAGGTGCTGGATCTCTATAATTCCCTTTGTCCGAATATGTTCAAGATCAACTTGGGCAACCTGCTCCAGATGTTGAACAATATTGGCAAGATGAACGTGGTAACCGTACCCGAGGAGATCAAGGCGGAAGCGAAACTCGCTCTGGACCGGATGTTGGCGCTGGCGTAGTCGGTTCGACCTGTTTCGTCCGTCCCTTTGGATTAGGGCTAATCGGAAATGGCCGGGCGGTGGGCACCCAAAAGACGGGGTGCCCACCCTCCTAAGAGGCGCAGCACTAGAATGTAGCGATTTATGTGCCCCGTCCCGTCTTTAAGCACGGGTGTGGCTTCAGCAGGCCCTTAAATTGCCTGTTCCCTTTTTTGGTTTGCGCCCCGGTTTTGAAGCAACAGCACGAGGTGGGCGTAGGATGGGTGACAACCCATAGCTTTTCGGAACGCCCGGGAACGATTGACCGGAGAGGCATAAGTCGGTGCCTGGAAACACAGCAAAGTCGTCATACGGAAAAAGAAGTCGTATTCGACAGTCCTTGAGTTTCCCGACGGCTGAAGGGGAAGGAGCCTAAAAACGATGGGTTCCCGCTCCGCTCCCACCCATCCTACGGCCCTTTCCGGTTGGTGTCCGCCTCTCAATAGGGGTGCGGCGCCCCAGGCCTTTAAGACGCCTCCGCCAGTTTGCTGCCCTTCCTCTGGATTTCATTCCGGTTCGAACCGCACCCGGGAATACGGCGGCGTCGCCGGATTCCGGTCCCAAGGACAGAGCCGTATGAGCGAATGGGTCTGCTCTCATATTTCTAATCCTGTTGAAAATCCAAAATGTTCAAAACACTCCAGACATTAGTACTTGCGTCGGAATCACCTCGCCGCAAAAGGCTCCTGCAGTCGGTCGGAATCGAATTTCGAGTGGAACCGAGCAGAATCGATGAATCCGGCATGCTGCCCGGCACTTCCTCGGAGGTCGCTGAAAAGTGGGCATCGCTCAAAGCGGCTTCCGTCTCCGCCTTATTCCCCCGTTTCTGGATTCTGGCGGCGGATACCATAGTCGTTTTGGACGGGGAAATTTTCGGGAAACCGTCCGACCGTTCGGAAGCCGTGGAAATGCTCGGTCGGCTCAGTGGGCAGGTCCACGAGGTGATTACCGGGATGAGCCTCGTCAATGCGGCGGCAGATTTCCGCAGGACCGGATCGGTCACAACGCGCGTGCGCTTCAAGAGACTTTCCCATGACGAAATAGAGGCATACGTCCGGACGACCGAACCGATGGACAAAGCCGGAGGATACGGCATCCAGGGGATCGGCGCTTTCCTTGTCGAATCGATCGAGGGATCCTATACCAACGTCGTCGGCCTGCCGCTTTGCGAAACAATTGAATGGCTGGCGGAACGGAATGTCATAGAGGCGGGGTAGCCAATCCGATTTTCCGCTAATCTCCACATTCTCCAGACATCCTCATCACATTTTCTCCGGAATCACAAATTAGAATCCCCCTCAAATTCGAGGCGGCTTGAGATCTCCCGATTGAAAGAATCTTTCAACGGAAGAATTGTTTTATTTAAATCATAGAGAAGCCTCGGGTTTTTTTAATCACTTTTTCTATTGGACCAACAAAAACAAAGCACTCGCAATTAGCTTGAATCATTACAATTTTCTTTTGCTTTCTTAACCTTCAAAGAATACCGGCCGCATTGGCATGCATCCTGCTCTATGTATGAAGCAAGGCAAGCTGATCAGCGAATCGATAAAGAAATTAAATGGAAATCCGACCAAAACTAAAGCAGGAGAAAGTAATGAAAAGGTTCATGACAATCGCGGTCGTTCTGATGATGGTTTTCACTTTCGGCATCGCCGGAGTGAATGCGCAGCAAGCTGATACCAAAGATCACGGAAAAATGATGATGGGGATGGATTGCCCGATGATGTCAAAGGCGGAAGGTACGAAATGCGCGATGAACGCTGACGGCAAATGCCCCATGGCTGCCAACAAATGTCCGATGGATTCGCATCATGGTTCCAAAGGATTTGTAGCTCCCGATCACGGCAAGAATTAACACGAATAGAAGTACTCTCTTTTCTCCTCAAGAAAGCCGGGCAAACCCTCCTGCCTCGGCTTTCTTCGTTCTTAAAGCTTTTCAGCACGTATTATGAGCCCGCTTACGTCATTTCGGAGGTACTCTCGAGGCGGGAATCAAGTCTTGCAGCCCCCCCATCAAATGGTGCTCCAACCTTATCCATCCCTTGGGCGAACTTCATCATATCCGTCAATTCCCATTGCACTTTATTGCCCTTCCCGGCCGTCAGCCTTAGATAATCCCGATCGATGGTATCTTCGGAGGAGAATCAACGATGAAAGAGACCGGGACAGGGTCCCGGAAATCCAGGTTTCCAATTCTCCAGGGGATTTTGCCTTTGAATCGGTCGCAGGCGGCTTCCGACGTCATTGCGGGCATAACTCTGGCAGCCGTGGCCATCCCTACGGTCATGGGCTACACCCGGATTGCCGGGACCCCTGCGATAACGGGTTTGTACACCATCCTTCTGCCGATGGTCGTTTTTGCTTTATTCGGGTCGTCACGCCACCTGGTGGTTGGGGCCGATTCGGCGACGGCAGCAATCCTGGCATCCGGTCTCGGGGGCCTTGCCGTTGCGGGGACGCCCGAATACACGGCATTGAGCGGCGTGTTGGCAGTCATGGCCGCGGTGATACTCGCCGGTGCCCGGTTGATTCGCCTGGGTTTTCTGGCCGACTTTCTTTCGCATACCGTCCTTATCGGATTTCTTACCGGGGTCGGTATCCAGGTGGCATTGGGGGAAATCGGGGGCATGCTGGGATTGCCCAGAATCGGGCACGGAACAGTGGACAGATTGGCACATGCCGTCCGGCATCTCCAGCAAACGAACCACTACACCCTGATGACCGCCGCCGTGGTTCTGGCGGTGATTCTCCTTTCTCGAAAAATCTCGAAAAAGATCCCCGGCCCCCTCATAGCAGTCATCGGCGCCATTGCCGTGAGCTGGGTGTTAAATCTCCAGGAATATGGAGTCCATGTTCTGGGGCCGGTTCTAAAAGGCCTTCCGAAATTCGGCTTGCCGAAAGGTGCGATGAACGTGGCCCTCATTTGGAAGCTCCTGCCCACAGCCTTTTCCATTTTCGTCGTGATCCTGGCCCAGAGTGCGGCTACTTCCCGCGCGTACGCCGCCCGGTTTGGTGAAAATCTCGATCAAAACATGGACCTTGTGGGCCTCAGCCTGGCTAATCTTGGGGCCGGTCTGACCGGCACCTTTGTCGTCAACGGCAGTCCCACGAAAACGGAGATGGCGGCCGGGGCGGGAGGGAGAAGTCAGCTGGCACAGATCGTGACCGGCCTGATTGTCCTCCTTGTGCTTCTATTCTTGACAAAACCGCTGGAGTTCATGCCTGTCGCAACCCTCTCGGCCGTAGTGTTCGTTATTGGGATCGACCTGATCGACGTCTCGGGGATGAAGCAGATTTACAGGCAGCGGCCCGCAGAGTTCGTTGTGGCGCTCATAACGGCGGTGGTTGTGATTTTCGGCAGTGTGGAGCAGGGGATCCTGCTCGCGGTGATCCTTTCTCTGGTGAGCCACACCCGCCACGGATATCGGCCAAGAAACGGAGTCATCGTGCCGGCTAAGCCGGAAGGCTGGAAATCCCGGCCGGTGAATACGAATGCACAGTTCCTTCCCGGCCTGATGATCTACCGATTCAGTCACGGCATGTACTATGCCAACTCCGACATGCTGTCCCGGGAGGTCATCAGCCTCGCGAAAGGAGCAGAGCCTCCTCTGATCTGGTTCTGCATTTCCGCGGGCGCGGTGGACGATATCGACTTCTCGGCGGCCGCAACCCTGCGCTCTCTTGAAAAGATGCTGAAAGAGCACGGAACAAAGCTGGTTTTCGCCGAAGTGGAGGACGATGTCTACTCCCAGCTTGAGCGCTCGGGGATAGTAGACCAGGTGGGCAGGGACGCTTTCTTCGCGACGACAGGGGATGCGATCAGGGCGTTTGAAACCGAAACCGGGGCCGTTCGGTGAAATCCGGCGGATAGCGTTTTCAGGGTTCTCGGGCTGGAACTCATATGCGTCAACTTAAGCGAACCGAGTTGTTTTTTGCGCTGAAAGCGCTAGATAATTTCAGCCCAAGGTCAGCAGAGCGCCACCCTGGGGATCGCGCCGACCCACAATTTCCCTTATACCTTTAAAGGGTTACATAACAACCGTCAATGCGTCGGAGCGAGGAGGCATTCTTATTTAACCCCTTCAGGGTAACGCAATTTCGGATATTCCGGCATCCCCAGGGTGATTACCCTGGGCTCTAATTATTCAGCACCTTCAGTGCAGGACGGCCGGGAGCTGTTAAGTTTAGGCGATGGGCCAAAGCTTGGGGAACCAGCAGGGGACGAGAGGGTTCGATGGTTTCGATTCCATTCCTGTGGTTTTCGCCGGCAGACTCGGCTCGGCCCCTCCCGTCTTTCGGACCCTGGGACCACCCGGCGGCAGGTGCCTGTCATTCGCTGAAAAGACCCTGAAAAACACTGCAAAAAGATGGACGGCGATACGAGTAGGCGTCTTAAGAGCCGGTGGTGCCACACCCCTCTCGAGAGACGGGCATAAACCGGAAAGGGCCGTAGGATGGGTGGGAGCGGAGCGGGAACCCATCGGTTTTTGAGGTTCGTTCCCCTCTCAGTCGCCGGAAAGCTCAGGGACAATCAAATACGACTCCTTTTTCCGTATGACAACTTTCCCGAGTTTCCAGGCAGCGACTTATGCCTCTCCGGCCAATCATTCCCGCGCGTTCCGAAAAGCGATTGGTTGTCACCCATCCTACGCTCACTTCGTGCTGTTGCTTCAATCGGGGCACAAACCAAAAAAGAGAAACAAGAGCCTCAAGGTGCCTGCAGTGCGACGCCCATAATTAGAGGCGGCCGTGCATAAATCGTTACATTTTTGTGTTGCATCTCTCATAGGAGGGTGGGCACAGGCATTATCGTGCCCACCCTACGCGGCTCCGCTGGTTATAGGGCAAGTGCCGGAAACCATTCGGCCTGACGGGTCGGCCGGTCATCGGGACTTGCGCGCGGTCTTTAGCTTCAGGCGAATATACTCTCGGCAAGTTCACGCCGCAGTTGATGCGAGCGTTCCTGAATCGTCGCGATGATGGCCCCCGTGCCCTCCATCTCACGCATCTGCTCTTTCAGGGTGGAATAGAACTGCCTCTCGACGGTGCTCAGGCGATTTAGGGCAAGCAGGTAATTCGATAACCTGCCGAAGGCCGAACGCACCAGCGACTCGAAATCGTCGCCGGGCACGGCGAGCAGGTCCATGTAATGCCGGACGAGGACCCGTACCCATTCGGCGTAAGGGCCTTTCATATCTTCCGAGAGATCAGCCCGGCGGACAATCTCGTCGATATCGGGTTCGACGCCTTCCGCTACTGCCCCGGCAGCAGTGTCCATCGCTCTTTGGCGTGTCAGCATGAAATTCTCGGTGAATTTCATGCGGCCTTCCTTGTACTTCTTCATTCTGTAGATAAAGTGGAGAAACAGGATCGGAAGCAGGACCATCCACAAGTTGACCTTGGGTTTTTCGACAACGGCGGCGCCGATCCGATTGGCGAAAGCCGTTTCGCGCTCCAGGATCAGTTCTTTTTTCCGGTCAAGTTCCGCTTGCGTCAACTTTATTCCTTCTTTGCGGCGGATTCGAGACTGTGGCGGATGTATTCCGAGCCTTCGTAAGTCTCATCGAGGTCCGTATAATAAATGGCCGTGGCCCTCAGACCGCGCTCGTCGATCACTTCGGCCATATGCTCCGCGCCCGGAAGAAGTCTCGACAAGGAGCCGAAAACAAAGATGAATACCCAGACCAGGACGAATCCCGCGAGGAGCTTCAGCCACAGTATCGGCCTCGACCGCGGGGCATCCGCCCCGCAGCCGTATATTGTGGGAATGTCGTTAGTCCTGACGATCATACATCAGATCCCTGCGGTGATTTCGGGGAAAATCAGATAGAACATTACATATCCGATCAACAGCGTGATCATCAGCTGAAAGCTTTGCCCGAATACATACAGGGTAATAGGCTTCCCGCCCTTGAAGTAAGGTCCGAATTCCCTGAAATTCGTCTCGAGGCCGATCGATGTGAACGCGAGGGCGAAGAACCATTCACGGGCAATCCTCGTAAAGCCTCTCAGAACTCCCTGGTCGATTATGACCGTGCTCATGTCTTTGCCGATGCTCTGGTCTATAATCGAGAACACGATCGAAGCGATGATGAAGCCAATGACGAATTTCGGAAAACGGTACCAGACTTCCCACCAACTCACCTGCTGCCCGGGGATGCAGTCAACCCTGGCGCACCAGTAAACAGCCACGGCGAAAGCGGTGACGCCGATCAGAACGTTTTGGATCATCTTGATTGTGGCGGCCACATACAGGGCTTTTTCGCCGTAGAACGCGCCGGCCGCTGCTACTGCCCCCGTCGAGTCAATAGTGCTGCCCATCCAGGCGCCGGCGAGGATCTCCGGCAAACCCACCAGTTTGGCAAAAGCCGGCTGGGCTACCATGCAGATCGCGGTGAACACCATGGAGAGGCCGATTGCCAGGGTCAACTCCTCTTTTTTGGCCCGGCATGCGGCTGCGGTCGCTATGGCTGCCGAGACGCCGCAGACGCTCATATCGGCAGATATGGTTATATTGAGCGTCTTGGAAGGCATCTTTATGATCTTCTGTCCGAACCAGTAGGTGAGGATCAGGGTAATCGGAGTGCATATCCATGCGACGAAAATTCCCGGCTTGCCTATGGCGAGGATCTTGTTGAAAAGGATCTCGGCCCCGAGCAGAACGAGGCCGGTCTTGATGAAGAACTCAGTGGCAACCGCGGGCTGGACCCATTTCGGAGTGCCGATCGTGTTGCTGATGATCAGGCCGAAAACAATGGCCCACAGGGGAAAGCCAAATCCCCAGTATTTCATCAGCGCCTGCGTCTCAGCCATGTATGCCAGAACCGCCAGGACAAAGACCACCGGAAATCCCGCCACGAACTTACCGAAGCCTTGCCCCATAATGCCTTTACCGGCACCGAAGAAAATCGCCAGGAAGGCACAGAGGCCGATAAGGTACGGAATGCGGTTGAAGGGTTTGTTGCCTGCTTTGGACTTGGCTTTGGATGCCTTGCCATTGGCCTCCTGCCAGGCTTTTATGTCCTTCTCCGCGGTCGCATTGAGGCCGGCATCCTTGAACTGTGCCGCTGCCGCTGCTGCCTGCGAGGTTTTGGCAGTGGCCAGGGCCGCTTCTTCGGCTGCTTTCGCCTTGTCGGCGGCAGGCTTTGCGGCCGCATTCATCGCATCCGCCTCTTCCTTGCTGCGATACACCGCATCCAGCGGGTTGCTGTCCCAGTCGCCGGGAGCGGCAAGAAAACTCTGAAGGGTCTTGCCGAAGTCCTGGTCTCTTGCCCGGATGCCTTTTTTCGCCGCGGATGCATTGTGCCATTCGATGGTCTTGAATGGCGCCTTTGCAGCCTCTTCCTTCATCGTCGCATTGAGTTTCGGTATGTCGGCGGCTTTTGGCGGAGGCTGGAAAAAGTAGAGCCCCAGACCCACAATGAGGAGCAGGAAGCCCATCCAGATGGCCATCCAGTCCTCTTTGGTGTACAGGTCCCTGAAGCTGGTCCTGCCGCTCTCGATTACGACATAATCCGGTTCACGACTGGCTGTTGGAGATATTTCTTCTGCCATATTCGCCCCTTTCCCTTCAGCAGTAGTAGAGTAGAAAGCCAATAAACAGGACCTCCCGACAGTTGGACTGAAGTGAGTAGGCCCTGAGGTAGAGACACATGAAAGCAGGAAAAAGCCGAAATGACGCGCAAGCATTCGATATTGCTCATCTATTGATTGTAGCAATCCAGATGCCATGCTGATTTATCTAATATTATCCAATAGCTGAGCAGTACGATATATGGGAGGCACTGTACTCGAAGCCGATATAAAAAGGAGACTAAATGGTGGATTGCAGATAATTAGCGGAAAAAAGTGAGTAATCAGCTATAGACGGAGAAGAGGAAAATACTCGCTGATGCCATACGATTTTGGCATGGTGCAAGATGATTTTTGCACCCCTTAACGCTATTCATCCCTGCGGAATTGTTCCGAGCGGATTCCGTATTTGCGCATCAGGTGCTGGAGGGACTGACGCTCGAGGCCGCAGGCCAGAGCGGCTGCGCTGACGCTCCCCCTGGTCCTGGTCAGCAGTTCGGTAAGGTACCTGGTTGTAAAATCTCTCAACAGCTGTTCGCGCGCCTGGCTGTACGGAAGATCGCAGTTCATCTTCGCCTGCGGGATCCCGAAGGCGGAAACCGGCCCATCGAGATCGAAATGTTCCGGCCGGATCACATCTCCCGGAGAGAGAGCGGCGGCGCGTTTAACTGCGTTTTGCAGCTGCCGGACATTGCCCTTCCAGGAGTTTTCCATGAGAGCGCAGATGGCTTCGGCTGAAAGACTTTTGGGAGGAAGGTTCGTTTCCTCGACGTAACGGTTCAGAAAATGAATCGCCAGAATCGGGATGTCCTCGCGCATCTCGCGCAAAGGGGGCATATGGATGGAAACGACGTTGATCCGGTAATAGAGGTCTTCGCGAAATTCTCCCCGCGCGATTTTGTCCTGCAGGTTCTGATTTGTCGAAGAGATTACCCGGACGTCGACCGTCCTGGTCCGGGGATCGCCCAGGGGCTTGATCTCCCCTTCCTGGAGCACGCGCAGCAGCTTGGTCTGGAGCGTTTTTGGAAGGTCCCCTATTTCATCGAGGAAGAGAGTGCTTCCGTGCGCGGTTTCAATAAGTCCTTCTTTGTCCTGGACCGCGTGCGTGAAAGCCCCCTTCCTGTGTCCGAAGAGTTCGCTTTCCAGTAGCGCTTCGGGAATTGCCGGGCAGTTCACCGCGATCATCTTCCTCCTGGAACGGTTGCTCAGGGCATGAATCGTAGCGGCGGCGAGTTCCTTTCCTGAGCCGCTTTCTCCTGTCAGGAGCACGGAGAGATCGGTTTTGGCGATTTTTCGAATTGTGGCCAGAACGCGTTGCAGTGCGAGGCTCGATCCCTGGAAAAGAGACAGATGCTCCTTTTCCACCAGCATCTCTTCCAGGGTTGCCGCCTTGCGCATGATCCGCTGACGTTCCAGGCAATTTCGAAGAATGTGAAGCAGGCGGCTCGTGTCCAGGGGTTTTGTGACGAAGTCGTATGCTCCGTTCTTCAAAGCCTCTACCGCCTGGTTGATGGTTCCGTGGGCGGTCATAAGGATGATGCTGGTATCCGGATACAGGACTTTGACGCGCTCCATCAGTTCTATGCCGTCCATATCCGGCATGCGGATATCCGTAAGGACAATAGAGACTTGTTGCGCCGTCATGGTCCGGAGTGCTTCAGCCGCCGTGTCCGCCACCATCACCCGGCAGTCCAGCTCCGGTTCGATGAGGCGCTTCAGTCCGCCCAGCCAATCGACGGCGTCATCGACTATGAGCAGCGTTTCAGTGGAATTGGTCATCGCTTGTCTCTACCGGTAAGTTGACAATAAAGGTCGATCCGCCCCCGGGTGTTGACTCGACCGAGATTTCGCCACCGTGCTCCTTGACGATTCCGAAAGACACCGACAGCCCCAGCCCTGTCCCCCGGCCGGGTTGCTTCGTGGTAAAAAAAGGGTCGAAAATCCTGGCCAGGTTTTCAGGGCTGATTCCCGTGCCGGTATCCCGAACCCGGATCTCCGCACTGCGGGTCTCCGGATGGTAGCTCGTGGTAATGGTTATGCTCCCTTTCTCAGGCATCGCCTGCCGTGCATTCATCAGGAGATTCATAAAGACCTGCTTGATACGCTCGGGATCGAAAAAGAACTCGGGCATCCCCGGGTCGAAATCGGTACGCAGGGTAATGCCTTCCTGCTTAAACTGTCTTTCCACCATTCCCGTCATGCTCATCAGGCAGTCGTCGAGCCTGCATCGTTCCTTTCGGGTGGAACCGTGCCGGGCGAACGAGAGAAGGCTGTCGATAATCTGTGTGCATGCTTCGGCATTGCGCTCGATTACCCGCACATCCCCGACGGCTGGATGATCCGTCGGCAAGTCGCGTTCAAGCAGTTTAGAGTAGCAGCGGATTATTCCCATGGGATTGTTGATTTCGTGGGCAAGCCCCGCAGAAAGCTGTCCGATCGCGGCCATCTTTTCCATGTGCATCATCTGGTTTTCCGCGCGTTTTTGCATCGTGACGTCGCGCACGTAATGCACCATCTGGGAAACGTGACCAGACTCATCAAAAACGGGATAGAAGTTCATAAAGTAGCAGCACTCATCCGGCCCCGTCCACTCGGTGCTCAAGGCTTTCTGTGCCGCGAGAACCTTCTTCAGCATTGCATCCGGAGTATTCGCGCGCTCTTCGACATTCTTTTCATCCGCGAAGCATCCAAGCACGGCAGGGGAGCCCTTGGCGATCCAGTCCTGATAGGCATGGTTGATCACAGTCAGCGATCCGTCGGCATTCACAAGTGCGAGCGGGTCGCTTATGCCGTCGACAATCGACTGAAGAACCTCGGCATTGGTCTGGAGTGTCTTCTGCGCTTCGGTCAGGTGGTGAGCCATGGTGTTGAACGCGCTGGTCATCTCGCCTATCTCGTCCATTGTCTGAATCGGCACTTCCTTGGCCAGACTTGTGTCTCCGCTGCCGATACTCTCGAAAAGCATCGACATGCGGCGAAGCGGCTTGCCGATAAGACGCAGAAAGGTGCCGTCGATTGCAAAAAACAGGACGAACATGCCCAGGGTACCGATCGAGAAGACCTGCATCGCGAGGTCTTCTATCTCCTGCATGGCAGGTGAGAGTGAAATGGATATAGACTCCACCCCCATGAGTTCTCCGGGGTCGTATCCAAAACCGTTCTCCCTGCCGTAGAGCTTGATGAGGCCCGGGGGTGCATCTTCCGGGGCGCCGTGGCATTTCAGACATTCTGCTTTGACGTACACAGGCACAACGATAAAGAACGTCTGTTCTCCGTCCTCTTCGAATATGCCGTGCCACTCCTTTGGACCTTCATCGGCCTTGAAGCGTTCGATCATCCCGGAATGAATCGGGCCGGCTTTGTTGGCGGGGTTGCGGGGAGACTCCGTGACCCGGTGATACCGGAACTCGGGGTTCTTCTTTCCCAGATGCTCCATGACTCCATGCCGAATCCGGGTTGTGGACATCGCTTCCACTATGAAAGTGTCATCCTCGGGCAGGCTGTCGAGAAAACTGAACATTTTGGGCCGGAGCGTATTGCCGACGTATGCTCCGATGCCGTCCATCAGGGCAAAGATGGCTTGCCCCGTCTCGTAGGTGTCCTGGATCATTTTTTCCCTGAGATACATATAGACGGTCAGGGCGGACCCAATGCAGAACAGACAGACGATCGCGCCGACCATAAGGGCGAACCGGGTCCTCAGTGTCAGCCTTTTGCGATGCAGGTGCGGAGCTTCCATCCGTTACTCGCCCGAGGCATGGTGCCGGCCAGGTAAATTGCGACGCCGGAATGGCTCCGGCAGCCCTTTTCGCTTGCTTCGGGGACAGGGGACTGAATCCCCGGGTGATTCTATTACCAGTCAGAAGGTGTGGAATTGGTCTTTCATGGATTGCGAGCCCATTATTGCGTTCTCGCAAGGCTCGATCAAGCTCTTTTTGGGATTGGGGATTTTCCTGGTCAGGACAGGTCAGGCCGGAGGCAAGAGGGTTCGACAGGCGGCGGCGATTCCACTCCTGCAGTTCTTCGCCGGCAGACTCAATTCCGCCCCTCCCGTCCTTCGAACCCAGGCAGCAAAAAGACACTGCCTGGGCCACCCTCCGCGGTTCCACACCGG